>NZ_JBLKRU010000002.1:0-474962 GCF_047608185.1 Caballeronia eucalypticola
CATTCCCTTATACAGAAGTGTCGTCACCATCGTCGTCGCGTAAGAGGCGCAATGTTTTTGCAGCGACATGAACTTCTCGGAGGCCGAGCCAGATGGTCTTTGCTCCGGGTTCGCCATCGCCCTTGCGGCCAAGGAAACCTCCCAGGCGCGCGATCAGTCGCAATACTTCGTTGAGCTTCGGTTGGGCCGGCGCTCGGGTTTTCGTGAGCAGGTAGGCGGAGCGAATTTCATCGGGATCGAAGAACAGGTGCGCGTCCAGATCCGGGCAGGTTCGTCCGAGCCGCATCAAATAAGCCACACGCCAAGCCACCACCAGAAACAGCGCTAACGCGCGCTCGAGCCGTTCGATCGTGCCCAACTGAAGCGCCTCGACACGGCACGCGTTCTTCAGGATGTTGAACAAGATTTCCACTTCCCAGCGCGCTCGATACCAATCGATCAGTTCGACTGCCTCCTCCACCGTGCTGGCCGTGCGATTGGTCAACAGACGCCATTCGATCGGCTTAACGCCCGCAGGAGCCTCGAACTCGCGCGCGACCAGGCACGTCGCAGCGATGCACTTGCCTTTGCCCGCGGGCAACTCCACGCGTTGCACCCACAGATGCTGGCGCACCGTGCGTGCTTTGACGCCATGGCGCGAAGCCATCGTGAAGGCGATTTGCCCGACAGCTTCCCCACGGCTCGTGCGCTCCCACAGCTTGTCTCCCTCCGGCAGGCAGCGATTATGAGCGGCTCGTACCAGCCAGTCTGCCGGCGTGCCCAGCTCCTGCGCTCGCAACATCAGCGACATCAGATCCGCTTCGCGCTCAGCCACATACACCAAACGCGTGGAGGGCAGGCTCGGCGCCATCTCAGCAATGCGCTCATAGCCCTCGATCCAGCGCAGACTTTCCTTGAGTCCGCCACGCTTGCCGGATTCGTCCTTCTTCTCCCGCGCCCACATCCACGCATCCAGAATGCCCAACGGCTCGCGCTGCGGGGTGACCGCGTAGGTCGGATGCAGATACATGCCCCGCTGGGCTTCATAGCTCAGTGGCCCGAGTCCGATCGCGCCTTGTCCGTTGAAATCCAGCTCTGATGTGTCCTGCACGCAGAGCACGACACGATGGGCCTGCATGCGCTCCTGCGTCTGCTGCCAATGTGGCTCCAAAATCGCATGCCATTCGACCTTGTCGTTGTCGAAGAAGCGGTACGCCGCCATCGTCTCGCCCCAGCCCTGGCATGCCTTGGGCACGCTGGCCATCGGGTCGGCCGCCATTCTTTCCATCAAAAGCCTCGCTCGCTTGTTCAGGCGCGCATCGCCGAGCTCGAGCTGTTTGAATTCCGTCTGGGTCCAGGGCGTCGATTCGGTGACCAATGCGTCCACTCAAAAAGCAAAAGTAAACGCGATCCGCTGAAAGTTTACAAGCGCAGCGCTACGTCATTGAAAGTAAACGCGTTCTTCCGCGCACGACGCCTTGGGCTACGAGATGTGTATAACCGGATGGGTATGGTGGGGCGAGGTCATTAAAGACCTGGTAGAAGCCGGGAAAATCACGGCAACTTTACCAGCGCAGCCCATTCATTTCGACGTTTTCCGCTGCCGGATAATTTTTATTACCCTTTACGGCGAAGTGTTCACGAATTAGAAATAGTTAATGATTGTGTTGCCAACTACGAATGTTGGCTCGCGAGATTAATGCATTGCTTAGCGCGCTGCTTTTTGCGCGCATAAATGAATATATTGAACGGGTTGACGTGACAGTTACGTCATTGGTTCAGGGTAATCCAAGAGCTCGTCGCGACTGACGGGGCCGAGCGTGAAAGTCGCTGCCGCATGACATGGGACTTTCACGCTTTCGAACGAATCAAGAACCGAAGTAAATGGGTTCCATACCGTCATTGGCATCCGGGCGAATCGAAGAGCGGATCTTGTTATCTACGCGATGCACAACCCGATCGATTGAATGAAGCGCACGATGTGAACCCGTCGCCGATGTGCCGTCCGGGGCGCCACCGTAGCTGGACGCGGCAGCGTCCTGCTGAGGCGCACTGGATTGAGCAAACGATACAGCGGGTACGGCGAGCACTGCGGCAACCACAACAGCTTGAATAAGCGATTTCATGATGAACCTCCAGTCTTGGTTTGGCGACGAACCGTTGTTCGAAGCCGGTAACCCAAGTGTAGTTAAGAGGTCTCTTAAAATTAAGGTCGGTACGCACAATTGGTTTTTGTGATTTTTAGGGGTAAACCCTTAATCGCTACTTTGCCAGATGGAGCGCGTGTTCCGTGGGAGGATGGACAGTGACCGGTTCAGTTGAGTCCGCCGGCCATCCGCGGATCACGAACCGGCAAGCCCGAGTCGAACGGCGACAAACCACAAAAACGCCGCAACGATGACTGCCGCGGCGGTCGCCAAAGCGATCTGCCGCTTGCATCGCGTCATTTGCTGCGAGGAGAGGTCGTGAGTGTCGCTCGATTTAGCCATTTTTGTGGCTCCCAGCGTGCGGTGATGTGAGGGTTTCCAGCATGACACGCTTTTGACCAGCCTGAATGCATGTGCGCCCGTGCGGCTGCGAGCGAGCAACGCTTTCTGAAATACGGTCGATTGCATTCGGAAAGCTCGGCGAATTCAGTTAATTCAACGATGTGTCGGAAAGACGAGCACTAACCCATGCTTAATTCAATCTCACCATAGCGAGTCCGATCTCGACGTGGCCAAAGCGGTAACGCGCCAATCGGTTGCATCGCGATTATTTGAGAATAGAAGATTATTTCAGAATAAAAACAAAAAGCCCAATCCGAGGATTGGGCTAATTTGCTTGATTCTGTTTGGTGCCGGAAAGAGGAATCGAACCCCCGACCTTCGCATTACGAATGCGCTGCTCTACCGTCTGAGCTATTCCGGCATCAGAGAAACGAGATTATAAGTACGTTTCCCCGAGTTTGGCAACACCCTGACCTCAATTAATTTCCGAGTGATAGCGCGTCACGCGTTCCACCTCGTTTTTCGATCCAAGGAACACCGGCACACGCTGATGCAGGTTGGTCGGAACGATGTCGAGGATGCGCTGCTCGCCATCCGTCGCGGCGCCGCCCGCCTGTTCGACGATGAACGCCATTGGGTTCGCTTCGTACAGCAGGCGCAACTTGCCCGGCCGATCGGGCGTGCGCTTGTCGGCGGGGTACATGAACACGCCGCCGCGGCTCAGGATACGGTGCACGTCTGCCACCATCGAAGCAATCCAGCGCATGTTGAAATCTTCCTTGCGCGGGCCGTCCTTGCCTTCGATCAACTCGTTCACATACTTTTGCACCGGCTCGTACCAGTGACGGCTATTCGATGCATTGATTGCGTACTCGCGCGTGTCGGCGGGAATCTGCATGTTGCTTTGCGTGAGTACCCACGATCCGAGTTCGCGGTCGAGCGTGAAGCAGTTCACGCCGTACCCGGTGGTCAGCACGAAAACCGTCTGCGGACCATAGACCGCATAGCCGGCCGCCACTTGCGCCGAACCCGGCTGCATGAATGCCTGTTCGCTCGGTTCCATGCCGTCCGGGCATCGCAGGACTGAAAAGATCGTGCCGATAGACACGTTCACGTCGATGTTCGACGAGCCGTCGAGCGGATCAAACGTGAGCAGGTAGTTGCCCTTCGGATATCGGTTCGGGATCGGGAAAATCTTTTCCATTTCCTCCGATGCCATCGCGGCCAGGTTGCCGCCCCATTCGTTGGCTTCGAGCAGGATTTCGTTCGAGAGAATATCGAGTTTCTTCTGCACTTCGCCCTGGACGTTTTCGCTGCCGGCGGTGCCCAGCGCTTCGCCCAACGCGCCCTTGCTCACTTGATAGCCGATCTGCTTGCACGCGCGCGCGATCACTTCGATCAACAATCGCAGGTCGGCGGGAAGATTTTGATGTTCGCGCTGCTGCTCGATCAGATACTTGGTGAGCGTCGTGCGGCGTGAAATAGATGATGGGGTCGACATTGCATTGGGCTCCGAGAGCGTTAGACGAATGCCTCAGATTCTACCCGCTTGGAATGTGTCTCCCGATGTCACAGCAATGTGGTGTACATTTAATGGAGTGTTGCGAGACGCCAATCCTGGTTGTCGCGCGGCGACGGCGCGTAAAAAAACCGGCGCCGTAGCGCCGGTTTTTGTGAGCCGCGGTATCGAATTAAGCCTTAATCCTCAAGTCAGCCCAGCGCTTTTTCCACAATCTCCCGTACATCGCGCGATTTCACCTTCGACGCTACCTGTTCCAGCGCCGCATGCGCCTTGTCCCGCAAGGCCGGCGAGTATCGGCGCCATTGTTCGAGCGTACGAGCCAGGCGTGCGGCCACCTGAGGATTCATCGCGTCGAGCGCCGTGACCTGTTCGGCCCAGAACGCATAACCAGAACCATCGGCGGCGTGGAATTGCGCTGGATTGGCACCGCAGAAGCTGAAAATCAGCGAGCGGGCGCGATTCGGATTTTTCAGCGTGAACGCCGGGTGTTGCATCAGCTTGCGCACGACCTCGAGCACATTGCGCTTCGGTCCACCGCGTTGCGTGGCCTGCAGCGCGAACCATTTGTCGATGACCAGCGGCTCCTTTTCGAAACGCTGGTAGAAATCGCCAAGGGCCGCATCGGCCACGGCTGTATCGACGGAACCTGACGCGCCCGCCGTCAGCAATGCCGACAACGCAGCCGACCGGTCCGTCATGTTGTTCGCGGCGTCGTACTGCGCGCTCGCCAGTTCGATTGCGCGGGTGGGATCGTCGAGTTGGCTCAGATAGACGAGCGCAAGATTCTTCAGCCCGCGCTTGCCGGCGTCGTCCGGTGTCGCGCGATATTCGCCCGGCGTGCGGTTCGCTTCGTACACGGCGAGCCAACGGTCGCACAGGCCCGTGGCGAGGCGGCGGCTTACGAACACACGAGCGGCGTGAACGGCGGCGGGATCCGACACAGCCATCTGTTCGGCCAGATATCCCTCGGACGGCAACATCAGCGCCAGTTCCTGGAATGCCGGCGTGAGCGTGCTGTCGTCGAGAACTTGGGCGAATGCGGATACCACCTGGTCGTCGAGCGTCAGTTCCTCACGTTTCGATGCCCGGTCCGCCAGCGCAAGCAATTCGCGCGTGGCGAGGCGCTGGCCCGCTTCCCACCGGTTGAACGGGTCGCTGTCATGAGCCAGCAGAAACGCGAGCTGTTCGTTGGTGTAGTCGTAATCGACCACCACCGGTGCCGAAAAATTGCGCAGCAATGAGGGCAGCGGTTCTTCGGCGACGTCGGCGAACGTGAAGGTTTGTTCTTGTTCCGTGAACTCCAGCACGCGCGTAGTGCCCTGCGGTTCCTTCTCGCCGTCAAGCGTCAACGGCAGGTCGGCGCCGTTCTTGCCAATCAGGCCGACCGAAAATGGAATCAGCAGCGGACCCTTTTGAGTTTCGCGCGCGGCCTCGGACGCCTCGCCGTAGCCTTGCGTGAGCGTCAGCGAGTAACGCTTCGCGGCTGCGTCGTAACGCGTGCGCACCGTGATCCTGGGCGTGCCCGCCTGACTGTACCAGCGCTCGAATTGCGCGAGATCGCGGCCATTTGCATCGGCCATGGCGTGACGGAAGTCGTCGCAGGTGACCGCTTGGCCATCGTGACGCTGGAAATACAGGTCCATGCCGCGCCGGAAACCGTCGCGCCCGAGCAGCGTCTGGTACATACGCACGACTTCCGAGCCTTTTTCATAGACGGTCATCGTGTAGAAGTTGTTGATCTCGACGTAGCTTTCCGGGCGTACCGGATGCGCCATTGGACCCGCGTCTTCGGCGAACTGCATCTGGCGCAGCACGCGGACGTCGTCAATCCGTTTGGTGGCGCGCGCCGCGTCGCTGGCTGCGCCCGGTTCGAGCCCGGCGGCCATGTCGGCGGAGAATTCCTGGTCGCGGAATACAGTCAGGCCTTCCTTCAGGCTCAATTGGAACCAGTCGCGGCAGGTCACGCGGTTGCCCGTCCAGTTGTGGAAATATTCATGGCCGACCACCGCTTCAATATTGCCGAAATCCACGTCTGTAGCCGTTTCGGGATTCGCGAGCACGTACTTCGTATTGAAGATGTTCAAGCCCTTGTTTTCCATCGCGCCCATATTGAAGTCGCTCACGGCAACAATCATGAAGCGGTCCAGGTCGAGCTCCAGCCCAAAGCGCCGTTCGTCCCATTCGATGGAATGAACCAGCGAATCCATGGCGTGTTGCGTCTTGTCCAGATCGTGAGGTTCGACCCACACCTGAAGCAGTTTTTCCTTGCCCGAACCGGTCTTCATGCGCTGTTCGAGCTTGACGAGCTTGCCGGCCACCAGCGCGAACAGGTAGCTTGGTTTCTTGAACGGGTCTTCCCAGCGCGCAAAGTGCCGGCCGTCTTCCAGGTCGCCTTCTTCAATCAGGTTTCCGTTGGACAGCAGCACCGGATACGCTTCTTTGTTCGCCCGCAACGTGACCGTGTACGTGGCCATGACGTCGGGCCGGTCGAGGAAGTACGTAATGCGCCGGAAGCCCTCGGCCTCACATTGCGTAAAGAAATTGCCGCCGGATACATATAGACCCGACAAGGTCGTGTTTTCGGCCGGATTGCACGCGCTTTCCAGCGTCAATTCGAACGCGTCGGGAATATTGCTCACCGACAAACCGTTCTCAGTAACGCGGACATCCGCATGCGGGCGCCCGTCGACCGTGGCGCCAATGAACTCCATCTGCTCGCCAAGCAACTCCAGCGACGCGGCAGGCGCGGCGTCCGGGTTACGGCGCAGGCGCATGGTGTTACGCACTAGCGTGCGTTCGGGGACGAGATCGAATTCGAGCGCAACGGTATCAATCAGGAAGGCGGGCGGCGTGTAGTCGGCACGGCGGATTACAGCAGGTGCGGTCGAGTTGGGCATGGTGGACATGGCGGTTCTGATTGAGTTGAGCGGGTGCCTTTGCTTTCCAGGCGGCCTTGTGTCGGACCATTGTACAAAGGCTCGCGGGATCGTGTGCTCGATTTGGGGTCGGCCGAATGGCCTGCTTCTCGAACTTCACCTGTCTGCGACGGTCTTTAAACAGATGGAGTCAGCCGTCTTTCGTACGGTGCATGCGACTCTTCAGGGTTGTTGTTTTACACATCACATCGCAATCAAGATCAACAAGACGAATGAGGTCGGCCATGACGTTGGGACGGTGGTACGGGGAGTGGAAGGGCGCGGCGCGCGTGCTGCTGGTAGCGGGTTTCGCGTTGCTCGGGGGTTGTACGACCTATGTTCAGACGCAGGTGGCGGCGTTCTCCGACTGGTCCGGGACCGACGCCACGCGGACCTACGCGTTCGTGCGCTCGGCGCCACAGCAAAACAGCATTGAACAGAAGACGTATGAAGTGCTCGCCGCAAACGAACTCGCCACGCACTCGTTCAAGCAGGTGCCCGATGCCGGCGCGCGTTATCTTGTGGAACTGTCCTACTCCATTCGCGGCGACATGGTTACCGTGCGCCAGCCTGTCTACTACGATCCGTGGCCTATGTACGGCGGCTGGTACGGCCGGCCGTACGGATGGGGTGGATACGGCGGGTGGGGAGCGTGGGGCGGTTGGGACATGGGGCCGACGGGTTATGTCGACCAAAGCTACCCAATCTTCGTGCACTCGCTGCAGATCCGCATGACCGAGCGCGAAAGCGGGCGCGAGGTGTACAAAGTGACCGCGAGCAATTCAGGCGGCGAATCGTCGCTGGTTCGCGCCATGCCGTATCTCGTCCGTAGTGCGCTCGCGAATTTTCCGCTGGGTAACGGCACCGTGCGCACGGTGAAAATCTCGCTCGATAGAACCGGCGGTGTCAGCAATGAAGCGCCGGTTTCGGTCGGGACGAACGAGAAGGCCGCCGCTCCAGCGCCAGTCGCAGCACCGGTGCCCGTGCAGTAGCCGTTAAGCCGATGCGTTTCCAGAAAATCCGGTTCAGCAAAATTTACCGTTACGATGACGGGTTGCCCGATCCGGTCACCGCCGCCATTGTGTCCGCGATACGCTCGAATTCCGGTTAAAAATCTGCCTTATTGCGGGCGTATGGCAGCGTGCCCTTGTATGCAATTAAATTCGAAACGAGATATATTTCGAGGATGAACAAACCCCGCAACGCTAAACACCATACGCTTCCTGAGCCCGCAACCTGGGATGCGCGGCTCGCCCGGCGCCTCGTTACACCGCTCGTTAGCACCCCCGTTACACCGAACCACCTAACCACTCTGCGCCTGCTGATTGGCATTGCCGGCGCGTATTACCTGTCGGTCGGCAGTTTTTGGTTATGCAGCCTGGGCGCATTGCTGATCGCGCTGTCCAATTTCGTCGACCATACGGACGGCGAACTCGCGCGAATCAGCGGGCAATCGAGCAAAATCGGTCATTTTTACGATCTCGCGTGTGATTCGGTGGTGACCGTGCTGCTGTTCGTCGGTCTCGGGTTTTATGTGAGCGGTCATCATCCGGCGATGATTGTGTCGGCCGAATGGCTTGGCGCTATTGCGGGTGTCGCTGTTGCGCTGATCTTCTTCCTGCGGATGCGGATTGAATCCATGGCGGGCAAGAGCGGCACGAAGCAGGCGTCCATGGCGGGTTTCGAGACCGAAGACGTCTTGTATCTGCTGCCGGCGGTGACGCTGCTCAACGGCATGACGCCGTTCCTCGTGGCGGCCTCCATTGGTGCACCGCTGTTTGCTGTGTGGGTCGTCGTGGATTACCAGCACGCACTGCGGCGTTTCGCCCGGGCCACGGCACTTAACAAAGATGCTGATACTCAAGATCAGGATTTGCAGGCTGTTCAATGAGTTCTTCTGTCGATTCCTTATCCCCTCGTGCGGTTGGCGGCCATTCCGCTGAGCGCAAGAGCTCTCACGCTCTCGACGAAACCCTGGCCGCGCATCTTCAGCGCGTATTGCCCGGGCGGCAGACTGCGAAGCTGCACGAAACGTTCGATAACCAGGGCGCGTTCCTGTACCTGGACGACTTTCTGCCGCGCGAGTTCACCGAGAAGCTGGTTGCCGCTGTCCAGGCCGTCACGCCCGCAATCAACCGCAATTATTTGCCGGGGCACAAGCAGGGCGGCAGCGTCAGCCGTCACGCGATCGACGAGCTCGCGCCGTTTATCGCCGACTTGTACCGGTCACCGGCACTGATTAGCTGGCTCGAAAAAATTAGCGGCGACACGCTTCAGGAGTCGCCGGCTGACGATCCGCACGCGTACGCGCTGTATTTCTATACGAAGGCGGGCGACCATATCGGCTGGCACTACGATACGTCGTACTACGAAGGCCGCCGTTATACCTTGCTGCTTGGTGTGAAGGACGATTCGTCGTGCCGTCTCGACTATGAACTGCACACGCGCACGCCTGAGATTCCCGATCAGCCGGGTTCAGTGCAAATTCCGCCGGGCGGGCTGGTTTTCTTCGATGGCGACAAACTGCGCCATCGCGTCACGCCTGCGCGCGCGAACGAATTCCGCGTGTCGCTGACCTTCGAGTACGTCACGAATCCGAACATGCGGCCGTGGCAGCGTTTCATCTCGAACATGAAAGACTCGATCGCGTACTTCGGCTTCGGGCAGGTTTTCCGCCGCAAAGGCGGGAAGAACGGCGCAGCATGAGCCGCGCCGGAACGGTCCTCCTGTCGCTCGGCGTGGTGTTGTTCATCGCGCTGCTCGGCTGGCAGGGCTTCGGTTCCGTCGCGACCGCGCTCGCGGCCGCAGGCTGGGGTCTGCTCGCGGTGGCGGTGTTTCATGTGCTGCCTGTCGTGATCGACGCGCTGGCTATCGAAACGCTCTTTCCCCGCAATGAACGCGATGTCACCTTCCGCGACGCGCTGTTCGCGCGCTGGACCGGTGAGTCGGTGAATAGCCTGATGCCGGCCGGACAGATCGGCGGCCCCATGCTGATGGTGCGTTATCTGTCGCAGCGCGGCATGCGGGCGCGCGACGCGGCGGCGGTCATCACCGTCAGCACGACCATGCAATCCGTCGGACAAATGATCTTCGCGATGATCGGACTCGCGCTGCTGAGCAGCTATGCGTCGGGCGTGGGCATGCTGCTGCCGGTGCTGATCGTGATCGTGGCGTGCTCGCTGATGGTCGTCGGGTTCTTCTTCGCACAACGCAAGGGTTTGTTCGGCCGCGCGACCCGTTTCGCTTCGCAATTCGCCGCGCGCTTTTCGAAGAAGCGCGACTGGTCGTCGCTCGTGTCGCGTGCGGAAGCGGTCGACACCGCTGTGCTCGATCTCTACAAGAAGCCCGGACCGGTCGCGGCAAGTTTTGCGCTGAGTCTTCTGGGCTGGTTCGTGGGCACGGGCGAAGTGTGGCTTGCGCTGCACTTGCTGGGCTCGCCGGTTGGCTGGGGCGAAGCGTTGATGCTGGAAAGCCTGGGCCAGGCCATTCGGGGCGCGGCGTTCTTCATTCCGGGTTCGCTGGGTGTGCAGGAGGGCGGCTACTTGCTGCTCGCGCGTCTGATTGGCTTGCCGCCGGAGGCCGCGCTCGCGCTTTCGTTGGCCAAGCGCGCACGGGAATTACTGCTCGGCTTGCCGGGTATCATTTATCTACATTTCGCTGAAAAGGGCTGGCAGCGCCGTCGTCTCGCGCGCGTGCCGGATATCGAATAAAGCATCATCCATAGGATCAACATGCGCGCAATTATTCTTGCCGCCGGGATGGGTTTGCGCCTGGTTCAGCCGGAAGGGCAGCAAAAGCCGAAGTGCCTGCTGCGTTTTGGCGAGTCGTCGCTGCTCGAACGTCATCTTCAATTGCTGAAGACGGCTGGCGTCGATGAAATCGTCTTTGTGCTCGGCTTTAAGCATGAACAGGTGGAAGCGGAACTTGCCGCGATCGACTGGAAACCGCGTACGGAAGTGGTCGTGAATCGCGAGTTTTCGCTCGGCAGCGTGCTGTCCGTGCACACGGCGGCCGAAGCGCTGACGCGTGGCGGCGACGTGTTGCTGATGGACGCCGACGTACTCTACGACGAACGTATTCTCGAGCCGCTGGTGGCGGGCGCGGGACCGGTGAACCGCTTGCTGATCGACCGTGATTTCGAAGCCGGCGATGAACCCGTGAAGCTGTGTGTGGCGAATGGCGTGCCGGTGGAATTGCGCAAGCAAGTGCTGGCTGACCTGCAATTCGACGTGATCGGCGAGTCGGTCGGATTTTTCCGCTTCGATGAAACCGCCGCACGGCGCCTGGCCGAACTCGTGGCGGGTTATGTCGAAACGGGCCGCGCGAACTTGCCGCATGAAGAAGCCGTGCGTGATTTGCTGCTGGAACGCAGCCAGGTGTTCGACGTGGCCGATGTAACCGGCGCACCATGGATTGAAATCGATTTTCAGAACGACGTTAAACGCGCGGCCGACGAAGTCTTGCCGCAACTGCGTCAGCTTGCAGGAGCTCTACGATGAACGCACCGTATCAACTACCAGCAGCCTATGCCCGCAGCCTTCGCCTGCGCGAGATGTTGCAAAGCAATCAACTCGAATTTTTGATGGAAGCGCACAACGGCTTGTCTGCACGCATTGTGAAGGAAGCCGGTTTCAAGGCAATCTGGGGATCGGGTCTCACGATCTCCGCGCAGTACGGCGTACGCGACAACAACGAAGCGAGTTGGACCCAGGTGGTCGACACGCTCGAATTCATGGCGGACGCTAGCGACCTGCCTATCCTGCTCGATGGCGACACCGGCTACGGCAACTTCAACAACGTTCGTCGGCTCGTAAAAAAGCTGGAGCAGCGCGGCATTGCCGGCGTATGTATCGAAGACAAGCAGTTTCCGAAGACCAATAGTTTTCTCAACGGCGAGCGTCAGCCGCTCGCCGAGATGGACGAGTTCTGCGGCAAGATCAAGGCCGGTAAGGACTCGCAAAGCGATCCGAATTTCTCCATCGTCGCACGCGTGGAAGCGTTGATCGCGGGCTGGGGCATGGAAGAAGCGCTGAAGCGCGCCGAGGCTTATCGCCAGGCCGGCGCGGACGCCATCCTGATTCACAGCAAGCTGTCCAAGCCGGACGAAATTCTCACGTTCGCGCGTGAATGGGCCGGCCGCGGCCCGCTCGTGATCGTGCCGACCAAGTACTACAGCACGCCGACCGACGTGTTCCGCCAAGCCGGCATCAGCACGGTGATCTGGGCGAACCATTTGCTGCGCGGCGCAGCGTCGACCATGCAGGCCATCGCTAAGGAAATTCACAGCAGCGAGACGCTCGTGAACGTGGAAGACCGCGTGGCGACGGTGAACGAAATCTTCCGTCTGCAAGACGCCGAGGAATATTCAACTGCCGAGAGCGTGTATTTGTCGTCGGCGAGTGCATCGCGCAATGCTGTCGTGCTCGCGGCAAGCCGGGGCGCGGGGCTGGAAGCCGTTACCGCCGATAAACCCAAGGTCATGCTGCCGATCGCAGGCAAGCCGCTCTTGCGCCGTCTGGTCGAGGCGTTCAAGAAAGAAGGCATCAACGACATTACGGTGGTCGGCGGTTATCGCGCCGATGCCATCGATACATCGGGCATCCGGTTGGTCGTGAACGAGAAGCACGAGAAGACGGGCGAACTGGCGTCGCTGGCATGCGCCGCGAAATCGTTCACCGCCGACACCGTGATCTCGTACGGCGACCTCTTGTTCCGCAGCTACATTCTTCGCGATCTGGTGGAAACGGAAAGCGATTTCTGCGTAGTCGTGGATTCGTCGCAGACGCCCGCTGCCGGGGTGGTATCGACGGATTTTGCTTATTGCTCGACCGCGGACGACCGGGCGTTGTTCGGTCAGAAAGTATGGCTCGAAAGCGTGACGAGTTCAGCCGGTCCCGCAAACTCGAAGACGCCGCAAGGCCGCTGGATGGGCCTGCTGAACGTACGCGGCGCGGGGCGTGAACGCCTGGTCGCCATGCTCGAAACGCTGCAGCAACGCGATGACTTCGACAAGCTCGACATGGCCGCGCTGCTCAACGCGCTGGTCGCCGCCGACGAAAAGATCGAAGTGCAGTACGTGCACGGTCACTGGCGCGGCGTGAACGACCTTGATGAGTTGCGTCAGGCCGGCGATTTCGCCCACGGACAAGCGCCGTACGGATCGAACGGCTCGGGCTCCTCGGAGGCCGGCGCGTGATCGAAGCTGCGCAATTTGTCGAAGCCGCGCGCGAGCGGGGTTTCGATTGGTACGCGGGCGTGCCGTGCTCTTATCTGACGCCGTTTATCAATTACGTGCTGCAGGACGAGTCGCTGAATTACGTGTCGGCGGCCAATGAGGGCGATGCCGTCGCGTTGATCGCGGGGGTGGCGCTGGGCGCGTCGGGCGTGCATAAAGCGCGTCGAGGCATTTCGATGATGCAGAACTCCGGGCTTGGCAACGCGGTCAGCCCGCTGACGTCGTTGACGTGGACGTTCAGGCTGCCGCAATTGCTGATCGTCACATGGCGCGGTCAGCCGGGTGTCGCCGATGAACCTCAGCACGCGTTGATGGGGCCCGTCACGCCGGCCATGCTCGACACCATGGAGATTCCGTGGGAGTTGTTCCCGACCCAAGCCGATGCAATCGGACCCGCGCTCGATCGCGCGACCGCGCATATGGACAGCACTGGGCGTCCGTACGCGCTCGTGATGCAGAAGGGCAGCGTTGCACCGTACAAGTTGAACAAGAAAGGCTTGAGCGGCGTGCGTCAGCGCGCGTTGAACGAGCGCGCCGAGGTTGAGTCGTTTGAAAGTGCAGGCGAACGTGTATCGCGTCACGACGCCTTGCAGCGCGTGATTGCGCATACGCCGAAAGAGTCGACGGTCGTGCTGGCATCGACGGGATTTTGCGGACGGGAACTCTACGCTATCGATGACCGCGAGAACCAGGTGTACCTGGTCGGATCCATGGGATGCGTCACGCCGATGGCGCTTGGCCTGGCGTTGTCGCGGCCTGACCTGAACGTGGTTGCGCTCGACGGCGACGGTGCCGCGCTGATGCGCATGGGCGTGTTCGCCACGCTCGGCGCTTACGGCCCGGCCAATCTCACGCACTTGCTGCTGGACAACGGCGCGCATGAATCGACCGGTGGTCAGGCGACGGTGTCGCAAGGCGTCGAGTTCGCGCGGATCGCTTCAGCATGCGGTTACGCGCTGGCGCTGGATGGCGACGATCCGAGCGTCATCGATCGGTTGTTCGAGGCGAAGGACGTCGATGGTGTGCGTTTTGCGAGGCTGTCGATCAGCACCGGCACGCCAGACGATCTGCCGCGCCCGAAGATCACGCCGGAAGACGTGCGTCGCCGGTTGCAAACGCACATTGGACGCTAGGCTGTCGCGCTGATCTTGCTTCGGATGTCACGTTGTTCACCCAAAGGCCGCACCAACTCGATGTTGGCGCGGCCTTTGACTTGGCGGACGCCTGTTAATCGTGACTGACCGTGGCGAATTGCGGTAAATCGGGCTTGCAGAAGATCGCGGTGATAAAAGGCGCGACGCGACGAATCACGGCGTCGCTGCCGGCCGCGCGGACCTTTTGCTTGACCGATTCTTCCCCGCCGATCACAACAGCGCCATAAGCCGAATCGGCAATGGGATCGCCGTTGCCCTGCTTGAAAATCGCGTCATTCTTCTGGAAACCGACCACCGCGAATACGCCGAAATCGAACGCGGTGAGATGGCTATCGCGGGTTGGTTTAAACGCGTTGATTGAATTGGGCTCCACGCGCATGGGAGTGATTTCTATCGCGTGGTTTTCCTGAAGCGGCGCGATGAACGCATGCGCGGTCGATTTACAGTCGAGTTGAGCATCCAGCGCGTAGGCCGAAGCGTGCGCGGACGATGCTCCAATCAGGATGAGTAAGCCGATGCGGACGGCTTGTACGAGTGGCTTCATGTTTCCAATCCGCGCGCCTGTGAAGGACGCGACGTACGCACGTGGCGTTGCGAAAAGCCTAGACTTTAGCCGGAAGCAGAAAAGTGTGCTTAACCAAGTGCTTGGAGCGCGTCCGGCGGAGCGGCGCGGGGAGCGGGTTCCGTTTGGTTTGAAGCGAATCCTGTGAGTATGTAATCCTCAGCGGATTTAAGGTGAGCTGTGCTAATGGGTTCGAAAAATTCCGCAACCCACTTCTTCGATAAAGATAGTTGCGCGAATCAAAGCGTCCGCGCCGTTGCGGGCCCGCCGCCAGAGTTCACGTCAAGCCGCTGCCAACTCCGGTACCGTCCCGCGTCGCGCGTCTCTCCGATGCACGCATTTCCCCGCCGCATACGTCTCGAACACGGCGCGGTCGTCGCCGAGCATCGCGAACGCGAACAGCAGTTCTTCCAGCGATTCCGCACGCGAAGTCCGGCGATCAAGCAGTGGCGTTCCAGCCGGATCCAGCACCACAAAATCCGCCTCGCTGCCGGGCTTGAGCGTCCCGACGCGGTCCGCCATGTCGAGCACTTCAGCCGCGCCCGTAGTCGCCAGCCAGAACATGCGCGCGGCGGTCAGGTGATGCCCGGTCAGCCGCGCGATCTTGTGGGCTTCGCCCATGGTTTGCAGCATCGAAAACGTGGTGCCGCCGCCGACGTCGGTTGCAAGCGCCACCGGCATCTTCGCCGCGCCCGCTTTTTCGATATCGAACAGCCCACTGCCGAGGAATAAATTCGATGTCGGGCAATGCGACGCCACCGCGCCGGTTTCAGCCATGCGCTGGCGGTCGGTATCGTCGAGATAGATGCAGTGACCGTACACCGCGCGCTGACGCAGTAAATCATAGTGATCGTAGATATCCAGATAGCTCCGATGTCCCGGAAACAGGCTTTCCACCCACTTGATCTCGTCGGTGTTTTCGGCAACGTGGCTCTGGATGTACACGTCCTGGTGCTTGCGCGCGAGCACCGCGCAGGCTTCAAGTTGCGCCTCCGTCGACGTCGGCGCAAAACGCGGCGTCAGCGCGTATTCCTGCCGGCCGCGGCCATGCCAGCGCGCGATGAGTTCAGCGCTGTCGTCGTAGCCCGATTGCGCGGTGTCCTGCAAATACTCCGGACAGTTGCGATCCATCAGCACCTTGCCCGCGATCATGCGCAGGTCGCGCGACTCGCTCTCGCTAAAGAATGCATCGGCGGATTGCTTGTGGACCGTGCAATACACGAGCGCCGTGGTCGTGCCGCAAGCCAGCAGTTCATCGATGAAAAACCTCGCCGTCTCGCGCGCGTACGCCGGGTCTTCGAACTTGCGCTCGGTCGGAAACGTGTACGTGTTCAACCATGGCAACAACCCCGGCGCAGGGGAGGCGATCATGTCGGTCTGCGGATAGTGAATGTGCGAGTCGATGAAACCCGGCACGATCAACTTGTCCCGCAAGTCCTGCCGGATTGCATCGGGCGCGACGGCGTCATGCAGCGCCGAATACGCGCCCGCCGCCACCACGCGGCCATCTTGCACCAGCAACAAGCCGTCCGTTTCATACACGGCGTTGTCATCGGAAAAAGCGGGATCGTCGCGGAAAGTCAGTAACTGCGCGCGGTAAGCGGTTTGAGTCATGGTGAAACGTCTCCAGTAAAGCGGGTCAGCGCCCTTATAGCTGTGTCAACAACAGCAACGACAGCGCGGCGACAATCCACATCGCCGGCTTGATTTCTTTTCTGCGGCCGGTGAACGACTTGATCACGACAAATGCAAGGAAGCCGTACGCAATGCCATCGGTGATCGAGTACGTCAGCGGGATCAGGATCATCGCGAGAAAGGCGGGAATGGCCTCGTCGAAGCGGCCCCATTCAATCTTCGTGATCGACTCCATCATGAACACACCAACCAGCACGAGCGCGGGCGCGGTTGCAATGGCGGGCACCAGCGAAAGCAGCGGCGAGAGGAACAGGAAGGGCAGGAAACACAGGCCGGCGACGACCGCGACCAGCCCCGTGCGGCCGCCCGCCGAAATGCCCGCCGCGGATTCGATGTACGCATTCGCCGGGCTCGTGCCAAGCGGCGCGGAGACCAGCGCGGCGAAGGAATCGACCATCATCGACTGGCGGATGTTGCGCGGGTTGCCGTCTTTATCGAAGAGCTTGCCGGCTTCCGAGATCGCCATGAAGGTGGAGAGCGCGTCGAAGAAGGACGTGAACAGCATCACGAAAATAAACGGCCAGTAGATCACCTTCAGCGAGCCGAGCAGGTCCAGTTGGCCGACGGCCGAGAAGTCCGGCGCGGAGAACAAACCGTTCCAGTTCACGAGCGTTTTGGTCGCAATGGCGGCTGGCCAGTAAGCGGTGCCGTCGCCCCAGAAACGGCCGATGGGAATCGCAATCACAGTCGTGAAAATGATGCCGATCATCAACGCGCCGGTTACTTTTCGTGCAACCAGAATCGTGGTCACGGCGAGGCCGATCAGGAACGTGATGACCACCGGATTCAGCGATGCCGAATGCACGATCGTCACCGGATCGCTGACAACAAACTTCGCGTTGACCAGTCCGATCAGGCTGATAAACAGTCCGATGCCGCACGACACCGCATGCCGCAGGTTCGCCGGAATTGCATCGACGACCAGCTTGCGCGCGTTGAACGCCGCGAGCACCGCGAAGATCACGCCGGCCCAGAACACGCAGCCGAGCGCGGTCTGCCACGGCATCTTGCCGCTATGAACCATCACGAACGCGAACAGCGCGTTCATGCCCATGCCGGGCGCGACGAGCACAGGGTTGCGCGCGTAGAGGCCCATCGCGCAACTGCCGAGGAAACTGACAATGACGGTGGCCGTCAGCGCTGCGGGAAATGGCACGCCTGCCTGCGACAAGATGCCGGGATTGACGACGATGATGTACATCGCCGTGAGGAAGGTCGTGATGCCCGCAACTATCTCGGTCTTCGTGCGCGAACCCGCCGCACGGATGCCGAAGAAACGCTCGAGCGTGGTGCTGTCGTTGGTAATGGTCGCCATGACGTTCTCGCTCAAGCCGCTTGCCCGTTGTACCAATAGGCATCGAGTTTCGCGACCATCGCGTTACGTTCCGCATCCGTCACGAACGACGCTTCGAGGCTGTTCTTCAGCAGCGTGTAACACTCGGCATCGTTGAGATTCAAGGCGTCGAGAATCGCGAAGTAATTAGCGTTCACGTAGCCGCCGAAATACGCGGGGTCGTCGGAGTTGATCATTACCGCCACGCCCTGATCCAGCAGCGCCTTGAGCGTGTGTTTTGCCATGTCGTCGAACACGCGCAGCTTCAGGTTCGACAGCGGGCAGACGGTCAGTGCGATGCGGGCATCGGCGAGACGGGCGACAAGCGCGGCGTCCTCCATGCTGCGCACGCCGTGATCAACACGGTCCACTTTCAGCACGTCGAGCGCTTCGTACACGTACGCAGGCGGCCCTTCCTCGCCTGCGTGCGCCACGAGCTTCAGGCCCTTCTCACGCGCTTTCGCGAACACACGCGCGAACTTCGAAGGCGGATGGCCGCGTTCAGAAGAATCCAGCCCGACACCAATCAGCCGATGCTTGTATTGATCGAACAAGGGCAACGCTTCATCGAACGTTTTAAGCGCGTCTTCTTCCGGCAGATGACGCAGGAAACACAGGATCAGCTTGCTCGTCAAACCGCGCCGCTCACCTTCAGCCAGCGCGCTTTCGATACCCGCAACCGCCGTGGCAATCGAAACACCGCGTTCCGTGTGCGTCTGCGGATCGAAGAAAATTTCGGTGTGCGTGACATGATCGGCGAGCGCACGTTCAACGTAGGCCAGGGTCATGTCGTGGAAATCGCGCTCGTGCAGCAGCACGCTTGCGCCTGCGTAGTAAATGTCGAGGAACGATTGGAGGTCGGTGAACGCGTAAGCCGCGCGCAATGCGTCGATAGAGTCGTACGCGAGCGTCACCCCATTGCGTTTTGCGAGTTCGAAGATCAACTCGGGTTCGAGCGAACCCTCAATGTGAATGTGAAGTTCGGCTTTGGGCGCGCGAGCGATTTTGTCAGCGAGAGTGGAATTCATACTTGTTTTGTGCTTTAAAAGGTCTGATCACGCGGTTTGCGGATGCTGCGCGGAATTGTAGCCGTGCGCGGCGCGTTCCTCGACCTTCTGCAGCAACTGAGCGGCGACTGATACGGCAATCATTTCAGGCGCTTTATCGACAATGCCGGGTACGCCGATGGGGCAAGTCATGCGCCCGATCAACATGGCGTCCAGCCCTCGCGATGCCAGCCGGCGCTCGAACAGCACCTTCTTCGTATGCGAGCCGATCATGCCGAAGAACGCAAAATCTCCGCGCTTGAGAATGCGCTCGGCAAGTTCGAGATCGAGCGCGTGGTTGTGCGTCATCACCAAAAAGTAACTATTGGCCGGCGCTTCATCCACGGCGGCTTCCGGGATTCCGCTGGCGTCCAGCGTGACGTTTGGGGGGATCCCGTCCATCGGCGGGAATGTTTCATCGCGTTCGTCCACCCACACCACGCGGCAAGGCAAATTCGCGAGCACCCTGACGAGCGCCGCGCCCACATGGCCAGCACCGAACAGCACCACCGGAAAGTCGCGTACCGCGATGGTTTCGGTCAGCAGCGAGCCGCTTTCGTCGAAACCTGCGCCGTCCCAGAGCAGGCAATCGGGGCCGGTTACACCGGGTTCCGGGTCGGAGATCATCACCCCGTCCGGAATCGGGCCGAAGCCGACGCTGCGCACCGTGGATAACCCCTGTGCCATGCGTTTGTTCAACGATGTGACCCAGGCGAGATCGCCGATATCCAACCGTTCAAACGCCACCACGACCGCGCCGCCACAGCATTGACCGAGGCTTGGGCCGAGCGCGAAACGCTCGAGCCGCCGCATGTGCGGACTGCGCGCGCCGTCCTTGAGCACTTGCCGCGCGGTTTCAATCGCCTTCCATTCCAGATGACCGCCGCCGATGGTATGGCGTGCATCGTCGCGTGTGACGATCATCTTCGTGCCCGCTTCGCGCGGCGCCGAGCCTTCCACGCGCGCGACCGTCACCAGCACGACGGGATCGCCGTGTGCGAGGAGGTGTTGCAGATCGTGCAGCCAGGCTTGCATTAATAGGCCTCTCTAAAGGCTAGTTGACCGGTACAGGCTGGGCGATGTCCGGCGCCGTCGCGGCTTGAGTTTTCGCGGCCTGTGCGTCCAGTGCGTTCAGGATCGATTCCGGCGTGGCCGGCGCGCGCAGTACGGGCGCGTCGGTTGAATCCGGCGCGACCGATGCCACCGCGGCGCGAATAGCCAGCAACACCGAGAAACCGAGCAGCAACGGCGGTTCGCCCACGGCTTTCGACCGGAACACGGTTGGCTCGATGTTCTGATTTTCGTAGAGCGCGACGTTCATCGCGGCGGGAATGTCGCTCACCGATGGAATCTTGTACGTCGACGGCGCGTGCGTCATCAGGCGGCCGTCACGATTCCACCAGAGTTCTTCGGTTGTCAGCCAGCCCATGCCCTGGACAAAACCGCCTTCCACCTGGCCGATATCGAGCGCCGGGTTGATCGACTGCCCCGCGTCGTGGAGAATGTCCGCGCGCAACAAACGCCACTCGCCGGTGAGCGTATCCACGACCACTTCCGAGACCGCCGCGCCATACGCGAAGTAGTAGAAGGGCTGGCCGGTCAGCGTTTTCGAATCCCAGTTGACCTTGGGCGTGGCGTAAAAACCATCCGACCACAACTGCACGCGCGACAAGTAGGCCGCGCCGACCAGTTGATCGAACGGCATCTGGCCGCCATTCGACTCGACCACGCCATCGTGAAAACGCACGTCTTCCACGCGTCCGCCGAGCTGCTTCGCGGCGAGTTCAGCGAGCCGTCCGCGAATGGTGAGCGCCGCGGCTTCGGCCGCCTTGCCGTTCAGGTCGCTGCCGGTGGACGCAGCAGTCGCCGATGTATTCGCGACCTTCGAGGTATCGGTGGCGCTGACCCGCACACGCGATAACGGCACGCCCAGCGTATTCGCCACGACCTGCGCGACCTTCGTGTTCAAGCCTTGGCCCATCTCGGTGCCGCCGTGATTGACGAGCGCGGAGCCGTCTTTATAGACGTGCACCAGCGCGCCGGCCTGGTTCAGGAACGGCACGTTGAACGAGATGCCGAACTTGACCGGCGTGAACGCGATGCCCCGCTTGAGCACCGGACTCGTTGCATTGAATGCGGCAATCGCGTTGCGTCGCGGCTCATACGCACTCGATGCCAGCAGTTCGTCCGTCAGCGGCGCGATGATGTTGTCTTCCACGGTCTGGCCGTAGGGCGTGACATTGCGCTCGGTGATGCCGTAGTAGTTCACGCGGCGGATATCGACGGGATCGCGCTTCAGCCGATGCGCGATTTCATCCATCATGATTTCCATTACCAGCGCGCCTTGCGGTCCGCCGAAACCGCGGAACGCCGTGTTCGATTGCGTGTTGGTGCGGCAGCAGAGCGCGGTGATATCGACGTCCTGCAGGTAATACGCGTTGTCGAAGTGACAGACGGCGCGCGTGGCCACCGCGCCCGACAAATCCGCCGAATAACCCGCGCGCAACGCCATTTCCACACGCGCGCCTTGCAAGCGGCCGTCGTCATCGAAACCGGCTTCGTAGGTGTAGATCGCGTCGTGGCGTTTGCCGGTGATCATGAAGTCGTCGTCACGATCCGCACGCAGTTTCACCGGCCGATGCAGCAAATGCGCAGCCAGCGAAGCGATGCACGCAAAGATGCCCGACTGCGATTCCTTGCCGCCAAATCCGCCGCCCATCCGCCGGCATTCGCAGATGACGTTGTGCGTCGGCCAGTCGAGCATATGCGCGACCAGATGCTGCATTTCGCTCGGATGCTGCGTGGAACTGTAGACGAGCATGCCGTCCAGTTCCTTTGGAATGGCATACGCGATCTGCCCTTCGAGATAGAACTGCTCCTGTCCGCCAACCTCGAATTCGCCCTGCAACCGATGCGCCGCCGACGCGATTTTTCCATCCGGATCGCCGCGCTTCAAATGCAGCGGCGGCAGCACGAACTGCTGTTTCGCTTTCGCATCGCGCGGCGTCAGGGTGGCTTCGCGCGGTTCGTATCGGATCACTTCTTCGCTCTTCGCCAGCGCTGCTGCGCGGCGCGCGAGATCGTGCGTTTCCGCGATCACGACGAACACCGGTTGGCCCAGGTACAGCACTTCGTCTTTCGCGAGGATCGGGTCGTCGTGGAGCACGGGACCGCAATTGTTCTCGCCGGGGATGTCGTCGGCGGTGAACACCGCGATCACGCCGGGCGCGGCCAGAACGAGGTCGAGATTGATCGAGACAATGCGCGCATGCGCATGCCGCGACAGACCAAGCGCCGCGTGCAGCGTGCCACGCAATTCGCCGATGTCATCAACGTACGTCGCTTCGCCGCTCACATGCAGCGTCGCCGATTCGTGCGGCAAGCCGACGCCAATGGCTGCGGGCTCCGGCTTTTTTGCGCCGGCGTGCAGCGCGAGTGCATCGGCGGCGGCACGGTCGATATGGTGTGGATCGGTACGCTTGTTCATCGCGTGGTCCTTGGGGATTGGTGTGGCGTCACGTCGCGCATTGCACGTCGAACGCGAACGCGTTGACGTCGCGCAGTGCGAGCGGCGAATCCTCACGGGTCTCGAGGAAAAAACGCCACAGCACATTGCGCGCCACCTTGCTGCGGTATTCGCTCGATGCCCGCATGTCGGTGAGCGGCTGGAAGTCGACGTCCAGCGCGCGCATGGCCGCTTTCACGTTGGCCTCGTTCCACTCCTCGTTCACTAGCACGGCTTCCGCATTCGATGCCCGTTTGGGCGTGGCGGCCATGCCGCCGAATGCGAAACGCGCGGCGCTTACCCGAGTGCCGTCGAGCGTCACGGCGAACGCCGCGCAGACCGCCGAGATGTCCTGGTCGTATCGCTTCGATACCTTGTAAGTCCGGAAGCGCAGATTCGCCGATGGCAACGGAACACGAATTCCCGCGACGAATTCGCCGTGCTCCAGCGCGGATTTTTGATAGCCGAGATAGAAGGCATCGAGTGGCATCGTGCGGACCTTGCTGGCGTTTTGCAGCACGATTTCAGCATCGAGGGCGATCAGCGCGGGCATGGAATCGCCGATGGGCGACCCGTTCGCCACGTTGCCGCCGAGCGTACCGGCGTTGCGAATGGGCCGGGACGCAAAGCGCGTCCACAATTCGGCGAGTTCCGGATAAACCGCCGAAAGCGCGGCATATGAATCTTCCAGCGAGGCTGCAGCTCCTATGGTCAGCCATTGGCCGTCGCGGGTAATGGACTTGAGTTCGGTCACATTACCGATAAACAGGATGTCGCCGAGATTGCGGAATTGCTTGGTGACCCACAGGCCGACATCGGTGCTGCCGGCCAGGATGCGCGCGTCCGGATGGGCGGCGCGCAAGCGGGCGAATTCGGCGAGGGAGACGGGTGCGAAGAATGTCGGGCGGCCGAATGCGGCGCCGCGCGCGTCGGGCGCGGCGTATTCGAGCGTCTCCTTGCGCTGGATGGATTCGAGCTGGCGTTTGAGGTGGTTGCGATCAAACGGCGTGCGAGGGTATTCGAACATTTTCTGCGACGCATCCACGATCGGCCGATATCCCGTGCACCGGCAGAGATTGCCGGAGAGGGCGGCGTTGATTTCGTCGCGGGTGGGCAGGCCGGCATCGGCGGGCTGGTTCTCGTACAGCGCCCACATCGACATCACGAAACCGGGCGTGCAGAAGCCGCACTGCGAGCCGTGGCAATCGACCATGGCTTGCTGGACCGGATGCAGCGTGCCGTCCTTGGCGCGCAGGTCTTCGACCGTGAAGAGCGCTCGACCGTCGAGCGTCGGCATGAACTGGATGCAGGCGTTGATAGCCTTGAGGACGGGTTGGCCTTCCGCATCGAGTTCACCGATTACCACCGTACAGGCGCCGCAATCGCCTTCCGCGCACCCTTCCTTGGTCCCGGTGCATTGATCGTGCTCGCGCAAGTGCTGGAGCACCGTACGGGAAGCGGGTATGTCGTGGACTTCGCGCAGTGCGTTGCGCTGGAAGAACCGGATGGTTTGCGTTGTCATAAAGAAGTCCGAGACATTGCGGATCGGGCGCGCGTTACGCGAAATCGGCGTCAGGATTCAAAGAAACCAGGCCGAAAGCGCGCACGTGGATCGCCATCCAAAGATAACGATATCACCGCAATATCTCAAAAAGATTCCGGCGAACGTATCAAGACTATGCGAATAGGCGGATGTGAGTGGGCGGAACAAGCGCCGAAACGAGCACGGAGGAGACGCGAGGGGCTTTGTATTCGCTGGCGCAGAAGTCCAGCGGATCAGACAACGGCGCTGGACGTTCATGCGCCGTGGTGCAGCAAAATATCGGACCGGCCGCAGCGGATTGCGGCTTTGGTTTTCGCGAAAAACCGGAGCAGGGCGGCAGTTCCGAACCGCCCGCCTCCAAATTCAACTAGCGCGCAACCTGCGCTTGCCCCACAAACTGCCGGCGACGAACAGGAAAATCACCGCGAACGCGATGAGACCCCATTGCGGAAGTGATAGCCCGAGAATGGGCGGGTAGGGCGTCTCGCAAAGCCCGGCGACCTTGAATACCTGAGGCAGCCACTGCGCGGGCGGAAGCGAATCCACAACGGGCTGGAGAGCATCGAACCCGCAGCTAAACCCCGGATGCGCTTGCACATAAACGTGCCGTCCGGCGGCTACCACGCCCCCGAGAGCGGAGAGTGCAACGAGCGTTTCGAGCAACGCGATCCCGCGCCATCCCCGGAACGAAGCGCCGAGCAACGCAAAGACCGCGATCAGCACGAAAAAGTAGCGTTGAATGATGCAAAGCGGACAGGGATCTTCACCTTTGACGAACTGGAGATACAGCGCTCCGCCAACGAGCCCCAGACAGATCACAGCGAGCAAGACCAGCAATCGCCGTTCGCGGCGAATCGTGCGATCGTCGTGGTGCATGGTGAAATGATTCAAGGAGTTATTCATATTTTCCGAATTGTTCGAGAAAAAAGCGTCTGAAGGGCACATCCGGCGTGGGAATTCTATCGCGATCACAGTCGCCGGGCGGTTTCAGGCGCGGTGTGCAGCGTGGACGGCTCAGCGCGTGGCTTCGAGTACGGCTTCCACTGCGCGACCGATGGAGAGCAGCGCGTCGTCGCCGAACGGCGCACCGGCCAGCATGAGGCCGACCGGCGCTTCGCCCCGCGGATGGCACGGCAGCGACAACGCGCAACTATCGAGGAAATTGAAAACGGAAGGGTTGCGCAGGATCAGCGCATTGATCCGGCCGAACGCGTCGTCGTCGTGTTCGAGGTCAGCCACGCGCGGCGGCACGATGGGCACGGTCGGACACACGATGGCGTCGAACCGTTGCCACAGCGCGCGCGCCTGCTCGATCATCGTGGCGCGCGCCTGCAACAAGTCGATGTAATCAGCCGCGCTCGCAGGCTGGCCTTTCAGGATCCGCACGCGCACGCGCGGATCGTATTGATCAGCGTGTGCCTGCAATAACGGCCGATGCCACGCATAGGCCTCGATTGACGCGAAGCTGAATCGATTGACCCCGGCGAGTCGTTCGAGCGGCGCAAAGCGCACGTCTTCCACCAGCGCACCCGCAGCCGACAGATGCCCGATTGCCGCGGAGTAGGCACTCGCAACCGTCGCGTCGACACCCTCCATGACGAAGTTCGTCAGCACGCCGAGACGTACGCCGTCCAGCGGCCGGGTCGCGGGCACGCCGGAGTCGCGGCCCGCCAGGATACGGTCGACAAGCGCGCAGCACGCCACCGACAGCCCGATCGGCCCGAACGAGTCCAGCGTGGTGGAAAGCGGCACGCCGCCTTGCGTAGGCACGCGGGCAGCGGTCGGCTTGAAGCCGGTGAGTCCGCAGAGCGCGGCCGGGATGCGGATGGAGCCGCCGGTGTCGGTGCCGAGCGCGATGGCGGCCATGCCATCGGCCACCGACGCCGCCGCGCCTGATGACGATCCTCCGGCAATCCGCTCATCGCCCGCCACATTGCTCCGATACGGCGATCGCGGCGTTCCGTAGTGCGGGTTCAGTCCGAGCCCGGAGAACGCGAACTCGCTCATGTTGGTGCGCCCGACGATCACGCCGCCCGCGCGCCGCAACCTGGCAACGGCGAGTGCGTCAGCCTTGGCCGGCAGCGCGTCGGCCAGTACCCGAGAACCGGCGCGTGTTACCTGGCCTTCGATATCGAAGAGATCCTTGATCGACACTGGAATGCCCGCCAGCGGCGAGAGGACGGTGCCCGCGCGGCGCAACGCGTCGTGGGCATCGGCGGCGGCGCGGGCGCGCTCTGCATCGACGTGCAGGAAGGAAACCGCTCCCTGCCCCGAAGGATCTGCAATGCGTTCGAGCGCCTGTTCGACCAACTCGCGGCTGGTGGTTTTACCGTCGCGAAGCGCGGCGGCGAGTTGGGCAAGAGGCACGAATTGAAGCGAAGTGATGGGCATGATGTCGAGAGAAAACGGTGGCTTGGCGGGCTGCAAAATGGGCAAGGTCGGACGTCCTGCACTAAGCGCAAATGCGGCGCGGTGAGCGATCCGTTCTCATTGTGACGTTGTGGCCTTGCCGTGCCGACTGGCGCAATGGAGCACCTGATGCAACCTGCCCAAAAGTGGCTGTCATTCTAAGCCAGCAAAGTAATAAATACTCGAAGCGACGCGCGTAGCGCTTGATAAACCGGGCTCCTCGGCCATCCGGCTGATAGCGCCGCCATTGGTTCCTCCCTAAGCTTGGCGGGTCCCTGCAGGCAGTCTTTTGCGGCGGAAAACAACAGTTGCAAGTAAACCCAAGCGTTTGGGTTTACTTGCCTGAAGCTAACCGATAGAGTGACTACATGCCAACGATTTTCCGCATCGGCGCTGCCCGCGTCGTGATTTATCTGAACGACCATCAGCCTGCTCACGTGCATGTGCTTGATGGCAAGCAGCACGCCATCTTCAACCTGCAATGTCCGGGCGGACCGCCGGCCTTGCAAAAGAATCACGGTTTCTCACGTGTCGATGCAAATACCTTCGCTCGCCGGATGCAAAACGTAGTCGGCTCGCTGTGCACTGAATGGAAAACACTTCATGACTGCTCTTGTTGATATCACCGAACACCAGATGCGCGAAGCCGAAGAGCGGATGCGCAAGCACGTCGCCGAACATCCGGTCGCCGTGTTTGTCTCGTTCAACCCGGCGGACGGCAGGGTGGCTATCGAACTGTCGAATGGCGCGTTGTTCGCAATTCCTGCGCGGATTATTCAGGGTTTGGAAAATGCTTCGGACAGCGACCTGAACGAGATCGAAATCACGGCGTCTGGCACGGGGCTGTATTTCCCTATCGTCGACGCCGACATTCTCGTGGCGCCGCTACTTGCCGGTGTGCTGGGGTCCCGCTCGTTCATGGCCAGGCGGCTGGGCAAGCAAGGAGGGGCAAGCCGAAGTGAATCCAAAGCGGCTGCGGCGCGCGCGAACGGGGCGCGTGGCGGCCGGCCCCGCAAGATCAAAGATCACGGTGGAAAGCGAGGAACGTGAAGAAGTTG
The DNA here is from genome assembly GCF_047608185.1 of Caballeronia eucalypticola. Lineage (NCBI taxonomy): Bacteria > Pseudomonadati > Pseudomonadota > Betaproteobacteria > Burkholderiales > Burkholderiaceae > Caballeronia > Caballeronia eucalypticola. The sequence goes on from NZ_JBLKRU010000002.1 coordinate 27,446, forward strand.
CTGCGCTTGCGAAGGAATAGCTGTTGGGGTAATAGCGCAACCTGTACTCAATGCAACGCAAGCCCGGCGGCGTTCTTGCCGGCGCGACCTCGAACGTGAAGCGCGATTACGCTGCGTCGTAATCGCATCAGGGAACGCGGTCCGCCTCGGCTGCCATATCGCGAGAAGCTTCGGACGGAGGTGCGGTGAGCGCTTTTCCCTTCGCACCACGCCTCCATTTTCTCGCGACCCACGCGCCGAAATCATCGAGGACCGTATAAGCCACGGGCACGACCACCAGCGTCAACAAAGACGAGGTGATCACGCCGCCAATCACGGTCTGGCCCAGCGGCCCCCGTTGCTCGCCGCCTTCGCCCAGGCCCAGCGCGAGCGGCAGCATGCCGAAGATCATCGCGAGCGTGGTCATCAGGATTGGCCGCAACCTCACGCGTGCCGCTTCCAGCAACGCGTCGGTGCGGGTCATCGGATGGCCTGTGCCCGCTGCATCGAGCAGGGTGCCGCGCCGTGCCTGATTCGCGAAGTCGACGAGCAGGATCGCGTTCTTCGTGACAAGGCCCATGAGCATGATGAAACCGATGATCGAGAACATGTTGAGCGTGCTGCCAAACAGCAGCAACGCAAGCAGCACGCCCACCAGCGTAAGCGGCAAGGACGTCATGATCGCGAGCGGTTGCAGGAAGCTGCCGAATTGCGACGCGAGGATCATGTAGATGAAGATCACGGCGAGCATCAGCGCCTGGACCGCGTAGATGAACGACTCGTTCATGCTTTTTGTGGAGCCGCCGAAACGGTATCGGTAGCCCGCGGGAAGGTGCATCTCGTCCAGGGTTTTCTGTACGTCGGCGGCGACTTCGCCCGGTGAACGTCCCAGGACGTTTGCCGAAATCTCGACTTCCCGCGACAGATCCCGCCGGCTGATCACGTCCGGCCCGGTCGTCTCGGTGATCGCGGCGACCTGCCGCAAAGGCACGAGTAGCGGCGCGCCATTGGCGTCGGTGCGACTGGTGGCAATCATCAGCTTTGACAGGTCATCGACGTTTCGGCGTTGTGCCGAGGGCAAGCGCACGCTCACGTCGTAATCCTGATCGTCCGGCGCGCGCCATGTGCTGATGGCGTCGCCGGACAGCAGCGGGCGCAGCGCCTGACCGACTTCGGCTACGCCCACGCCAAGGTCCGAAGCGAGTTCTCGACGGATGTCGATAGCAACAATGGGTTTGTCGTCCTTCAGGCTCGCGTCCAGGTCGACGAGCCCGGGAATCTTCCGTAAGCGCTGCTGTGCGTCGTCGGACAGACGCCGGAGTTCGTCCAGATTGTCGCCTTGCAGGCTGAACTGCACAGCCTTGCTTGATCCAGCGCCGTCAGGCATGCCGATCTCGGTCACCACGATTCCGGCAATGCTCTGAAGGCGGGTGCGGAACACCTGGTTCAATTCAAGCACGCCGCGGGTACGTTCGCGCCTTTCTTTCAGACGCACGGTGATCAGCGCGTTGTTCTTGCCTTGCGCATTGCCGGAGTTGATCGTGGCGTAGCTATAACGCACCTCGGGGTATGACGCGAGTGCTGCTTCGACTTGGCGGACTTTGTCGGCGGTCGCTTCCAGCGACGTTCCCACGGGCGTGTTCAAGCCAATCTGCGTGGTGGAAAAATCGGCATTGGGTACGAACTCGGTGCCGATCAGCGGCACGAGGAACAGACTGCCAATAAAGGTGGCTGCCGCGACAGAAAGGGTCGCGACGCGATGCCTGAGCGACCAGCCGAGCAGCCGCTGATAGAACTGCGCGAGCCGTTCCACGCCGCGCTCGAAGAAGGCGAGCAAGCGCGCGAGATGGCGTGTGCCGCGCACGTGCAGTGCGGGATCGGGCCAGATCGACGAGAGCATGGGGTCGAGCGTGAACGAGACAAACATGGAGATCAGCACGGCGGCCGCGACCGTCACACCGAACTGGTGAAAGAACCGGCCGATGATGCCGCTCATGAACCCGACCGGCAGGAACACCGCGACTATCGAAAACGTTGTTGCCAGCACGGCGAGGGCGATTTCCTTCGTGCCATCGAGTGCTGCCGTGCGGTGATCCGCGCCGAGTTGAACGTGCCGGACAATGTTCTCGCGCACCACGATTGCGTCGTCGATCAGCAAGCCGACGCACAGGGACAACGCCATCAGCGTGATGACATTGATCGTGAAACCGGCGGCGAACATGAGTGCAAACGTGCCGATCAACGCGATGGGCAGCGTGAGCCCGGTGATCACGGTGCTGCGCCACGAACCCAGGAACAGGAACACGATCGCGATGGTCAGCAGCGCGCCCTCGAGCAACGTGCCTTTGACTTCGTTCACACTGTTTTCGATATCGAGCGACGAGTCGTCTGTGATATCCAGTTTGACGCCCGGCGGCAGCGCCTTTTGCAGCGCTTCGACTTCGGCCCGGATGCCGTGCGCGACGTCGACCGTGTTCTCGCCCTGCGCCTTGACCACCGATAAAAACAACGCGCGATTCCCATTCAGCAGCGCCATGCTGTCGGGCTCTTCCTGCCCGTCGACCACTTGCGCCACCTGATCCAGCGTGACGGCGTGCCCTGCATTCGACACGCCGCGACGCGCGACAATAATGCGTTTGAAGTCATCGGGCGTCTGGAAACGGCCCTTCACCTGCACGGTCTGCTCAACGCCGGCCGACGTCAGCGGCCCCGCCGGAATCTCCTGATTCTCGTTCTGCACGGCGCGAATCACCTGATCCACGCCAACGGACAGTGCTTGCAGCCGATCCGGGCTGACATCGATGCGAACCTGCCGCTTCACGCCGCCCACAATGCTCACCGAGCCCACGCCGCGCACGGTTTCCAGGCGCTTGCGCACGACCTGGTCGGCGGTAGTCGTGAGGTCGCGCGTGCTCAGCGCCGCGCCCGGCGCGTTGGAGACGGCAACCGTGACTATCGGCATGTCGGCCGGGTCATAGCGCAACACGCGCGGTTCCTTCACGCCGTCGCGCAGATCGGGCCGGATCAGCGCCACCTTGTCGCGGACATCCTGCGCGGCCTGCATGACGTTCACCGAGAGATCGAACTGGACGATCACCACCGACAACGCGTCATAGGAGTGCGATGAAATTTCGTCGATACCGCTAATCGTGTTGACGGCTTCCTCGATCTTGCGGGTCACGTCGGATTCAACCGATTCCGGCGATGCCCCCGGATACGCCGTCTGCACGACGACCACGGGAAACGTGATATCCGGAAACTGGTCGACCTTCAGGCGCTCGTACGAGAACAGTCCGATCACGAGAAACGCCGCCATCATCATGGCGGCGAACACGGGGTTGTTGATGCTGATGCGCGTGAACCACATGGCATGCGGCTCCGCTATTGAGCAGCGGGCATGGAAGCCGCTGGGTCCGGCGTTGCGGCCGTAGGTAGACCAGCGGCCAGCCCGACCATCCGCACGGTGCTGCCGATGCGCAATGCGCCGAGATTATTCTTCACGACCTGCTGGCCTTCCTTGAGCGGCGGATTGACGAGCTGAGTCCAGCTCGCGCCATCGGCGTCGCCGGTTGCCCCGGTGGCGACGGGTACTTCAACGAGTTTGCCGCCGGAGAGGGCGTAGACGCTGTGGCTCGCGCCGTCCGTGCGCACCGCCGATGCCGGCACCACCAGCGCGTTCGGGGTGCTGCCCACCGTCACGCTGCCGGTCCCAAACATGCCGACGCGCAGTGTGGCATCCGGATTGGGCACCCGGATATAGACCATGATCGAGCGCGAGCCTGGTTGCGCGGCGGGATTGATGCGCGTGACGCTGGCAACAACCGGTGCGTCGATGCCATCGAAACGAATCGACACCGGCTGGCCGATCCGGACACGGCCGATTTCCCCCACGGGCACGGGCGCTTCGAGTTCGAGTTGGGTCAGGTCGACGACATCGAACAATTTGCTGTCCACCGCTACACGTTCGCCGGGTTCAATGCTGCGCGATGCAATCTGACCGCTGAACGGCGCACGCACGATGGTGTCCGCCACCGACAAATTCGATGACGCCAGCGCCGCGCGCGCGGCCGCGAGATTGGCGGCGGCGATGGTGTACTGGCTCTGCGCGGTATCGAAAGCGTTCTTCGAGATGAAGCCTTTTTCGACCAGCACGCGATTGTTCTCGAGCGTTTGTTTCGCGATATCCAGCTGGCCGGCCATGGCGGCCATTTGCCCACGAGACTGCTCGGCCCGCGCGGTGTAGTCGCGGGCGTCGATGGAGGCGAGGATTTGTCCAGCCTTGACGGTGTCCCCCTCGCGCGCACGGACATCGAGCGCCGAGCCTGCCACTTTCGCCTTGACGGCAGCTTGCGTGACGGCCCGAAGTGAACCGGTGAGCGGCAGCGTTTCAGCGAGGGTGTGGCGCGTGAGCGCGGCAAGGTCGCCAGGCGTGAATTCGATGACGGACTCGTTCGCGGAAGCCGGTGATGCTGCTGAAGCACTGACTTTTGCGCGTTTTCTGAGCGTGTGCGTGACGCCGAGCGCCAGCACGATGACTACCACGATTGCCGCGAGGAAGAGGTTCCGTTTTTTCGATGAATGCATTGCGTTTAAGTGGAGCGTGAAGCACGCCGCACGATAGCGCATTTACGGCTGGCCGGCGTCAAAGTTGCTGAAGCAAGCGCGGGCGGCCGACCGCAACTACGGATCAAATCGTCCGTGAAAATCGCCGTGTAGTATTCCCAACGACGTTCCTGGCAAGATATCGATCGAAGATCATGGCCACGTTACGCACGAGCAGGCGGCCGGCGGGAAGCACCTCAATGCCATCGTGACTTACCTTGACGAGCCCATCGGCTTCCAGCGATTTCAAGCGCTCCAGCTCGTTTGCAAAGGCAACTTCGAATTGAATCCCGTAAGCCGCTTCCATTGCATCGAAGCGCAGTAAAAACTGACACATGATTTCAGTGATGATGTCACGCCGCAGACGGTCGTCGGCGCTTAGCTGGACGCCTCGCGCAATAGCAAGCTCACCGCGATCGATCGCTGCGGCGTAACCGGCCATGTCCTTGGCGTTCTGCGCGTAGACATCGCCTACTTTGCCGATCGAAGAAACCCCGAAACCAATCAAATCGCAATCCGCCTGCGTGCTGTACCCCTGAAAATTTCGATGCAGCGTGCCCGCTCGCTGCGCAATGGCGAGCTCATCGTGTGGCAATGCGAAATGATCCATCCCGATGTACACATAACCCGCTTCGGTCAGTTTCTCGATAACCCGTTCGAGAATCGCGAGACGCATAGCCGGCGAGGGTAACGTAGCTTCGTCCATCTGCTGCTGCATCTTGAAAAGAGTTGGCATATGCGCATAGCCGAACACGGAAAGCCGGTCGGGTGCGAGCGTGATAATGGTGTCGAGCGTGCGGCTAAAACTCTCCACGTTCTGATGCGGCAAGCCATAGATCAGATCGACGCTCACCGACTTGTACCCTTCGGCCCGCGCCGCCGACATGACCGTCTTCGTGATTTCGAGCGGCTGAACGCGATTGATCGCTTGCTGCACGCGCAGATCAAAATCCTGCACGCCGAAGCTCAGCCGGTTGAAACCCAGGTCGCGCAATACGCCGATGGTTTCCGCCGATGCCTCGCGCGGATCGACTTCGATCGAATACTCGGCCTTTGCGTCGGGCAGCAGGTGAAACGACTCGGCGGTCGCGGCCATAAGCTCGCCCATTTCGTCGTGCGATAGAAACGTCGGTGTGCCGCCGCCCCAATGCAATTGCGACACCGGGCGGTTGGTATCGAAACATTTCGCCTGCAACACAAGTTCCCGTTTCAGCCGATCAAGATAGGGACGCGCGTGCGCACGATTTTTTGTAGCGATCTTGTTGCAGCCGCAGTAGAAGCAGACGGTGTCGCAAAACGGAATATGGAAGTAGAGCGAAAGATCCGACGATGCCGCGCCCGAGTCCGCCGCCGCTCGGTGGTAATGGGCGGGATCGAAGGTATCGGTGAATTGAACGGCAGTGGGATACGACGTATAACGCGGACCGGCCGTGTCGTATTTAGAGAGCAGATCGGGACGGAAGAGGGACATTGCGGACAGACTCGGACAGGGTGCTTCGAGTCTAGCGGACCCATACCCCTGTTTCTTGCGTGATAACGCCGCAGTCCCGCGGTGGCACAATGCCGGGTTGCGTAATGTATTGCATGCGGCGTCGCATGTGCCCGAACTGCCGAACCAATGCTCATCCAGGATCTGAACCCGGCCCACGCGTGCCGCGAAAACTGCGGCGCTTGCTGCATTGCGCCGTCCATCTCGAGCGCGATTCCCGGCATGCCCGACGGCAAGCCGGCCGGCGTGCGCTGCGTCCAGCTTGGGGAGGATCTGCGCTGTGCGATTTTCGGCGATCCGCGCAGGCCGGCGTGCTGCTCGGGCCTGCAGCCATCGGAGTCCATGTGCGGCGACACGCGTGCTTACGCGCTGGCCTGGCTCACGCAACTCGAAGCAGATACACAACCTGATAAGCGACCCGATAAGCAACCTGAGCGCGCTTAGCCGGTCGAACGCTCAGTTTCAAATCCAAATCCAAGTTCAGATTCAAGTCACCGGAGAATTTCGCATGAATCAAGCCGTTGCGCCGAAGCGGCGCCGGTTCCTGCTCGTTGCCCTTGGCGGCGCGAGTGCGGTGGCGCTAGGAACCCAGGGATGCGCCGCCGCGATATTTCCGTTCATCCCCGATCACTACACGTTCAGCCAGGCGCAAGTCCAGGACGCGGTGCAGCGCAAGTTTCCGCTGCAGCGCACGGCCTCGCAGATCTTCGATGTCATGCTGAGCAATCCGCTAGTGGGTCTCTCGCCCGATCGCAACCGGGTGACCATTCGGCTGGACGCACGGCTTGCCACGCCGTTCATGCCGAATCCGGTGACCGGCGTGTTTACTCTTTCCAGTCAGCTTGCTTACGATGCCCCGAGTCATTCGGTCGTCCTGATGTCGCCGAATGTCGACGATGTCCAGGTTTCCGGCGATGCTGCGCAATATACCCAGCAGATCAACGCGGTCGGCGCGGTCATGGCGACGCAGTTCCTGGACCGTTACCCAATCTACACATTCAAGCCAGAACAATTACAGTTTGCCGGTGTTACCTACGAACCCGGTACAATCACCGTCCTTACAAACGGCATACGTGTGCAGATCGTCGAGAAGTAGTATTTTCCCGACGCAATCCCAGGACGCGCGTGCCCGAACGATTGGCTGGCGACGGCCAGACTATGCCAAAAGGGCGGAGCGATGGACTGGATTCTGTTTTGCAAAGCGCTGATTCTGGGTGTGGTGGAGGGTTTGACTGAGTTTTTGCCGGTATCGAGTACGGGACACCTGATTGTTGCGGGCAGTCTGCTGAATTTCACGAACGCTCAGGCGAAAACCTTCGACGTCGTGATCCAGTTCGGCGCGATTCTCGCGATCGTCTGGGAATACCGGCGCAAGATCGGCTCGATCGTCGCCGGCTTGCCCACGCAGCCCAAGGCGCGCCGGTTCACGCTGAACGTGATCATCGCGACCATTCCGGCAGTTGTGCTCGGCCTGCTGTTCGAAAAGCACATCAAAGCCGTGTTGTTTGCGCCTGTGCCGGTGTCCGTGGCGCTGATCGTGGGCGGTGTCGTGATCCTGTGGGCGGAAGCGCGGCATCGCGAGCGCAATGTCGCGGCGCGGGTGACGTCGGTGGACGATCTCTCTTACGCCGATGCCTTCAAGGTCGGTCTCGCCCAATGCTTCGCGCTGATTCCCGGCACGTCGCGTTCGGGGTCAACGATTATCGGCGGGATGTTATTCGGGCTGGAACGTAAAGTTGCTACCGAGTTTTCCTTCTTCCTCGCCATTCCGATTATCTTCGGCGCCACGCTTTACGAGCTTGCGAAGGATTGGCGTACGCTGTCCGTCGATTCGGTGGGCTTGTTTATCGTCGGGCTGCTGGCTGCTTTTGTCAGCGCATTTATATGTATTCGATGGTTGCTGCGCTACGTCGCCACGCACGATTTCACGGCTTTCGCGTGGTACCGGATCGGCTTTGGGCTGCTGATCCTGATCGTGGGATATAGCGGCGGGTTGAGTTGGGCGGATTGATTTCGATGTTGTCTTGCCCTTGGGGCAAGGTCTAAAAGTCCGCAAGCGCATACCAAAACAGGCCGTTTCAACGTGAGTTGGAACGGCCTGTTTTTTCGTTGGTGTCGTTCAGCGGCGCTTGAACACGAGATCCCAAACGCCGTGCCCCAGCTTTAAGCCGCGCCGCTCGAACTTGGTCACAGGCCGATAGTTGGGACGTGGCGCGTAATCCGAGCCGGCTGTATTTTCCAGCGCCGGCTCCGCCGACAATACCTCGAGCATCTGTTCGGCATAGTTCTGCCAGTCAGTGGCTAGATGGATATACCCGCCCGGCTTCAGCCGCGACACCAACTGCGCCACGAACTTCGGCTGGATCAGCCGGCGTTTATGGTGACGTGCCTTGTGCCATGGATCGGGGAAATAGATGTGGACGCCATCGAGGCTGTCTGCCGCGATCATATGTTCGAGCACTTCCACGGCGTCGTGCTGGACAACGCGAATGTTGGTCAGCGCTTGTTCACCGATCAGTTTCAGCAACGCGCCCACGCCCGGTTCATGCACCTCGATGCCGAGGAAGTCGTCGCCGGGACGTGCCGACGCGATTTCCGCCGTCGTCCCGCCCATACCGAAGCCAATCTCCAGCACCCGCGGCGCATGGCGCCCAAACGCGGCGTCCCAGTCGAGCGGCTGCGGCGCGTAGGGCACGACAAAACGCGGACCGAATTCATCGAGTGCGCGACGCTGTCCCGTGGATACCCGCCCCGCACGCGTGACGAAGCTCCGAATCCGCCGATGACGAAGCGTGCTGGTCGCGTCCGCGCTGTCGGCGGCTTCGTCGCTTTCGTTGGTCTCGTCTGGGTTGGGAGTGGGATCGTGGATCATCGGAAAGGACGCGGGTTTTGAGGTTGAGCGGAGTTTGCGGCAAACCAACGCGAGGCAAACCTGGTGCTGCTGTAAATCAAAAAGCCGCCTTTTGGAAGGCGGCTTTTTGTGAACGAAAACTGGAGCGGGCGATGGGAATCGAACCCACGGCTCTAGCTTGGGAAGCTAGGGTATTACCATTATACGACGCCCGCAGAGACCGCGATTTTACGCGGAATACCGCGTCTACCGCAACTTAACCCGGATCGACAGCTGCTTAAGGCCGCCACCACCGATATCACACCCCGAACATGGTCATGGTCACGGCCAGCCGCGTCACGACCATCAGCAGTACCTGAACGATCACGAACAGCAGGATAGGCGACAAGTCGATACCCCCCATGCGCGGCAACACGCGCCGCAGCGGCTCGAGAAACGGCGCCGTGAGTTGGTACAGCAGCGGCATGGCCGGGGATTGCGGATTGAGCCATGACAGCAACGCCATCAGGATCGTCATCCAGATGATGAGGTTCAGCGCCCATTTGATGACGGTGATTACCGCGACCAGCAACAGCGTGGGCAGCATGGGCACGAGTCCGGCGGGATCGACGCCCGCGAGCAGGACCAGCAGGATCACGAATACCACCGCCGCAAGGACCGCCGCGACAATACTCGCCCAGTCGATGGTCTTTGACGCCGGCAGGATCTTGCGCAACGGCAGGACGAGCCAGTTCGTGGCTTGCATCACGGCGTTGGACACCGGGTTGTACGGCGGCATGCGGACGACCTGCATCCAGGCGCGCAGCAACAGCGCAGCGCCGAACAACGTGAAGATTGTGTTGAGTAGAAAACGGGCGATCTCGCCGAACATCTCAAATCCTTTTCAAGGCAAAAGCGCGGCGTTCATGGCCGCGCGAGGTGATACGAGGGCCTGGCAAAGCCGCGACGGAAACCGCCCGGCCTTATCAATAAATTAGCAATAAATCAGCAACGGCCGGTCAGCTGGCGGCGCGCACGTCGCTGACCTGCACGACCGGCGCAACGCCGTCCGGGTAATAGTTCTCGATGTCCGCGGAGAAGGCTTTCGCATGTGGCGAGACCGCGGTGGTAAAGGCATCGACGGAATCAAACAGCAGGTGGCCCGCCGCAATATATGTGGGCGTTGAACCCGGCGCGCCGCCCGCGAGGCCTGCATCGACCGACCAGCCTTTCAACGCGCTGCCCAGCAAACCGGCCACCCACGGCATGTGGCTCGTGCAGTAGTAGTCGATGTCGAAGGGCGCATTCTCGCCATACGGATAAAAAAAGCTCACCTTGATCATTGTTCGTTCTCGTAGCTGGAATGGGTTGGCGTCGAGGGCGGCGGCCGAAGCCGGAGCTTCGCCTGGATCAACGTACGGTCCACGTTCTGAACCCGGCTCCAAAAACGCGGGTTGGAGCTCATGTTGCTCGCTTCCTGCCCGTGCCCGAACCCTCGGCGGCTTTGCCACACTGGCGCGCCGGGCATCACGATAGCATGGCTTGGTGACGCCTTGTGCCGCTTGGCGTACACCGGCGTACGGGTGCCCCCAAACGGCCTGTCATGCGGCCCTGATCAGGGCAATCAAACGGCGCTCGGTCCGATCGCGTTCAACACGACTTCGATGGCGTGTGACATCGCGTCCAGTGCTTCCGCAGGCGGTGGCGACGTCCGCCGTTTGGCCAGCGCGACCGCGCGCCGCGTGAGCAGAGCGTAGAGGGCGGCGTGATCGCCGCCGAGGTCTTGCAGCAGCGCCAGTTGCCTGACAACAATGCTCGCGTCGCCGCGCGACACCGGGCCGGCAAGCGCACCCGGCAAACCCTTTTCACGCGCGGTTTCGATAGTGCCGGCGAGCATCGGCAGGATTGCGCGCAACGCGTCGTCCTCGTCGAACCCCAATTCTTTCCAGAGCGTGACCGTCTCCGACAGCGAGCACAGCGCAAAGCTCGCCGCGTAGTGCGCGGCGGCGTGATAGAGCAGGCGGCCGCCCGGCGGGATCGACAACGGATGACAGCCGAGCGCCTCGACCAACGCGGTCAGCGTGTCACGCAAGGGCCCGCTCGCTTCGATCGTGACAGAACAGCCCACAATGCGCGTCTGGTCGCTCGGCAGGCCGCCAAACAGGAACAACGGATGAAATCCGCCGATATCCGCGCCCTGCGCCCGGGCTGCGGCGAGGACATCGACGGGCGTGGCGCCGCTGCAATGCACGACCGCTTTTGCACCGCCATGGGCATGATCCAGTCGCAAAGCGTTCGCCGTCGCACCGATGGCGTCGTCGGGAACGGTTAAAAATAGGATATCGGCGTGTTGTGCAACGGCGCTGGCGTCATCGGCGACCAGGCATTCGGGCAATTCGCCGGCGAATTCACGTGCCGATGCCGCCGATCGGCTCGCTACTGCGGTGACTGGATAACCCGCGCGGGACCAGACGGCCGCCAGGCAGCGCGCGAGGCGGCCGGCGCCGACGAAGCCCAGACGGGGTGTCGTTGAAAAAGGCACGGTTGTTGCTCCATAACATTCGTTGCGATGCGCGGTTCGCGCTCGCGGCGCAAGATGAAGTATCGCGCAACGGCGTTGGTGCCATAAAAGATGGCACAGGGCGCCGCCGCCAACGGTTTTGCGAGGCTCGAGCAAGCTGCTATATCGGGCCTGAATAGTCAGGGTTGGTCATTTGGCCGATGTGCGCCACTGCTTGTTTTGCAACGTTTGGGGGTCGCCATGAGTATTTTTGCGTATCGGAAACATCTGCGTTTTCTCAGCCAGACACATCGCCGGCAGTGGTGGGATCAGCGCAAGCGTCTTACGCCACGGGTGAAGATAAGTGGCGCGTACGTGCCGCCCAGCGTTACTCGCGAATTCGCCTACGTAAAGGTGGGTTGAGCGGAGGTTTGCGACCGCGCTCCAAGAGATAGAACCGTCTGAGTTTGAAAACAGTTCAAACATGCCCCGCTCGACGCTTTCAGGTCGGCGGGGCTTTCATTTTTTCAGGCGCTAAAAGCAAAGTGTAATGAATCATTACTTTGGTGACAGGCGGAAAGGGCGCAGGACTCCGGCAATCTGACAGCCGCTTTCTCAGCAAACCCTTAATCCGTCTCGTTAAGCCTGTGCGCCAAGGCTGGCGCGGTTATCCGCCCGCTTGAAATTCGGCAGACAAAACCCATTCCTAGGACTGTAGATATTGCAATTTGCAACAAATGCTTAAGGTGGGATTCAGGGTTTTTAGCTACATTGAAGGCATGTCGCTGCGGTAGCCGGTCGTGCGTACCGGACTGCGGTACGGAGAATAAAAGTGAAAAAGATCGTCCAGATTCTAACTGCCGCCGCGCTTGGTGTTGGCGTTGTCAGCGCCGCGCAGGCGCACGTTTCGGTGGGTATCGGCATCGGGGTGCCGGCTTATCCGGTTTATGCCGCTCCGCCGCCGCCCGTGTATTACGCACCAGGCCCGGTGTACGCCGCGCCGCCCGTGGTTTATGCGCCACCGCCCGTTGTGGTGGGCGGGTATTACGGCGGTGGTCCGTATTATCGCGGTCATTATCGCGGCGGTTATGGGTACGGATACCATGGCGGATATCGCGGTTATCACGGCGGTTATGGCGGCTGGCGCCATTAAGATTCGCGGCATGACCGGATCGGCTTGCTGATTATTGGATTGGCTGGAAAACAGCGCAACGCCGGCATGGAACCGGGTTGCGCTGTTTCTTTTTGCGTGGGTTTGTTCAATCACGCCGACCGCGCTCACCGCGCGGCACGCATGAAGCCGGCAGCGTCGGCCATTTGGCCAGCTTTCCAAAGACTCCACGATGCTGGGACAATAGGCATTCCTCAACCGCCGCCCTTGAGTCTCGATGTCAATCCTTCCCGCTCCCACCTACGCCGACGTCGCCGACGCCGCAGAACGAATTGCTGGCGCTGCGCATCGTACGCCCGTGATGACTTCCCGCACTGCAGACGCGCTCACTGGCGCGAACCTGTTCTTCAAATGCGAGAACTTCCAGCGCATGGGCGCTTTCAAATTTCGGGGCGCGTTCAACGCGATTTCGCATTTCTCCGAGTCTCAGCGCCAGGCCGGCGTCCTGACCTATTCATCAGGAAATCACGCGCAGGCAATTGCGTTGTCGGCGCGTATCGCTGGCATCAAGGCGACCATCATCATGCCGGAGGACGCGCCGGCCGCGAAGATGGAGGCAACGCGCGGTTACGGCGGCGAAGTGATTACGTACGACCGGTACGCCGAGAATCGTGAGGAAATTGGCGCGAGGCTTGCGCAAGAGCGCGGCATGACGCTGATTCCACCCTACGACCATCCGCATGTGATTGCGGGGCAGGGGACGTCGGCGAAAGAACTCATCGAAGAAACCGGGCCGCTGGATTATCTGTTCGTGTGCCTGGGTGGCGGAGGTTTGCTCGCCGGCTGCGCGCTGGCGGCGGCGGAGTTGAGTCCGTCATGCACGGTGATTGGCGTGGAGCCGGAGGCCGGTAACGACGCACAACAATCGCTCGAACGCGGCGAGATTGTCCATATAGAAGTGCCACGCACGATTGCCGACGGCGCCGCATCCACCCACGTGGGTGAATACAACTTTCCCATTCTGAAGCGCTACGTGGACAGGGTCGTCACCGTCAGCGACGACCAGCTCGTGCAGACCATGAAGTTCTTCGCGCAGCGCATGAAGATGGTCGTTGAGCCAACGGGTTGTCTGGCTGCGGCCGCCGTGTTGCAGAACATCGTGCCGGTGAAGGGCAAGCGCGTGGGCGTGATCATCAGCGGCGGCAACGTCGATCTGGCGCGACTCGCTCAGTTCCTGGCTTGATGTCCTGACGTCATAACGTCTGTGCGCCCTTGAGGATCAGGTCGTGATAACCGTTCACGATCACGCTGTACGCAAAGTACGCGAACAGCACCGCAGATAACACATGGCAAGCGCGCAGCAGCGCCGTTCCTGCGCGTTTGCGACCGTGGCTGGCGAGCGTGCAGATGAAAAGCGTCCAGGCAAGGCCGCCGCAAAAGAAGCCAATGAGGAACACCGACGCGCTCGCCGGGCCGGTTGCGCCGGCTTTCGCGATCAGTGCGCCACCCACGGCGGCGAACCAGAGGATGGCGCTGGGTGACGAAACCGCGAGCAGCATGCCACGCGTGAAGCTGCGCAGATGAGAGGGCCGCGCTGTAGGGACAAGATCCGGTTCCCCCGCGACTGGCGGCGCCGATGCCGGAAAGAGCGCTTCGCGTGCCATTTTGAAGGTCAGGAAGAGCAGTACGATTGCGCCGCCTATCCATACGACCCAGCGCACGGTATCGAACTGGAGTAATGCAGCCATGCCCGCGAGTGCGAGCGCTGCGTAGACGAGATCGCCGAAACAGGTGCCGAGGCCGATCATCATGCCCGGCTTGAAGCCGTGGGAAAGCGTTAGCGAAATAACCGCGACGTTTGCAATACCAATATCCAGACACAGCGACAACGACAGAAAAAATCCATCAGACAGCAATGACAACACGTGCATCCCGGCTTTCCTTCTTGATCTTTTTATATTGAGCGAAGCCGGTTGTCCGGCTTCACGTTTTCATCTTGCTGTTGCGTGTGGGGTAGCACTAGACGCGTTCAAGCGGCACAGATACGACCAGCCGTCCGGTCTCAATACCCATCGTGTTGCGCATCGGCGGATTGCTGTAGGCGGCGAGTTGCGCGCGCTGCGTTTCGTGGCCGATGTCGAGTTGCGCCAGCACATGCGTGACGATTGCGTAAAGCACGGCGGTGTTCCCATCTTCGACCTTGACCGCGATGCCCAGCGATCCGCGCGTAGCGGTGCCACGCACACCGATTGCATAACTTGCATCGGCGCCTACTTTGCCCACCAGATCGCCGCCGAATGCTTGCATCAACGTGGTACAGAAACGGCCGTCGCCCGCGACGAGTTCCGGGTAGGTCGTCATCGCGCGGTAGATTCGGGCCAGGGCTTTCGAGCGCGGCGTGTCTTCAACCTCAGCATTCGCGTGCGCCATCTTCATGAAAAGCCGGGCGAGCCGATCCAGCGGAAAGGCGGGCGTCGGCAGATTACAGCCATCAATGGCCCAATGCACGCCATCGTCCGGCAGGTCGCAGAGCTCGGCAACGGTGCGTTTCACCCGAACCTGCAGCGGATGCTCAGGCAAGTGGTAGTCGCGAACGGCGGCGCCCAACACCTGCGCGCCCGCCAGCATGCCGGCATGTTTGCCCGAGCAATTGCTGCAGACGCCGGTTGGCGTGAAGTCACGCTTGATCCACTCTTTCCAGACCGCGTCCGACAGAGGCGCGTGGCCGCCGCATCGAAGATCGGCTTCGGTGACCTGCGCCTTTGCCAGCATGGCGCGCGTGCGCTCGATGTGGCGCGGCTCGCTGTTATGCGATGCGCACATCAGAGCGAGATCGGCGTCGTCGAAACCGAAGCGGTCCAGCGCGCCCGTTTCCAGCACCGCGAGCGCTTGCGCCGGCTTCGCCGCCGAGCGCGCAAGCGTCATGCGTGACGGATCACCGAACGCGTAGATCAACCGGCCTTCGGCATCGACGACCGCCACATGCGCGGCGTGCGTGTTTTCAACCAGATCCCCACGATAAACCGTCGCAGCAACGTTCATGAGCGCTTCCCTCCGGAAAAGCCGATTTCATCCCATAGCGCATCGACGCGCCGTTTCACCGCATCGTCCATCGTGATCGGCCGGCCCCACTCGCGGTCCGTCTCACCGGGCCATTTGTTGGTGGCGTCGAGCCCCATCTTCGATCCCAGCCCTGCCTTCGGCGACGCGAAATCGAGATAGTCGATCGGGGTGTTATCGACCAGAACCGTATCGCGCGACGGATCGATGCGCGTGGTGATGGCCCAGATCACTTCCTTCCAATCGCGGATATTGACATCGTCGTCCACCACCACGATGAACTTCGTATACATGAACTGCCGCAGGAAGCTCCAGACGCCGAACATCACGCGCTTCGCGTGGCCGGGGTAACTTTTCTTGATCTGTACGATCGCCATCCGATAACTGCAACCTTCGGGCGGCAGGTAAAAGTCGGTGATCTCGGTGAACTGCTTTTGCAGCAACGGCACGAACACTTCGTTGAGCGCGACGCCGAGTACGGCCGGCTCGTCGGGCGGTTTGCCTGTATACGTAGAGTGATAGAGCGCGTCGCGACGCATGGTGATCTTCTCGACTGTGAAGACCGGGAACCACTCTTGTTCGTTGTAATAGCCAGTATGGTCGCCGTACGGACCTTCGAGCGCGTGTTCGTACTTCGAAGACGCGCTATTGGTGGGTCGCGGCGGCGCGCCGGCGGGCAGCGGCGGAACAGGACCATCCTGCGGATAGATGAAGCCTTCGAGCACGATCTCCGCGCGCGCGGGCACCTGCAACGTATCCACCCCCGGCGTGAGACATTTCGCCAGCTCGGTTTTTGCGCCGCGCAACAACCCGGCAAATTGATACTCGGAGAGCGAGTCCGGCACCGGCGTCACGGCGCCGAGAATAGTGGCGGGATCGGCGCCGAGCACCACCGCCACCGGATACGGTTTGCCAGGATTGGCGAGCGCGAACTCGCGAAAATCCAGCGCGCCGCCCCGATGCGCGAGCCAGCGCATGATCAATTTGTTGCGCCCGATCAGCTGCTGCCGATAGATGCCAAGGTTCTGACGCGTCTTGTTCGGGCCGCGCGTGACCGTCAGTCCCCACGTGATGAGTGGACCGGCGTCGCCCGGCCAGCACGTCTGAATGGGCAGGCGCGCCAGATCAACGTCTTGTCCTTCCCACACGATCTCCTGGCAGGGTGGCGAGCTGACCGTTTTCGGCGCCATGTCCCAGACGGCTTTCGCCAGCGACAGCAACTTGCCCGCGTCCTTCAGGCCCTTCGGCGGCTCGGGTTCCTTTAGCGCCGACAACAACCGGCCCACGTCGCGCAACGACTCGAGCGCGGCTTTATCGCTGAGAAGACTGGGATCGGCTGTCTCCTGCGCTTCCGTCTCGATACCCATGCCAAGCGCCACGCGCCGCGGCGTGCCAAACAGATTGGCCAGCACGGGCATGGTGTGGCCTGTCGGTGCCTGGAACAGCAAAGCCGGACCGCCCGAACGCAGCACGCGATCGGAGAGTTCGGTCATTTCAAGGACGGGCGAGACCGGTTGGCTGATGCGGCGCAATTCGCCGAGCGTTTCGAGGCGGGCAGTGAAGTCGCGCAGATCTTTGTATTTCATCGGCTAGTGGGAAGGTGCCTAAGAGAGGGGCAGCGGGAAGCGCGGTCTGCGCTCGGGGCGGCAGAGCGCTGATGGCGCGGTCCAAAATTCATATGAGGAACTTTCGCGCGCGGGCGATTGTCGATTTTACCTGTGTTGATGTCGGTACGTCATAGCACACAACGGCACAATTCCCGCGTTTCCGCCGGAAAGTGGCTTCGCAGGCCGCTCTAGCCATCCTGAACACTGTTCATAATTACTGGAAGTAATAGCTTTTACATTTACCAGCATTGACGGATCATTTGAGCCTGCTAAAATCCTTTGGCATTGACAACACCAATTGAAACTTTTTACCACTGCCTCAGGTCTTTTGATATGACGCGACGCGTCGCCTGCACCGATTAGTTCGGTGAATCAAGGCTTTGGTTTTCTTGCCGGCGCTCTTCTTCGCCGGTTTTTCGCGTGGTGACCTGTGTGCGCGCCCCAGCATGTCCTTCGTGCTGCGCGTACCCGGAAACGTAATGTTCCGGTCAGGTTTCCCCAACGGTCTGTGCCGTTTTCCCGATACCGCTCGTGGCTAACCCAGGGCTGGCGGTGTCGATTTCTGCGTGGTGGCCCAGTTTTTCGGGTTTTCATCTGCGGAAATCATGCAATTTGGGAGATCCATCCAATGAATGCTTGGTTGTCGTGGCGTCCCGACGCTCGCCTGGCGCTTCATCTACGCGCTATGCTGCGTCGCGCCAAACACATGAGTCTTACCGTTTTTAGCTTGGTCGGTTGTGCTGCTGTCGTGACCGCGCTCGCACTTTGGCTGCTGCCAGCCTGGCGCGGGTCCTTCGCCGCCAAACTCATGCCCCTCGTCTCGGCCGCGGTACAAGCGGGGCCGGCCCGGTTGCTCTCCGGACAACCTTTTCCCCCGTTTGCGCTCGGTCATCAGCGCGAAGAGGAACTGCGTAATGGCACTAACGGCACCGCCGAGACCACCTCGCTGGGCGCCGCAGCCACCGACGACGACAGCACTCGTAAGCTCACCGGCGGCCTGAGTCTTGCCGTATCGCCAAATGGGCTCGATCCCCGCACGTTGCCAAGCGTTTCGACGCTGGCCAGCGCGATTTCATCGCAGAAGGTAGTTGCCGATGCCCGCGACGATCGCGTGCTCGTGTCGGATCGTGAGCAGAACCTGGTGGCGAATTTCATTGCGCGGCGTTACCACGTGGCGCAAGAGCCGGTCAGCGAGCTCGTAAAAGCGGCCTTCGATACCGGCCGTGAGGTCGGCCTCGATCCTCTGCTCCTGCTGTCCGTCATGGCAATCGAATCGGGTTTTAATCCGTATGCTGAAAGCGGTGTGGGTGCGCAAGGGTTGATGCAGGTGATGTCGAAGGTTCATTCCGACAAATTCGAGTACTTCGGTGGTTCGCATGCCGCGCTTGAGCCGCTCGCGAATATCAAGGTTGGCGCGCTGGTGCTGAAGGATTGCATCGCGCGTGGCGGTTCGGTGGCGGGTGGCTTGCGTTTCTACGTGGGTTCGACAGCACAGGACGACGGCGGATACGGCGCGAAGGTGTTGGCAGAACGTTCACGTCTGCGCGATGTAGCGCGCGGCCGCAATGTGCCGATCATCACGCCGCCGGCGCCAGTGCCAGTGCCGTCTGCGCCGAAGCAAGTGGTGGCGTCGGCTTCGTCGTCAGCTTCTGGAACAACCGAAAAACGCGTGCACGTGACGCTTGCCGGTGCTCCGGCGATTACGGCGCCGGCCAAATCGTCTACGCCGCAAGCCAGCGACCACAACGAGACCGACGACGCAGACGCGCAAGCGAAGCATGTAGCATCGACGGAATTCGGCGCTTAAAAGTCAGGTTGTCAGCAGAAGCAGGACACTCAAGCTGCAGAGGAAACACAAAAAAGCCGTTCCAACTCGCGTTGGAACGGCTTTTCGATTTTCTTCCCTCTGATCAAACCCGAAACAGCGTTCCCAGCCGTTGCACCGCCTCTTCAAGCTGCGAGTACGCCGTCGCATAAGACAGCCGAATATAATCCTGCGGTGCATGAAAGCCGAAATCGGTACCGGGTACGAGCACCACGCCGGCGTCATGCAGCATGGAACGCGTCAACGCGTTACTGTCGCCGGCTGCGGGATGCGCGACGTGGCGCGTATCGGCATAAACGTAGAACGCGCCATCCGGCACAACGGGCACTTCGAAACCAAGCGAACGCAGCGCCGGCACGATGAAATCCCGCCTGCGTCCGAATTCCAAGCGCCGGGATTCATAAATGGCGAGCGTCGCCGGTTCAAAACATGCCAGCGCCGCGTGCTGCGCCAGCGCCGACGCGCAAATAAACAAGTTCTGAGAGAGCTTCTCCATGGGGGCGACCATCGCTGGCGGCACTACAAGCCAGCCGAGCCGCCAGCCAGTCATGTTGAAGTACTTCGAAAAGCTGTTCACCGTGACCACGTCATCGCCTAACGAAAGCGCTGATATGGGCTTCGCGTCGTAGCTCAAGCCCTGATAAATCTCATCGACGATCGTAAAACCGCCGTGCGCACGCACGACGTCGACAATTTTCGCCAGTTCGGCGGGTTCAATGGACGTGCCGGTCGGATTGGACGGCGACGCGAGCAGCACGCCGCGCGTGGCGGATGTCCAATGCGCTTCGACCTGAGCGGCCGTCAACTGGAACCGCTCGGCCGGACCGCTTGGGATCAGGACCGGACGGCCTTCGGTGGCCGCCACGAAATGGCGATTGCACGGGTAGCACGGATCGGGCATCAGCACTTCGTCGTCGCGATCGACCAGCGCGGTGCACGCCAGCAGCAATGCCGCCGATGCACCCGCTGTCACCACGATGCGCGCCGGATCGACACTGAGCCCGAACGTGTCGCGATAGTGAGCTGAAATAGCCTCGCGCAACGAAGCCAGGCCGAGCGCATTCGTGTATTGCGTGACGCCGCGGCGCAAGGCGTCGGTGGCGGCCGCGATCACCGGCTCTGGCGCCGTGAAATCCGGTTCGCCGATACCCATATGAATGATGCTGCGGCCCGCGCGTTCGAGCGCCTGCGCTTCTTTTGCCAGTTCCATGACATAGAACGGCTCGATGGCGTCTACGCGGGCGGCGTATCGGATGGCTGCGTTCAACGGTTCTTTTGCAAAGTTCATGAATAGGAGAAACCGTCTGCTTAGCTGCGTTGCCCGCGGCCTTGCGCTTCCGTTGGCCGCAACTGGACGGCGAGTTTATCGAGCACGCCGTTCACGTATTTGTGGCCGTCGGAGCCGCCGAACGTCTTCGTCAGTTCGATTGCCTCATTGATCACCACGCGATAAGGAATATCCAGGTGATGCTTGAACTCGAACGCAGCGACCATCAGCACCGCGCGTTCGACTGGTGAAAGCTGTTCGAGCGGACGGTCGAGGCACGGCTGGAGTTCGGCGGAAATGATGTCCGCTTCCTTGATCACGCCGTGCAGGATGGCGTCCAGATGTTCCTGGTCGGCTTTGTCGAAGCCTTGCGCGCCGCGCAACTGCGCGTCGATCTCGCCGCCGGGCGCGCCCGACAGCAACCATTGGTAAAGCCCTTGTGTCGCGAGTTCGCGCGAGCGTCGTCGAGCGCTTTTCATGCACGGTCCTCGTCGTCTTCGTCTTCATCGTCACCGCCGAGCTGTTCCAGCGCGACCGACAAGTTCGCCATTTCCACCGCCACGCGTGCAGCGTCGCGGCCTTTTTCCGTCATGCGGGCAACAGCTTGCTCGTCGTTTTCGGTCGTCAGGACTGCATTCGCGACCGGCGTGCCGAAGTCCAGTGCGATACGGGAAATGCCCGCGCCGCTTTCATTCGATACCAGCTCGAAGTGGTACGTTTCGCCACGAATCACGGCGCCAAGCGCGATCAACGCATCGAACTGACCCGATTCAGCCAGCTTTTGAAGTGCCAGCGGAATTTCGAGTGCGCCCGGCACGGTGACGAGCAACACGTCTTCACCAATCACGCCGAGCCGTTCAAGTTCTTCCGTGCAAGCATCCACGAGGCCATTGCAGACCGGTTCGTTGAAACGCGATTGCACGATCCCGATGCGCAATCCGTCGCCGTCGAGGTTCGGTTGGTATTGTCCGATTTCCATTATTTATCCGTTTTCAGTGTGATGCAGTGTGGTGGTTGGCGCGGGTCAGACCGAGCGTAAATGGGCGATGGAAGCGGGATCTGCCGATTCCGTGGAACTCGTGGCGGGACAACCCGGCATGGGGATGAACCCGGTCACTTCGAGACCGTAACCCGACATGCTGCCGAGCTTGCGAGGATTCGACAGCACCTGCATCTTGCCCACGCCCAGTTCGCGCAAGATCTGCGCACCGATGCCGTAGGTCTTGAAATCGATTGGGCGGCGTTTAAGTTCGGCCGCTTTGTCCTCGCGCTCGAACGCCTGGAAGACATCGACGAGATGCTCTTTCGTGTCGCCGCAATTGAGCAGCACGATGGCGCCCAGGTCGCGGGCCGCAATTTCCTTCATTGCTGCGTCCAGCGTCCAGGAGTGCGTGGACGAGTCCACTTCGAGCAGATCCAGCACCGACAGCGGTTCATGCACGCGCACCGGCGTTTCCCGATCCGGTGACGGCTGCCCGCGCACCAGCGCAATATGCGGCGAGCCGCTTGGCTGATCGCGATACAGCACCGCGCGAAACGCGCCATGCGCCGTTTGCATGGTGCGTTCGGCGACGCGCTCCACAATCGATTCCGTGCGTGAGCGGTAGTGAATCAGGTCGGCGATCGTGCCAATACGAATGCCGTGCAGCTCGGCGAATTCGATCAGATCAGGCAACCGGGCCATTTCGCCGTCGTCGCGTATCACTTCGCAGATCACCGACGCTGGCGTCAGGCCGGCCATTGCCGTCAGGTCGCAGCCCGCTTCCGTATGCCCGGCGCGGACCAGCACGCCGCCCGGTTGCGCCATGATCGGAAATACGTGACCCGGCTGGACGATATGCTCGGCTTTTGCGTCGTGCGCGACCGCCGCCTGAATGGTGCGTGAGCGGTCTGCGGCGGAGATGCCGGTGGTCACGCCTTCGGCTGCCTCGATGCTCACCGTGAACGCCGTCCCGTACTGGGTGCCGTTTCGCTGTGTCATCAGCGGCAGGTTCAGCTGGCGGCAGCGGTCTTGCGTGAGAGTCAGGCAGATCAGTCCACGGCCGTGGCGCGCCATGAAATTGATCGCTTCCGGCGTGACGAAATCGGCGGCGATGACGAGATCACCTTCGTTTTCGCGGTCTTCTTCGTCGACGAGGATCACCATCCGGCCAGCCTTCAGCTCGGCGATGATCTCTGGAGTGGAGGCGAGCGTCATAGCGTTGGTCGTCCGGTGCGAGAAAGGGCGTATTTTACGCCACCGCCGATGTCAACGCGCTGGTTTTGCCGGTTTTGCGCTGGTGTTGGCCATCTGGCTGGTTATTGGCGGGATGCCACACACGCGGCGTCAAACCTCCCCCAACCTAAATCCGCAAATTCTCACTCACGTAATCGATAAAAACCCGCAGCTTCGGCGAGGCGTAACGGCTTGCCGGCCACAAGATCCAGAAGGTGACGGTCTGGTCGATGAAATCACCCAGCACGATCTGCAGCTCGCCGCTCGCCAGCGCATCCCGCACGAGGAAGGTTGGCAGGAGGGCCAGGCCCTTGTCCTGAAGCGCGAGAAAGCCCAGGACTTCGATGGTATTGCTGACGAAGGTTTGCGGTAACTCCGGCTCCGCTTCCGATTCAGCAAGCCGAAAGGGCCAGCGTTCCAGCTTGCCGCTGGCGGGAAATTTATGCAGCAAACAAGCGTGCTGAACGAGTTCGGAGGGATGCGCGGGAACACCATGTTGCTTGAGATATCCGGTCGAGGCGACCACTACCTGTCCGCACGAACCCAGGCGCCGCGATATCAGCCTCGAGTCAAGCTGCTCGCCCGTGCGAATGACGGCATCGAAACCTTCTTCGATGATATCCACCATGCGATCGGAGAAATCGACATCGATCTCGATGTCCGGGTATTGCTTCATGAAGCCGTCCAGCATCGGCATGAACAACCCGGACAGTTGCGGCGTGCTGATCCGCAGCCTTCCGCGAGGACTGCCCACCGCGCCGGACAGTTCGGCTTCCGCCGCTTCGACTTCGCCCAGAATGCGCCGGCACCGCT
Organism: Caballeronia eucalypticola; assembly: GCF_047608185.1. NCBI lineage: Bacteria > Pseudomonadati > Pseudomonadota > Betaproteobacteria > Burkholderiales > Burkholderiaceae > Caballeronia > Caballeronia eucalypticola. The sequence continues at coordinate 50,744 of NZ_JBLKRU010000002.1, forward strand.
CCAGGAACAAGGCACCTTCGGCTGTGAGCGTGACGCTACGCGTGCTGCGGTGAAAGAGCCGAACGCCCAAGCGTTCCTCGGTGCGCGCAATGCTCTTGCCGACCGCCGACGACGATACGCCCAGCAATCGTCCCGCCTCGGTAAAACTGCGGGTCTCCGCGACCTGCACGAACATCGAAATGCCGCTGAGGCTATCCATCAACGCATCCCGAAAGCAATTGCAGACATATTCATCCGATATGCCCGATACCTGAGCGTGATTTTCTTGGGTCCGAAGAAGGCGGCATCGATGGGCAACGCTACGGCGACCCGCTCGATTGCGGACATTTTAGTCCAATATATTCGGAACCTTAGCCCATTTTTCTTTTCCCGGACAGTCCATACACTCTCCTCAAGGTCAAAAACCCGCTGCTGATCAACATTCAACAGCCACTGAATCTTGAGGAAATCATGTCCAAACTTCATTCCAGCATCAACGTCGGTCCTTTTGAATTTTCCCATCGCGTCGTGTTGGCGCCGCTCACCCGCATGCGTGCCGAAGACGGCGCGAAACCCGGCCCGTTGATGGCCGAGTACTACGCACAACGTACTTCACAGGGCGGCTTCCTGATTGGCGAAGCGACCATCGCTGCGGCCAACGGCAACGGTTACCTGGGCGCGCCCGGCCTGTACGACGATAGTCAGATCGCCGGCTGGAAGGTGGTGACGGACGCCGTGCACGCTAAAGGCGGCCGCATCTTCCTGCAGCTTTATCACGCTGGACGCCAGTCCAACAGCCAGTTGCAGCCGGGCGGCGCCGTGCCGGTGGCACCTTCCGCCGTGTTGCATGGCGGCGTTGCCTACACCGAAGCGGGCTGGGTCCCGAACACGCCGAGCCGCGCGCTGACCATTCCCGAGATCGCCGATCTGGTCGAGAGCTTCCGCACCGCAGCCATTCGCGGCAAGCAGGCCGGTTTCGATGGCGTTGAACTGCACGCCGCCAACGGCTACTTGTTCGACCAGTTCCTGCAGGACGGCAGCAACAAGCGCACCGATATCTACGGCGGTTCGTTCGAAAACCGTGCGCGCTTTTTGATCGAAGCGACTCAAGCCGTCATCTCGGTGTGGGGCAGCGAACGTGTGGCCGTGCGCCTTGGCCCGAGCGGCACGTGGGGCGACATGTCCGACAGCAATCCCGAAGCGCTCTTCAGCTATGTAGCGGAAGAATTGGACAAGCTGAATCTGGCGTATCTGCACCTGATCGAGCCGCGCGTACTCGGTAACGTGGATGACGAAAGCAAGGACCAGAACCCGGTTGCCGCGCAACTGATTCGCAAGCACTACAAGGGAATCATCATCGCTGCCGGCGGTTTCAAGAGCGGAACGGCCGAAGCCATCTTGCAGGCGGGCGATGCCGACCTGGTTGCATTTGGCCGCGACTTCATCGCCAATCCGGATCTGCCCGAACGCTTGCGCCGCCAGTTGCCCTTGAATCCGTATGACCGCCCCAGTTTCTTCGGCGGTACCGATGTCGGTTATACGGACTATCCGTTCTATGACAAGGACCTGGTAGCAGCTTAAGCGAAACATAAGCGGAGCATGTGATGACCTCGACTCACTCGACGGGCGCACGCATTTCGCTTGCGCCGCTTTACTGGCTGGCCCTCGGTACCTTCGCAGTCGGCACCGAGAGCTTCATGATCGCCGGCCTGCTGCCCGACATGGCGGCAGACCTGCACACCAGCATCGTTGCCACGGGTCAGCTGGTGACCGTGTTTGCTTTGGCCTACGCGTTCAGTTCGCCGGTCCTGACGGCTCTGACTGGCGGGTTTCATCGGCGAACGCTGATGATCCTGTCGCTTTCAGCCTTCACGCTGGCTAACCTGATTGCGTGGGGCGCCCAGAATTATTGGGAATTGATGGCGGCTCGCGTCTTGCTCGCCGCGGCTGCCGGTTTGTACGTTCCCGGCGCGAATGCCCTGGCGGGCGCTATCGCCGGTCCGGAACGGCGTGGTACAGCACTGGCTATCGTCAACGGCGGCATCACGATCGCGGTGGCGTTCGGCGTGCCGCTTGGCGCGCTGATCGGTGACAGGCTTGGATGGCGCATGACGTTTGCGGGCGTCGCTGCATTGTCCGCGATGGCTACGGCTGGATTGTTGTTCGGCTTGCCGCGCACGATCGGCGCAGGATTGCCGTCCGCCACGCTGCGCGAACGTATCCATGTCGCACGTCAGCCAGTCATCCTGATGACCTTGCTTGTCACCACGCTCTGGGCGATGGGCGCCTACACGATCTACACCTTCCTTGCCCTGTTCATCGCCAAGACGACGCCGTTGCATGGCGCGCAGATTGGCTATGTCCTATTCACGTGGGGCGTCGCGGCGGCGGTTGGTGTGTTCATCGGCGGCAAGGCTGTGGATCGCGTTGGCCCGCGCCGCGTGATCGTCCCGTGCCTGATTGTGTCGATCCTCGCTTTCTCGATGATGTCGGCAAGCGCGCACTGGTTGCCGGCGTCGATGGCATTGGTCCCCATCCTGCTGGGCGTGGTGGCCTGGGGCGTGGCGCACTGGTCGTTTTACCCGGCGCAGCAAGCGGGGCTGATCAGCATCGCGGGCATGCGTGGAGCGCCGATTGCCTTGTCGCTGAACGCTTCGTTCATGTATCTCGGCTTTTCGCTCGGCGCCGCGCTGGGTTCACTCACATTGAGTCTTACATCGGTCAGCGATCTTGGCTGGACCGCTGCTGCTTGTGAAATAGCAGCGTTTGTCCTGACGGTTGTCATCCGGAGGCTTGCGGTGCAGGAGCGGAAGCTGGCTTGCGCTGCTGCCTGATCGATGCATGAAGTCCTCCGGCACCATGGCGAACGGTTATAGGTTCGTTGCTTTCGATGTCCCGTCTATCCGGGGCTCACGTAGGTATCGCCGACCATCAGGTGGACGATTTCATCGCCATTGGTTTGCTGGACTGGCCGCTCCGCGGCCACTTCGCCACGCCGCAGCACGACAATGCGATCGGCGATTGCAAAGATGTCATGCAGATTGTGCGAGATCAGGAGAACGGCGACACCTTCGGCCTTCAACGTCGATATCAACTCCATGACCTTGCGCTGCTCGGGCACGCCCAGCGCGGCGGTGGGCTCGTCCATGATGAGCACGCGGGCGTTCCAATAGATGGCGCGGCCAATGGCAATGGCTTGTCGCTGTCCGCCCGATAGCATCTTCACGGGACCGCCAAGCTTGCGCTCGGGAATCACGATGTCGAGACGCTTCAGCACTTCGCGCGCGACCTGCGCCATACGCGGCCGGTCGATGACCTGAAAGCCGAGTTGCCGGCGTAGCGGTTCGCGGCCCAGGAAGATATTGCTGCCAACGTCCAGGTTGTCGGCCAGCGCCAAGTCCTGATAGATCGTCTCGATCCCGCGAGCGCGCGCATCCTGCGGATCGCGCAACTGCAACGGCGCGCCGTCGAACAGCAGTTCGCCTTGATCGGCCCGGTAGACACCGGAAATGATCTTGATCAGCGTCGACTTGCCTGCGCCGTTGTCGCCGGCGAGCGCCAGCACTTCGCCCGGCAGCAATTGCAATGAAACGTGCTTGAGCGCCTCCACGCCGCCAAAGCGGATCGAGATGTCGCGCACTTCAAGGATCGGCGTGGTCATTGAGCGCCTCCGAGGCGGTCCTTGTATTGATCGATCAGTACCGACAGGATGATCACAATACCCACCACGATGAATTGCCAGAACGCGTTGACATCGACGAACACCAGTCCGAACTGGATCACCGCGATGATCAGCGCGCCGATCAGCGTCCCGATCACATTGCCGGTGCCGCCGAACAGGCTCGCGCCGCCGATCACGACAGCGGCGATCGAATCGAGCAACATCGGCTCGCCGGCATTGGCAGCGCCTGCGGCGAAACGCGCGGTATAGATGATCCCGCCGACCGCGGCGAACGCGGCGGCGATCAGGTACACGACCAGCAAGTGACGTTTGACGTTGATGCCCGCACGCACGGCCGACTGCGGGTTGCCGCCGATTGCGTAGGTGTACTGCCCGAAGCGCGTCTTCGATAACAACAGATGCATGATCACCAGCAGCATTCCGGTCAGCACCACGGGCGTCCACCCGGCGCCGAGCCACGCAAGACCTGTGTTGTCCACCGACACGGTCATGCCGCTGCCGGCCGCGAGAAAACCTGCACCGCGCGCCACGCCATACATGCCGAGCGTGCCGATAAACGCCGGCACGCCAAGCCACGCGATCAGCACGCCGTTGACCAGCCCGGGAATCAGGCAAACCACAATCGTGAGCGGAATGGACACGAACAGGATCCATGGCGAGCCGCTGCCGAACAGCGTGAACTGCGCGACGCAGACGGCCGCGAGTCCCATCACGAAACCCGCCGACAGATCGATGCCAGCCGTGATGATCACGAAGGTCTGGCCGATGGCGAGCAACAGCGGAGCGGCGGCGGCAAGACCAATCGATTGCAGGTTGTAGGCGTTAAAAAGAAATGACCGATGAGCCGAGATCTGCGCATACACCTCGAAGAAGGCGAGCAGGGCGGCCAGGAACAGCCACGGCCATAGCTTGGTAATCAGCGCGATCTTGTCGAGACGCGAGTTATCCATGGAGTTATCCGCGTTGTTATGAGCAGAATCCGCGTGCGCGGAGGCGCACGCGGTGGAGACGATCTATCGATTAAGCCATTCTGTTGCGGCTAGTTCGAGTAGATGTATTGCTGCATGTCGGGCTTGTCGATATTGTTCTTATCGAGAACCTCGAAACCCGTGCTCTTGAGGGTGGGAATCTTCTTGCCGTGAATGACATCGGCGGCGTACTTGACGCCGTAATAACCAATTTCATCCGGACGCTGCGCAATCGCGATATCGACGAGGCCACTCTTGATTTGCTTGTCGATGCCCGGCACAGCATCGAATACGACCACCTTGACGACGCCTTGTTTGCCCGCCGCCTTTACGCCCTGAGCCGCGCCGCTGCCCGAGAATGTATTCGCGCCGAACACGCCCGCAAGGTCCGGATTGCGCGCCAACACCGCCGCTACGTGCGCAGCGGCCTGGTTGGCATCGTCCTCGTTGTACAGCGTTTGCAGCACTTTGACGTTGGGGTGCTTCTTCATCTCGTCGGCGAAACCTTCGGCACGCGCGTCGGTGCTTGATATCCCCGGCTTGTTGTTCTCGCAATAAACCGTGCCTTTGTCGCCTATCGCTTTAGCAAGCGCGCGTGCTGCGACCCGGCCGCCTTCGAGATTGTCCGAAGCAATATACGAGAGCGGGAAATCAGCGTCGCCCTTGCCCGTCTGATAGTGTCCATCGCCGATATAGGTGTCGACGGTAATGACCTTGATGCCGGCGTCCGCGGCCTCTTTCAGCGGTCCAATCAGTTGTTGTTTATCGACTGGCGAAATCAGCAGTACGTCAGGATGCTTGGCGATGAACGCCTTGAGGATAGGCACTTGCTCACTGGTGTTCCACGCTTTGGGAACCTGGAACAGCAACTCGACTTTCTCTTCCTTGGCCGCCCGTTCCGCGCCGCGATGCATTGTGAAGTAGAACGGATCAACCACGCCGGGCAGAAGAGCAATTACTGGATGCGCAGCATCTGCGTGCGCGAGTCCGGACAGCAAACAAACGATGATCGTTGAGGCCGCAACCGTACAGCGGGAAACGAAAGGCTTCATTTTGTCTTCCTCCAGTTTTTGAGTCCGACTCGCGCCGCCCGACTTGTTTTGCACGCTTCATGGCGACGGCAACCGGTTGTCCGGCAGTATAAGCGCGAGTGCTGTCAGTGACTATTGGAATGGAATGGCAACGCTGGTGACGGCGCATGTTCGGTGTCATCCGGCTGATGAAGGAGTGTTGCTCACCTCGCAGATAGCGTACGTGCAAGCCACCCCTTCGCGCGGCCTCGGCATGACCCAGATCGAAATGCGTGACGCTAGCTGGATTTCCAAAACGGGATCCGCTGATTCCGTTCCACGCGCTCAAGCAATTCGACGGGATGCGAACGCCGGCTAACCAGAGGCGACGGTCGTCGTTTTACAAGTTCGTGCGGACATCGTGAGAAGGGGCATTCGGTAACATCAATGCGGCAATCGTGAAAACCGGTCGAATTGACCTTGCTGCGGGCGCTTACCGGTCCGTATTGGCTCGAAAAGGCTGTTGATAAAATTTGATTCAAATCTGAAACATCGTACAAATACGGACTAAATAAATTTTGTAGATTTACTGCCAAATTTTGATATTTCGTCATTTTTTTCGGGAAATAGGGAAAAAATTCCCTTAAAAACAGGATGATAAGGTAACTATTTCCATATCTCACAGAAAGTTACAAGATGGATCGAGTCATCAATGATTAAAAACGTTTCTTTAATGTAACATTCCGCTCAGCATCGAGATTGCAGGTGCGAGCGCAAAAACCTTTTATTCAAGTAAGAAGTACTGACTAATTTGTCTGGTAAATAAAAGGACGAGCGCTCTGGTCCGCGCACGGCGAACTCCGTTCGTCTTGGCGAATTATCGCCGGCAGATCTGTAAGGCCGCGTGATCGATATGTAGCAGTCGTCCCGTTGTTCGCCTTCGTCGCACGCGACGTTCTGCGCAGGCTCCTTTGTGCATAAATCCCCGTCCGTCAGCCCGGTCACGGCACCCACGGACTATTCGACAACCGGATTTGTGTACGCCGTACTGGGCGCGTGACGCAAACCTCCGGGGTAAGGAAATTGAAATGATTTCCGCAACGGGGAGATTTGGTAGTACCCCTAATTAGATGGATTCGAAGCCGTATCGCATCGGCTGTGACCAAGATCCATGGCTGAGGGATGGAAGGGCTCGTGTTGGTCCGACCGCTAAGTAGTCGATCCGAGTGCTTTTTCACAAACATTTTCGTCGAGGTCCCTCGGCGATGGAGAAACTTGCGATGTTAGTACAACGAAAATTTAGAGCCGCATCCATCCTTTACCGTCGAGCAAACGATGAAGATGCCGGCCGTCTGACCTTCCAGGCGAGCACGAAGCTCGCTACTTCACTGCAGGCGCACAAAACCAGCCAGAACGGATAACGACCTGGCCGTTGAGGTGTCTCGTCTTTTTGATAAATTCTAAGGATTCCAAATGAACGATTTTAATGCGCGCCGCAAGGTTCTAGGTTGTCTTATCGCTGGCTGCATTGCGCCGCTCGTCAGTGCATGTGGCGGCGGTGGTACTGATAGCAGCGGCGCTGCTGTCGACGGCGCCGAAGCCAATGCTCAGAAGGCTGCAACGGGCAGTACGACTGCCTTCGCGGTCACATCGCCCGCGCAGAATGCCAGTGCAACGTCCACGTTCACCGTGAGCGGCACCGCAGGCACGCAATGGGTCAACGTCGCGGTCTATAGCGGCAGCACCAAGCTCAGCTCCGACGTGACGCCTTCTGGCGGGAAGTGGAGCGCGAGTGTCAAGATGGGCACGCTCACGGGCGCCCAGACGCTGACCGTGATGGCCTTCAGCGTCGCGGCAGGGAAATCAGGCGGTACGTCCACATCGGCCTCTTTGAGCGTGACGATCGGCGCTGCAGCGCCGGCGACTCCCGCTGCGGGCGTCTTGCCGTTCTACGGTATCAATGCCCATTACATCCAGGGCGGCCTGTATCAGTCAACTTCGCTGGCTCAGCAGGTTGCGTTGATGACGGCAAACGGGATGAAGACGTGCCGGCAGGACTGCTATGACCAGGCGGGCATGACCACGCTGGCCAACACGGTGATCCCGGGCATGAAGGGCATCACGGTGCTGCCGGTGGTCGCTGCGACGCCAACGGGTTCCTCGGTCTCCAGCGCCTATACCCAAGGCTACCAGTTGGGCGTTGCGGCCGCGAACACCTTTGCTGGCCTGGTGCCCGTGATCGAGATGGGCAATGAGATGGATATTGCCTGCGTGAACAACAACGTCGATGGCAATCTTCCGTCGCACTACAATTCCACCGCTCCGTTGTACATCGCCTTCCAGGCCGGCCTCTGCAATGGTTTCCGCAGTGTCGACACCACCGGCAAGACCAAGGTAATGCTGGGCGGCATCGCTTATATCCATTTCGGTTTCCTGCAAATGATCGTGAGCAACACCCAGCCGAATGGTTCGGCGATGTCCACGGCACCGGCAAACTTCGACATGATCGCGTGGCACTACTACTACACCGGCGGCAACATGGAATCGGTGTATGGAATTAGCGGCACGTACAACGTCTTCACGTCCATCGCGAAGATCAGCACGAAGCCTCTTTACTTCTCCGAGTGCGGTATCGGCCAGTCGTCGACTTCGGTTTCGGCAAGTACCGGCGTGGCATACGTCAATCAGGCAATGGCACAGATGGTCGCGCAGCCGCAAGTGGTCGGCTTTAACTTTTACGAGATGTACGACTTCACGGATGGCTACGGCCTCTACAACAACAGCGGCAAAGCCTATGGCTGGCAGTCGGCGCTGGCTTCGTTCATCGCAGCGAACCCCAAGGGTTAATCATCCAACCGCCTTCGGGCGGTTTTTTGTATTGAAGCGCTTTTCGCCCAGGCGACGCCATGGAGCTTCCATCCACGACCGGTCTGATCGGTGTGCTGGAAGCTCCGCCGGGCGGAGTGCGTGTGCTTTTGAATTCCCTGACCTGGCTTTGAGGCGACGGGAGACAGCCGATTCTCGGGGAATCGCGCTATGCCAATGGCTTGTAGCCGTCCTGAGACGTGCTGAGAATCCGCTCCACGTACCGCGCGATCAAATCGATCTCCAGATTGACCTTCGCGCCGGCCAACAAATGCCGCAACGTCGTGACTTCCACCGTATGCGGAATCAGGTTGATCGAAAACTCGCAGCCGTCGGGCCGATCGTTCACGGTGTTGACCGTCAGGCTCACGCCATTCACGGTCACAGAACCCTTATAAGCCAGATATTTACCGATATCGCGCGACGCGAGAATCCTCAGCTCATGTGACTCGCCAACCGGCGCGAAATGCGTCACTTCGCCAAGACCATCAACGTGCCCCGATACCAGATGCCCGCCCAGCCGGTCATGCGTACGCAGTGCCTTCTCCAGGTTCACATCGCCGGGTTCGGAAAGTCCTGCCGTCTTGTTGAGGCTCTCGCGCGATACATCGACGGCAAACGACGCCGCCGACTTCTCGATCACGGTCATGCACGCGCCTTGTATCGAGATGCTGTCGCCAAGCTGCACATCCGCGAGATCCAGCCCGCCGGAAGCGACTGTGAGACGCACGCCGGTATCGGCATCGGTAGCTGAACCCAACGGCGTAACTGCTTCGATGCGGCCGACCGCCGCGACAATTCCTGTGAACATCGTCGTGCTTCCTTAAATTGTGTGAGTTTTGCTGCGCGTCAGATGACCGGTTTTGCGTCCGTGGGCGCATCGGTTTTTACCACCGCGAAGCGCGCCAGAATCCGCAGGTCATCACCCAACCGGTCGATCCGATGAAACCGCAAATGCGGCCGGGCGTTGAGTGTATCGGGCGGGGCGAAATCGAACATGCCCGGCGCGTTGCCCAGCAAACTGGGCGCGAGATAGACCAGCAATTCGTCGACGCAGCCCTCTCGCAACAGCGAACCGTTGAGCTTGTGGCCCGCTTCCACATGCAATTCGTTAATCCCGCGATCCGCGAGAATACCCAGCATGGCGGGCAAATCGACCTTGCCGTGCTCGTTCGTCAACGACGTGAATTCGATACCCCGTTCACGCAGCGCATCGGCTTTCGCCGGGTCGGGCTCAGCGCCGCAAAACACCCACGGCGGCGTGCCTTCCAGAATCCGGGCGGTGAGCGGCACGTCCAGGCGGCTATCGATCAATACGCGTTGCGGCTGGCGCGGCGTTTCCACTGCCCGCACGGTCAGTTGCGGATCGTCCTCGCGCACCGTGCCAATGCCCGTCAGGATCGCGCACGCGCGAGCACGCCATGCGTGACCATCGGCACGCGCCGCTTCGCCTGTGATCCACTGGCTTTCGCCAGTCGGCAAACCCGTGCGGCCATCGAGGGTGGCCGCGACCTTCATGCGTACCCACGGACGGCGGCGCGTCATGCGCGACACAAAGCCGATGTTCATCTCGTACGCTTCATTGGCCAGCAGACCGCAGCGCACATCGATACCCGCATCGCGAAGAATCGCCAGTCCGCGTCCGGACACCGCCGGATTCGGATCTTCCATGGCGGCGATCACCTTCACGACCCGCGCGTCGATCAACGCATGCACGCACGGCGGCGTGCGGCCGAAATGGCTGCATGGTTCGAGCGTGACGTAAGCCGTTGCGCCGCGCGGATCGTAGCCCCGCGCCCGCGCGTCTTTCAACGCGCGAACTTCGGCATGATCTTGACCGGCGGGTTGCGTGAAACCTTCGCCGATCACATCGCCGTCTTTCACCAGCACGCAGCCGACGCGCGGATTCGGCGTCGTCGTGTACATGCCGCGCGCGGCCAGCGCCAGCGCGCGCTCCATGTGCGAGAAATCGGTCTGCGAGAACATGGCGGCGGCGCTTAGACGGCGACGCGGGCGAAGGCGCCGCGGGCGGCGTCGAGCGTCGCATCGATCACGGCGTCGTCATGGGCAATCGACACAAAACCCGCCTCATACGCCGATGGCGCGAAGTACACGCCGGCGTCGAGCATCTCGTGGAAAAACGCGTTGAAGCGCTTCGTGTCGCCCTGCGTGACTTCAGCGAAACTTCCCGGGATGGTTTCCGCGAAATACAAGCCGAACATGCCGCCGATAGCATCCGCCGAGAACGGAACCTTGGCTTTCTCGGCGACGGTAGCGAGGCCGTCGGCGAGACGGCGCGTTTGCTTTGTCAGCGTCTCGTAGAACCCCGGCGCCTGGATCAGTTGCAGCGTTTTCAAGCCGGCCGCGACCGCGATTGGATTCCCCGACAACGTGCCCGCCTGATACACGCCGCCGAGCGGCGCGAGATGCGCCATGATGTCCCGGCGTCCGCCGAACGCCGCCGCCGGCATGCCGCCGCCGATCACCTTGCCAAGACAGGTCAGGTCCGGCTTGATGCCATAGACTTCCTGCGCACCGCCGAGCGCCACGCGAAAACCGCACATGACTTCATCGAAAATCAGCACGGAGCCGTACTCGTCGCAACGCGCGCGCAGTGCTTGCAGGAACTCGGGCGTGGCTTTCACCAGATTCATGTTGCCGGCTACCGGCTCCACGATAATCGACGCGATTTCCGCGCCGAACGCGGCAAACGCTTCGTCAAGCTGTTCGACATTGTTGTATTCGAGCACGGTGGTGTGCTTGGCGATATCGGCGGGAACGCCTGCCGACGTCGGGTTACCGAACGTCAGCAAACCCGATCCCGCTTTCACGAGCAGACTGTCCGCGTGACCGTGATAGCACCCTTCAAACTTGATGATCCGGTCGCGCTTCGTGAAGCCGCGCGCGAGACGCAGCGCGCTCATGGTCGCCTCGGTGCCGCTCGACACCATGCGAACCTGTTCGATGGATGGCACCAGTTTGCAGATTTCTTCCGCGATCTCGATCTCGGATTCGGTCGGCGCGCCAAACGAAAACCCGTTCGCGAGCACGCGCTGCACGGCGTCGAGTACTTCGGGATGAACGTGACCGAGGATCATCGGTCCCCATGAACCAATGTAGTCGATGTACTGCTTGCCGTCGGCGTCCCAGAAATACGGACCTTGCGCGCGTTCGATGAACCGCGGCGTGCCGCCGACCGAGCGAAACGCGCGCACTGGCGAGTTCACACCGCCGGGAATGGTTTTTTGGGCGCGTTCGAAGAGAGCTTCATTTCTGGACATGACGGGGCCTGCGCTGAATGACGGGTTCGGCTGAAGAGGGCTGCGGCCGCTGGCTTCGTTTTCAAACCTGGATCAGCGCCGAAATCGCATTCGGCGGGGTCCGGCTGCGTTCGACGCCCGGCTCGCGGCAGCAGGAAATCAAGCTGAAATTGTACCGGAGTCGACTGCTTCGAGCCCGCGACGGTCCGCCCCGGCGCCGCATTCAAAAGAACAACCGTGAGGCCAACGAAAGCGGGGCGCGTACAATGCACTGTGTTTTAAGGCTTTGTTTAAGCTGTTCGACGGTACGCCGGACATGGCCTTTGCGAGGTTTTCGCACTCGTTTCGCCAGTCGTTGCTCATTGCTCGCCGGTTTCGAAAACCGCGCCTTTTCCTCAAGCTTCCTTTCGCCTCTCATGCCCGAAATCATTAAGCGCCGTTCCGACCGCCGATTGATCCTGTTGCTCGGCGCGCTGGCGGCGTGCGGACCGCTTTCCATCGATATGTATCTGCCGAGCCTGCCCGCGCTCGCCGCCTCGTTCGGTACGACCGCCGCCGCCGCGCAGATCACGCTGACCAGTTTCATGCTCGGCTTTTCGCTCGGCATGCTCGTGTACGGTCCGCTCTCCGATGCCTATGGCCGCCGGCCGGTGCTGCTCGGCGGCATCGTGCTGTACACGCTCGCGAGCGTCGGATGCGCGCTGTCGTTTTCCATCGATTCGCTGGTTTTCCTGCGCTTTCTGCAAGCGCTCGGTGCAGGTTCGGCCTCAGTCCTGGCGCGCGCGATTGCACGCGATGCACACGCGCCGTCGGATGCGGCCCGCGTGCTCTCGATGCTTGCCATCGTCACGTCGATTGGGCCGCTGCTTGCGCCGCTGATAGGCGGCCAGTTGCTGCTGCTGGGCGGATGGCGCGCGGTGTTCATCACATTGACGGTGTTCGGTACGCTGTGCGCGGTGACCACGTATTTGCGCGTGCCGGAAACGTGGCCGCGCGAGAAACGCGCGACGTCGGCGCTTGGCCGATCGTTCGCCGCTTACGGCCGTCTTCTCACCGATCCCGTCACGTGGGGCCACACGCTATGCGGCGGCATGGCGTTCGCGTCGATGTTCGCGTACATCACCGCCACGCCGTTTGTGTATATCGACTACTTTCATGTGAAGCCGCAGCACTACGGGTTTTTCTTCGGGCTGAACATCATTGGGATCATCAGCTGGAACGTGGTGAACACGCGGCTGGTCGGGCCGCTGGGATCGCTGAAACTGATTTCGATAGCGTCGTTTGTCAGCGTGATCGCAGCGCTCGCAACGGCGTTTGTTTGCATCACCGGTTTTGGGGGCCTGTGGTCGATCGTCATCTGTCTGTTCTTCGTGGTCGGCGTCGTCGGTTTGTTATCGGCTAACTGCACGACTGACCTGATGCATCGATACCCGCACAACGCGGGCGCCGCGGCCGCAGTATTTGGCGCGGTGCAATTGGCGCTGGGCGCGCTGGCGAGCGTCGCGGTCGGGATGTTCCACGACGGCACGCCGCAAGGAATGGGAATCGTTATCGGCGTGACGGGCGTGCTGACGTTCGTCGGCCGGACGCTGGTGTTGCGCTGGCACGGCACGCCGGTGAGGGCGAGCGGGGCGGGGTGATGAAACAGCCGCGCCCCCCTTGCTTCACGTTAGCGGTTGCCCACCATCTGCTGCAGGAACGTGAACGCGGTCGCTTCCACGCGGGCGATGCTTTCGGCCTCCACGCCCGCACCGTGACCGCCGTCGCGGTTCTCCAGATACCACACGCGGTCGTGCCCTTGCGCCTGCATCCTTGCCGCCATCTTGCGAGCGTGGCCGGGATGCACGCGGTCATCGGTCGCCGATGACGTGAACAACGCCGGCGGATAAACCGCATCGGCTTTTACGTTTTGATACGGCGAATAGGTCATCAGGAAGCGCAGATCGTCTGCTTCCTCAGGGTCGCCGTATTCATCTATCCACGATGCGCCTTGCAGCAGCAAATGAAACCGCGCCATGTCGAGCAAGGGCACTTCGGACAACACCGCGCCGAACAAATCCGGCCGCTGGACCAGCATGACGCCGGTGAGCAAGCCGCCATTGCTGCCGCCGCGAATGGCAAGTTGTTTCGATGTCGTCACGCCGGATGCCACCAGCGCTTCGGCAACTGCGATGAAGTCATCGAACGCGACCTGGCGCTTTTCACGCTGCGCCGCCTGATGCCATTCCGGCCCGAACTCGCCGCCGCCACGAATGTTCGCGACGGCGTACAGCCCACCGCTTTCGAGCCACGCAATGCCCGTGGTCGCGTCGTAATGCGGGTCGAGCGCGACTTCGAAACCGCCGTATCCGTAGAGCAGGCAGGGTGCCGACTGATCACCTTTCACGTTCGCTTCACGGCCGATCAGCCAATAGGGAATAGCGACGCCATCGGTTGATATCGCGTGACGACGCTTGGCAACCAGACCACTCGAGTCGAATTGAGCGGGAAGGCGGGCAAGCAATTGCCATTCGCTTTCCGGTTGCGCGAAATCGGCGAAGTACAGCGACGGCGGCGCGAGGAAATGTTCGACGTGAACGAGCACGGTGTCGTCGCGTTCGCTGTCGATGGAATCAACGTACGACTGGCTGGCGGCCGGCAACGCGAAATCGCGGCGCGTCCATTCGCCTTCGAGATCGGCCGGCGCCCCGAGTAATTCCACGCGCGGCGAACCATCGTCCATTAGCGACATCACCAGCCAGTGCTTCGTGAAGTCGATATCGGCGAGAACGTTGCGGCCCGAGGGCGCGAACAGCACGGTGAAATTGCGTGCGCCTTTCAGGAAGGCATCGCGGCGAATGACGAGCAGCGAACCGCTTGCGTAGGTCGTGGCGCCCGATGTTGTATCCGCTTCGTAGGACTCGCGCGGCGTGACGAACAACCAGCCGTTCCAATGCTCAAGTTCTGCGTGCAGCGGGACATCGTATTGCTCCCACTCGCCCGTGGTTTCATCGAGCCAGTATTGCAGCGTCTCGAAGAACGACGTCGCGCGCGAAGCCAGATGCAGCTTTTCGAGTTGATCGTAATCGACGCCTGCCGATACATCGCGACGCTTGCCTTCGAAGACGATGGGAGCATCGGCCAGCTTCGTGCCGCGCTTCCACTTGCGTGCCTGGCGCGGGAAACCGGAGGTGGTCAGCGCGGGTTTTTTGTTATGCGCGCTGTCGTCCCAGCCGACATACACCGTGTCGCGATCGATCCACGAGATGCCATGCTTGCCGACATCGGGAAGCGTGAAACCGTCTTCAACGAAGCGTTGTGTTTCGATGTCGAATTCACGGACCATGCACGCGTCTGAACCGCCGGGCGACAAGCTCACCAACGCCCGGTCCCAGGTCGGGTAGAGCATGTCGAAGTCGTGTAGCGCCCAACGGATGCCGTCTTTGGCGGCGCTCGTATTCAAGTCGATCTGGTCGACATCCAGAATGGTTTGCCATTCGGGCGTGCCTGCGAGCCATTTTTGCCAGGGTGTGCGCCTGACGATCCCGAGCGGATGAGTCTCGTCCTGCCACGTGTTGTAGCCCCAATCGTTGTAACGCGAGCACGACACGATCCGCTCCTGCGACGTGTACGCGGTTTTCAGGCGAGCGGTCAGTGCATCTGTTTGCGGCGTTTTACCGAACGCGGTTGTCGTGCGGGCGTTTTGCGCGTTGACCCAGGTGTCGACGTGGGCGTTATCGAGTGCTTCGAGTTCAATGAACGGATCCTCGGGGCTGGACTGTTTCTGCGTAGAGGTCCACGCAAGGTCGAGATGGCTGTCGAGGAAGCTTTGGGTCATGTCGGGAGAGTCTGCTGAACGGCAAAGCGCAGCATGGCGGCGCCGCCGATATTGTCGGTAAACAGCGATTGTGCCTGTTCGACGCATGGGCCGTGCGGCGATGTCGGTGAACCACGGCCGCAACCTGAACCTTGGCCGACGTCGAGCGCGCAGTTTTTCGAGATGATTTATTCGGCTAGGATGCCGTTCCGCTCTTTCCGTCAGGTATCAAAACGGATCGGGATCGGGCGCATGAAGGCCCGGCACGCAGGACCATGGATTTCACCGTTTCCGGAGCAACCTTGACTACCGATGTAAAAATCCCCGCCATGTATTTGTGGCCACACCCAGTTACGGTGGCGTAGTGACCACGAGCTACGTCCAGGGGCTGCTCGATCTGTACGACACATCTGACCGGCACGAATTCGGTCTTAGGATAAATTTCAACAGCTTCGACAGCCTGATCACACGTGCTCGCAACACGATGGTGGCGGAATATCTCGCGGACGAACGATTCACGCATCTGATGTGGATCGACGGCGATATCGGTTTCAAGGGTTCGGATGTCGTTCGCCTGCTTCTGGCGGATCGTCCATTGGTGGCGGGCGTCTATCCGTTGAAAACTGACGGCTGGCCGTCGGAGGGCTTACCTGAGGCCTTGCCAGCCGGCACGACGAAGGGCGATTTTCAAGCGCGCTTCGCCCGTTATCCAGCCTCCGCGATCGCGGGTGAACTGGAGCCGGATGAGAACGGTTTTCTCGATGTCATCGACGCACCAACGGGATTCATGCTTATCAAGCGCGAGGTGTTTTTGAAGCTCGCGAGCAGCTTTCCCGAGCTTCGCTACCACCCTGGCCTGGTCGGCCGGCCGGAACACAACGCCGGGAAAATGGCTGGGCTCCATTACGCGTTTTTCGACACCATGATCGACCCGCAATCCGGGCGCTATCTCTCGGAGGACTATGCGTTCTGCCGGCGGTGTGCGGCGATTGGCATTCCGCCTGCAATCGATACGAAGTCGAATTTGAGCCATCAAGGTTCGGCCATGTTCGAGGGTGATCTGGGCCGGAGTCTGGAGCGCCAGCGCGCTGAGCATCACGCACGCGAGGCAGGGCGGTAAGCAAGCAGTGGCAATAAGCAAGCAGTGGCAATAAGCAAGCGTGCCCGCTGAGCGCCCAAAACAAAAAGCCGCGCACTCCTTCGGGTGCGCGGCTTTCTAGTTCAGAACGCGTGACCTCAAGCCAACCGTTCTTCCGTCTTCGAATCGAACAACACTGCCTTCGATACATCGAACAACAGCGTCATGTTCGTCAGCGGTTGCGGATTGCTCGCCGGGTGCACGCGGCTCACCACGCGCTTGCCGTTCACTTGCGTGAACACCAGCGTATCCGGACCCGTCGGTTCGATCACATCGATCTTCACTTCAATCGGCTGCAGCCGTGCATCTTCAACGTTATGCGCACTGCGTGCGTCGGTGATCCGCTCCGGACGCAACCCAAGAATCACGTTCTGACCGATCTTGCCGCGGACCGCTGTTGCATCGAACGGCAGGTTCAACACGTTACGCGCCACGCCCGTGTCAATTTCCAGCCCGATGCCCGACCCGGCCTCGACCAGCTTGCCATCGATAAAATTCATCGGCGGCGCGCCAATGAAACCCGCCACGAACAAATTCGCCGGCGAATCATAGATGTCCTGCGGTGCGCCGAACTGCTGCACCACGCCGTCCTTCATCACGGCAATCCGGTCGCCCAGCGTCATGGCTTCGATCTGATCGTGCGTCACGTACACAATCGTCGTCCCAAGGCGCTGATGCAGCAGCTTGATTTCCGAGCGCATTTCGATCCGCAGCTTCGCGTCCAGATTCGACAACGGTTCGTCGAACAGGAACATGACCGGATCGCGCGCGAGCGCACGGCCCATGGCCACACGCTGACGCTGACCGCCCGACAACTGGCCGGGCTTGCGATCCAGCAAATGCTGGATCTGCAATGTGTCCGACACCCGCGTGACAATCGCCTTCTGCTCGTCCTTCGGGACCTTACGAATGTTCAGGCCGAACGAAATGTTCTCGCGCACGGTCATGGACGGATACAGCGCGTACGACTGGAACACCATCGCAATGTCGCGATCCTTCGGCGAGAGGTTGTTGACCGTCTTGCCGTCGATCATGATGTCGCCCTTGGTGACTGTTTCCAGCCCGGCGATCATATTGAGCAACGTCGATTTGCCGCAGCCCGAACCGCCCACGAGGATCAGGAACTGACCATCCTCGATGTCGATGTTCACGCCCTTCAGAACGGGGACGCCGTTCGCATAAGTCTTGTATACGTCGCGGATTGAAAGGCTTGCCATGCTATGAATCCTTTAATGTCTCTCGCGCTGAGACTCTTCGTCCGCGCTTCAGTTGATCTTCTGTCGCGAGCGCCGTTCAGCAACTGAAGGCACCCCGCGCAAATCAGCCTTTCACCGCGCCCGCTGTCAGGCCGCGCACGAAGAACCGGCCGGCGACCATGTAGACGAGCAGGGTAGGCAGGGCAGCAATGATCGCAGCAGCCATGTCGACGTTGTATTCCTTCACGCCCGTCGATGTATTGACCAGGTTGTTCAGGGCCACCGTGATCGGCATTGAATCGACGCCGGAGAACACGATACCGAACAGGAAGTCGTTCCAGATCTGCGTGAATTGCCAGATCAGGCACACCATGAAAATAGGCAGCGATACCGGCAGCAGGATCTTCGTGAAAATGGTGAAGAAACCCGCACCGTCAATCCGTGCCGCCTTCACCAGCTCCGCCGGAATGCTCACGTAGAAGTTGCGGAAGAACATGGTGGTGAACGCAATCCCGTAGACCACGTGCACGAGCACAAGACCGGTCGTGGTGTTAGCCAGTCCCAACATGCCTTGCAAACGCGCCATCGGCAAAAGGATGGCCTGGAAGGGGATGAAGCAACCCACCAGCAGCATGGTGAACACGGCGTCAGCACCACGGAAACGCCAGTGCGTGAGCACGTAACCGTTGAACGCGCCGACTATCGACGAGATCAGCACGGCCGGGATCACCATGCGCACGGAGTTCATGAAGAACGGTTCCATGCCGTCGCAACGCACGCCGGTACACGATTGCGACCAGGCCTTGACCCAGGGTGCGAACGTGAACGAGGTCGGCGGCGTGAGCAGGTTGCCGGTGCGCAACTGGTCGAGGTCCTTGAAGGACGTCGAGAGCATCACGTAGATCGGGAACAGGAAATACAGGGCAAACAGAATCAGCGCCGCATAGATGACGGCGCGGCTGATCGTCATCTTAGATTCCATTGCGCGTGCTCCTCGATTCCAGATACATGAGCGGCACCAGCACGGCGACGACGGTGGCGAGCATCATCATCGACGAAGCGGCGCCCAGGCCCAGTTGCCCGCGATTGAACGAAAACGTGTACATGAACATGGCTGGCAGCGACGACGACGTGCCCGGACCGCCCGCGGTCAACGCAACCACGAGGTCGAAGGTCTTGATGGTGATGTGGCAGAGAATCAGCAGCACGGAGAAGAACACCGGCCGCATGCTCGGGATCACGATACTGCGATAGATCCGCGGCAACGACGCGCCGTCCATCTGAGCGGCCTTGAAGATTTCCGCATCCACGCCGCGCAAACCGGCAAGGAACAACGCCATGACAAACCCCGTGGATTGCCACACGGCGGCGATCACCACGCAGAAGATCGCCTTGTCGGGGTTGCCGAGCCAGTCGAACGAAAAGCTCGTCCAGCCCCAGTCGTGGAAAATCTTTTCCAGCCCGAGGCCGGGATTCAAGATCCATTGCCACGCGGTGCCCGTCACGATGAACGACAGCGCCATCGGATAGAGAAAAATCGCGCGCAATGCACCTTCGTTGCGAATCTTCTGATCGAGCAGGATGGCCAGGAACAGCCCGAGCCCGACGCAGATCCCGATGAACGGAATGCCGAACCAGCCCAAGTTTGCGGCGGACGTCCACCAGACGTCGTTTGAGAACAACTCCGTATAGCGCTGGAAGCCGGTGAATTCGTAACGCGGCATCAATCGCGAATTCGTCAGCGAAAGCCAGCCGGTAATGAGGATAAAGCCGTACACGAACACCAGCGCGATCAGCACGCTCGGCGCGAGTACCAGCTTCGGAATATATGTGTCGGCAAGCGCCGCCAAAGGCGACGTGCGGCGGGGCGGGGTGCGCGATGTCTTGCTCGCGATACCGCTAGGGGAGGCAGCCACTTCTCGACTCCTGAAAATTTGCCGGCAAGAGTCTCAGGCCGGAACAGGGATACTGCCGTTTTTTACGCCAACTCATGCTTGGGATTAACCCGGGCGCGCGGCCGTTTGAAAGCCGCGCGCCCGGTGTTACTGAACCGAATGCTTACTTCGGCTTACTTCGTCTTCGCTGCATTCGCGAGAGCGGCAACTGCGCTCTTCGAATCCTGCGTCGAGTTCATGAACTTCGTCACGACGTCGGTGATCGCGCCTGCTGTTGCGTCACCTTGAGCCATGCCGTGAGCCAGCGACGGAACATATCCGCCTGCCTTGATGGCTGTTTGTTCATCAGCGTACGACTGCTTGCCGCAAGCATCAAACTTGGCCATCGAGACACCCAGACGAACCGGGATCGAGCCCTTGTACAAGCTGAACTGTTCCTGGAACGCCGGCGACATGATGGTCTTCGCGAGCGCCAGTTGACCCGGCGTTGCTTCCTTCGAGCCCTTCTGCTGGAAGAACACGAACGAGTCGACGTTGAACGTGTACTGCTTGGCGGTGCCCGGCACCGGTGCGCAGACATAGTCCGTACCGGCGGTCTTGTTCGCGCCTGCGAATTCGCCCTTGGCCCAGTCGCCCATGAACTGCATGCCGGCCTTACCGTTGATGACCATGGCGGTTGCCAGGTTCCAGTCGCGGCCGGTGCGGCCGTTATCGAAGTACGTTTCGATCTTGCGCACCGTGTCGAACACGCCAACCATCTGGTCCGACGTCAGCGTCTTCTGGTCCAGGTCGACAATCGCCTTCTTGTAGAAATCCGCGCCTTGCGACAGCACGACGTCTTCCCACAACGTCAGGTCTTGCCACGGCTGGCCGCCTGCTGCCACCGGAACGATGCCTTGTGCCTTCATCTTGTCAGCCAGTTCGAAGAATTCCGGCCACGTGGTCGGAACCTTGCCCCCTGCCTTGTCCAGTGCGGCCTTGTTGATCCACAGCCAGTTCACGCGGTGCACGGAGAACGGCGCGGCAACATAGTGACCGTCGGCGTGGATGACCTTGTCGATTTCCGGCGGCAGGTTCTTCTTCCAGTCACCCGCCACTGAATCGATCGGCACGAGCACGCCCTGTTCAGCCCATTCCTGGATCAGCGGACCCTTGATCTGTGCTGCCGACGGAGCGTTGCCCGAGATGACCTGGGTCTTGAGCGCCGTCATGGCCGCTGCACCCGCGCCGCCTGCAACGGCGAAGTCCTTCCAGGTGTAGCCTTGCTTGGTCATGTCGTCTTTCAACACGCCAACGGCCTTCGACTCACCACCGGAAGTCCACCAGTGCAGTACCGACAAGGATTCAGCTGCCTGAACCGCTTGCGCCGACACGCCGCACAACAGACCTGCGGCGCCGAGCGCGCCGATGAGCTTGCGAAATTTCATTGTTTATCTCCTCCGAACACCTGAACAAAAAACGATTGGCCCCTGATGCCGCCAGGAAGCGATGGCTGGAACATGAACAAACTGAAGTGGCCGGTTATCGGCGGTGTCGGCGGGAAAAGCCAAGCATTGTCCAGGGTAAGGAACCTTGGGCACGCCAGCCTGGCCGGCAGACCGAACCACGGCCGCACGGCTCTCAAGAGATGAGTGTGTCGAATCGCAACTGTGTCTCCTCTTTTGATTTTTGCCCGTTCACACTGGCGTTCGGCCAGCGCGGCGAGCGTCCGGGGTTTTGCATCAACGTGGTTTTTGCCCCTTGTCGTGCCGTTGCCTATCTGGCAAAAGCGTCATCGGCTCAGGTCTATTACCATGCAACTAGACATGAATCTCCGGGAAAACACGCATGTTCTGATTGACTAAGTGTTTTTTTCCGGGATCACGTTACCCCTTGATTTGAATTGTAGTTAAACTACAATTCAGTGTCAAAAAAAATTTTATCGGACTACGGTCCTCCAGAACCCCAGCGGAGACACATGCAAAACGACTCGAATTTCACCTTTGTTCTGTTTGGCGGAACTGGCGATCTTTCGATGCGCAAGATCCTGCCGGCGTTGTTCGAAGCGCACCGGGGCGGGATGCTCGCTGAAGGCGGCAAGATTGTCGCGGTGGCGCGCGCCGCCGAAGATCGCGAGGCGTATTTGAAGTGGGTCGACGAACACGTCAAGCCGCACGTGTCGAAGAATGGTGTCGACGAAACCGTGTGGAAGAGTTTTCTCGCGCGCTTCGTCTACGTTCGGCTCGACCTCGGCAAGCCGGAAGATTTCAAGCTGCTGCGCGATGCGGTGAACGAACACGACGGCACACGCGTGTTCTACCTGGCCACCGGCCCGTCGCTGTTCGTGCCGATCTGCCGAGCGCTCGCCGACGTCGGCCTGAACGAAAATGCGCGGATCGTGCTGGAAAAGCCGCTGGGCTACGACCTGAAGTCATCGCAGGCAATTAACGACGCGGTCGGCGAGATTTTTGCGGAAGAGCAGATCTACCGGATCGACCACTACCTCGGCAAGGAGCCGGTGCAGAACCTGCTCGCGCTGCGCTTCGGCAATGCGCTGTTCGAACCGTTGTGGCGCCGCGAGTGGGTGGAAAGCATCCAGATCACGATTGCGGAAGAACTGGGCGTAGAAGCGCGCGGCGATTTCTACGACAACACCGGCGCGTTGCGCGACATGGTGCAGAACCACTTGCTGCAACTGCTTTCCATCGTGACGATGGAACCGCCGCATTCCATGGATTCCGATTCCGTACGGGACGAAAAGCTGCGCGTCCTGCGCGCGCTTAAACCCGTCGATCCGCGCGACATCAGCAAGGTCGCTGTACGCGGCCAATATCATGCGGGCGTGATCAAGGGAACGTCGGTGCCGGGGTACGCTACTGAAAAGGGCGTGCGGCCGGACAGCAGTACCGAGACATTTGTTGCGTTGAAGGTGGAAATCGAAAACTGGCGCTGGGCCGGCGTGCCGTTTTTCCTGCGCACCGGCAAGCGGCTGGCGGATCGCACGGCTGAGATTGTCGTGAACTTCCGCCCGGTGCCGCATTCGGCTCTCGGTGCAAACGCGTTACGCGCGGGTGCGAACCGGTTGGTGATTCGCTTGCAGCCGAACGAAACCATTCGTCTGTACTGCCTTGCAAAGCAGCCTGGCGAGGGCATGAATCTCGCAAGCGTTCACCTGGATCTCGCGTTCGACAAGTTCTTCAAGGAAGGGCAGATGGAGGCATATCAGCGCCTGCTGCTCGACGTGATCAACGGACGTCTCGCGTTGTTCGTGCGGCGTGACGAGCAGGAAGCGGCGTGGCGTTACGTGGAGCCGATCCTGGACGAATGGGCGGCATCGACGAAACCGCCGAAGCCTTACGCTTCTGGCACCTGGGGCCCGGCGGCAGCAAGCGCGATGCTCGCGCAACATGGCACGTGCTGGCTGGAAGAAGAGAATTAAGATTGGTATTGAGACCGTAGTAATGGGTCGGTGGAACGTGTTCTAAGACGTACGTGCTGTAGACATGTTGCAATTAAAGCCGAGACAAATCCCGTCGCGCGACGCTGAAAGTGGTTCCAGCAATTGGTTTAGGCGTTACGCAACGGGCGAAATGAAACCAAAACAAGGCAGCATGGAGGAGCAGTGATCGAGCTTCATACTTTTGATGAGCCAGGCGCCCAATCCGACGCATTGGCAGAAGCGGTAGGCGACGCGCTTACTGCAACGCTCGCGGCTCGCGGAGCGGCATCGGCTGATGCTGCTGTGGCTGGAAATCCCACCCAACACGCAACGCTTGCCGTATCCGGCGGCACGAGCCCGAAGCCGTTCTTGCAAACGCTTTCGACGCGTGCGCTCGACTGGGCGCATATCGATGTCACCCTGGTCGATGACCGCTGGGTCCCGGAGACGGACGGCGCAAGCAATGCGCGCCTTGCGCGTGAAACGCTGCTGCAGAACGCAGCGAGCGGCGCGCATTTCCTGCCGCTGGTCGACACGAACCGGCCGCTGGATGCGCACATTGCGGATTTGAATGGCGATCCGCAGCGCCGGGTCCCTGACGTTGCAGTGCTGGGCATGGGCGAGGACGGCCATACGGCGTCCATTTTCGCCGATGCCCCCGAGTGGGCGTTTGCGATATCGACGACGGACCGGTTTGTCTCGGTCCATCCGGGCAGTGCGCCGCACGCGCGGGTGTCGTTGTCCATGTCGGCGCTCAAGGACGTCAAGCAGCTTTATCTGTTCATTAGTGGCCAGAAGAAGCTAGATGTACTAAACGCTGCGCTTGCCGCACCGCAAAAGAACGCCATCTCCACGTTGGCAAATGCTCAGGGAGTCAGGCTCGATGTCTACTGGTGTGCAAAGTAAGGCCGTAACGGTAGCGGCCGGAAGTCAGCACGCCGACGGACCCAGGCTTTTGGCCGATGTTGGCGGCACGAACGCGCGGTTTGCGCTCGAAAGCGCGCCGGGCGTGATTGGCGAAATACGTGTTTATCCCGGCCGCGACTATCCGGGTATTGCTGAGGCCATGCAGCAGTATCTGAAGGACATCAAGGTGAGCCGCGTCAACCACGCGGCCGTGGCGATTGCGAATCCGGTAGATGGCGATCACGTCTCCATGACGAATCACGACTGGAGCTTTTCGATCGAGGCTACGCGCCGCGCATTGGGCTTCGACACGTTGCTGGTCGTGAACGACTTCACCGCTCTAGCCATGGCGTTGCCGGGCTTGACCGATGCCCAGCGAGTGCAAGTGGGCGGCGGTTCGCGTCGGCAGAACAGTGTGATTGGCTTGCTTGGGCCGGGTACGGGCCTGGGCGTGTCCGGCCTGATTCCTGCCGATGACCGATGGATTGCGCTTGGCAGCGAAGGCGGCCATGCGACCTTTGCGCCGTCGAATGAAACTGAAGATCTGGTCATGCGTTTTGCGCGCACGAAATTCTCGCATGTGTCGTTTGAGCGCGTGGCGGCAGGACCGGGTTTGTTGCTGATTTATCAGGCACTTGCTGAACGTGATGGCGTGATTGTGCCGGACGATCTCGAGTCGGCGAGCATTACGCAGCGCGCACACGATGGCGAGGCGCTTGCGCTTGAAACCGTGAACTGTTTCTGCGGCATTCTTGGCACGTTCGCCGGGAATATTGCGGTGACGTTGGGTGCGCTGGGCGGGATTTTTATCGGCGGCGGGGTGGTGTTGAAGTTGGGCGAACTGTTCACGAAGTCGCCGTTTCGCGAGCGGTTCGAAGCGAAGGGGCGGTTTCAGCAGTATTTGTCGAGCGTGCCTACGTTCATCATCACCGCGGAATATCCGGCGTTTCTGGGGGTATCGGCGATCTTGTCGGAGCAACTGTCGAATCGTGCGAACGGCGGCTCGTCTGCGGTATTCGAGCGGATTCGCCAGATGCGCGATGCGTTGACGCCTGCAGAGCGCCGCGTGGCGGACCTTGCGCTGAACCATCCGCGTTCGATCATTAATGATCCGATCATTGATATTGCGCGCAAGGCTGACGTGAGCCAGCCTACCGTGATTCGCTTTTGCCGTTCGCTGGGATGTCAGGGCTTGTCCGATTTCAAGTTGAAGCTGGCGACGGGGTTGACCGGTACGATTCCGGTGAGTCACAGCCAGGTTCATCTGGGCGACACCGCTACTGATTTTGGTGCGAAGGTTCTGGACAACACCGTATCCGCGATCTTGCAGTTGCGTGAGCATTTGAATTTCGATCATGTGGAGCGCGCGATTGATATTTTGAATGGTGCGCGGCGGATTGAGTTTTACGGGCTGGGCAATTCGAACATCGTGGCGCAGGATGCGCACTATAAGTTTTTCCGTTTCGGCATCCCGACCATTGCTTATGGCGATTTGTACATGCAGGCTGCGTCGGCGGCGTTGTTGGGGAAGGGCGATGTGATTGTGGCGGTATCGAAGTCGGGGCGTGCGCCTGAGTTGTTGCGTGTGCTTGAGATAGCGATGCAGCAGGGCGCGACGGTGGTGGCGATCACGTCGAGCAACACGCCGTTGGCCAAGCGCGCGACGGTGGCGTTGGAGACGGATCACATTGAGATTCGTGAGTCGCAGATGTCGATGATCTCGCGCATTTTGCATCTCGTGATGATCGACATTTTAGCGGTAGGCGTGGCGATCCGCCGAGCGGTGCCGGCGAGTGCTGATGTGAGTGATGCGATGGCGAAGGTGCGGGAAGCTGGCGATGACGACACGGGCGCGGTGCTTGACTGGCTGAGCCACGGCGCGGCGGGCATAGCCCGCGACTAGGCGGGGCAGTACCCCTGGCGACGTGACGCGCCAGATTGAGTGCAGAAGTAAGAAGTAAAGAGTAAGAAATACAGAAGCCGCTGATGCGAGGTTTGCATTGGCGGCTTTTGCGTATGGGGGGAAGGAAATACGACGAGGGTGAGGGCGGTGCGGGTAGGTAGGGAATGTGTGCTTGCGCGAGAGCGTACGGGGCGAAGCGT
This sequence comes from Caballeronia eucalypticola, assembly GCF_047608185.1. Lineage (NCBI taxonomy): Bacteria > Pseudomonadati > Pseudomonadota > Betaproteobacteria > Burkholderiales > Burkholderiaceae > Caballeronia > Caballeronia eucalypticola. The sequence goes on from NZ_JBLKRU010000002.1 coordinate 76,960, forward strand.
GTTCGTGTCGGGATTCGCGAGAAGGAGGGGTTCAAACATCCGAAGCTCTGGCGAGCGCCGTGCTTTTGGGGCACCCATGAAATGGAACTGCACGCTGTGGACACTTAGGGTAGAGAGGTGAAAGCGTTTTCTTTGCTTCGTTTCTTTGTCGCTTTGGACAAAGAAATGACGCGCCGCCACGCGCAGTGGCTAATAGTGATAAAGAAAACATTGAACACCAAACGCGCGAAGACCTAAAAAGCAGCAACCCGGCATTGACTCAGACCGCTACCGCAGGAACCTAACGACACGGCCTAAAGACCTCAACCTTGAAACATCGAGAACAAAACCGAACCTACGCCAAAAACATCGCCAAATGACAAGCGATCCTAAACAAGAACCCAAAAGCATCAAACCCGAAAACCCGTCCACCGGTGCCAACAAAAATAAAAAACGGTGCGATGCCCTTCCGGACACCGCACCGATACGCGCCTCTCGCAGCAGCGTGAAAACCTTATGACTCTCTCTCTGTCGTCCTTGCTCCGGCTGATTCGTTCGGCTTAGAACGAGTGCTGGATGCCTGCATACACGCCGGTCTGGTTATGACCCGGCAGCGGGTTATCGGTCGAAACCGTGTTACCTGCGGCGTTCGCATTCAAACCAAAGTTAGCGTTCTTGCTGTTACGTGCCGATGCGACCTGGATGTCCAGCAACGTACGCTTCGACAGGTTGTACGAACCGCCGATCGTGTAGATGTTGGCGTTGCCCGCACCGTTGTTCGCATTGACGTGATATACCGCCGCGATCAAAGCTGCAGCCGGCGTAGCTTGCCACGTCACACCGCCCCATTCCTGATCAGTCGTCGTCGGCGTTCCGATAGGTACATTGGTTTCACCCGACGTACGCGACGCTTGATACACGGCCTGAATCTTGAACTGGCCGAGGAACACGTTGATGCCGGCGAAGTATTCGCGGCCGTAGTTGAACGGACCGTTCGGCGAACCTGCGGCCGTATCGCCCAGACCACCGTTCACGTTGTTGCGGATCTCGTCGTACAAGCCACGGATCTGGAACAGCGAGTTCGTGTAAGTCACTTGCAGACCGCCTTCACGACCTGTTCCCGGTGTTGCCGGGTTGCCGCCGCTACCGTTGAAGCCCGTCGTGTTCGAGAACGCGTACTGGCCGTAGACGTCAAAGCCAGCGATCTTCGGCGACTGGTACGACACGTTGTTGCTCGATTGCGGCCAGTTGCGGCCACGCACCAGCGACGCCGACGACCAGTTCGACTGACCGAACGGATCGAAGTCCCACACGCCGTTCGAGATGAACAGTTCACGACCCAGCAAGAAGGTACCGAACTGGTCGTTGGCGATACCCACTGTCGCCCAACGATTGAAGAGACCATTGTTGCCCGGGCCCTGGCCCGTCATGGTGTTGAAGCTGCCTTCCAACTGGAACACGGCCTTGTTGCCGCCACCCAGATCTTCAACGCCCTTCAAGCCCCACAGGCTGGTACCCCAGTCACCGCTTTCTGCACGGAAACGATTTGAGCTGCCAGTAGTAACGCCAGGACCAGCGGTACCATTACTTGTAGGCGCGCCCGACATGTATTCGAGACCGGCATCGAGCCGGCCGTAGAGCGTCACGCTACTTTGAGCGTGAGCCGCAACGCCGACCGTCAGCAGCGAAGCCGCGAGCAAAGCTTTCTTCATCATCTCCTCCAACCCTGTCAAAAATAGAAGCCCAAAAGCGGCGGTGTTGGTTCGGCGCCAGCGCACCGAACCGGAAACTATTTAGAGGGATGACACGCGAAGGACCGGTGTCCGTGACGTCCGGTGTGCCCGTTGATTGGCCCCTTGCGTCACAACCGATCCTTGGGATCGGTGTCTCCTCAGTTCTTTTTGAAGTAAAACTACTTTTAATGAACTTCGTTTCCGTACTTTGATTACTAATTTAGCAAATTACCTTTGTGCCGCCAAGAAAATTGTTATCAACCCATTTTCTGTCTCGAAAATGCAATGATTGGTGTGTTGCGCATTTGCGAAACGCGCTCAATATCGGACGTAAAGCTTTGATGGATAAGGCTGTAAGCGATATCGACCTGCAACGCTATGGATTGCCTCTATTGACGGGCGATGCATGTGGGGTTAATGCACCGGTGGCTTAAAAACGTCCATGTGTTTAGATTCGCCAACTAAAAAAGCGCCCCTCGGGGCGCTTTCAGATTTGTAGCGGGGAGCGTCTGTAGTTTTACTTCAGGCTGCCCGACAGAAATTGCCGGAGCCGCTCGCTGCGAGCGTTGCCGAAAACGTCGTCGGGATGTCCTTCTTCTTCTATCCGTCCCTGATGAAGGAATACGACGTGATTCGACACATTGCGTGCGAATGCCATTTCGTGCGTCACCACGATCATCGTGCGGCCTTCCTCGGCTAGCGTCTGCATCACCTTCAGTACTTCGCCGACCAGTTCGGGGTCGAGCGCCGAGGTGGGTTCATCGAAGAGCATGACGTCGGGGTGCATGGCCAGCGCCCGCGCGATCGCCACGCGCTGCTGCTGGCCGCCCGACAGATGCGACGGATATTGCTGTTCCAGCCGCGGCGCGAGCCCCACTTTCTCGAGATAAGTACGCGCACGCTCGAGCGCTTCCTGTTTCGATAACCCCAGCACCTTCAGCGGCGCCTCCATCACGTTTTCCAGCACGCTCAGGTGCGACCAGAGGTTGAAGTGCTGGAAGACCATGGAAAGGCGCGTGCGCATGCGCTGCAATTGTTTCGGTTCCGCCGACTTCAGTGCACCGAACTTGTCCTTGAGCGTGCGGATTTCCTCGCCATCGACAAAAATCCGGCCCTGATTCGGCTGCTCCAGGAAGTTGATGCAGCGGAGCATCGTGCTCTTGCCCGACCCTGACGAGCCGATGACGCTGATCACATCGCCGGCTTTCGCCCTTAGCGAGACGCCCTTGAGGACTTCGTTGTCGCCGTACTGCTTGTGCAGGTTATCGACGAAAAGCTTGCTTGCCGGTGTGTTCATGATGTGCCGTTCCCTGTTACTTATTTACCCTGCGGCCGCAAGTACGCAAGCCAGCGGTACTCGGCACGGCGAAACAACCACACGAGCGCGAACGAAATACACAGATAAAGCACGGCGGCAATGCCGAACGCCTGGAACGACTGATAAGTAGCGGAATTTACGTCGCGGGCAATCTTAAGGATGTCCGGCACGGTGGCGGTGAACGCGACGGTGGTCGCATGCAGCATCAGGATCACTTCGTTGCTGTAGTAGGGGAGCGCCCGGCGCAGCGCCGACGGCAGGATCACGCGCCGATAGAGCGTGAACGACGACATCCCGTAGGCGCGCGCGGCTTCAATCTCACCGTAAGGCGTCGCCCGGATCGCGCCGGCGAAAATTTCGGTGGTGTACGCGCAGGTATTCAAGGTGAACGCGAGCAGCGTGCAGTGCATGCCGTCGCGGAAAAACTGGTTGAGCAGGACGTGGTCGCGGACCACTTGCAGGCTGTAGAGCCCGGTGTAGCAAAGCAGCAATTGCACGTAGAGCGGCGTGCCGCGAAAGATGTAGGTGTAGACCCAGACGCCGCGCGACAAGAACTTGTTCTTCGATACCCGCGCGACCGACAACGGGATCGACAGACAGAAGCCGAGCACGATCGACACAACCAGCAGCCACATGGTGATGGCCAGGCCGGTGATGCGATAACCGTCGGTGAACAAATAGTTGCGCCAGTATTCCTGGATGATTTCGAGCATGGATTCCGCCGCGTGGGGTGACCTGGGTTGCCTGAGGTTGCCGGGTAGTGTCTGGGTTCGCCGTGATTGTCTTCAGGCGAGGGCGCTTGGCGCACGAATGTCGCGTGTTGCTTGCGACCGCTTTCGGCTTCTCATGTTCATCGTGGTGTCGATGGTTTTCATGGCTTAGAGATCGGCCTTGCGCACGCCCGACGAGTAACGCCGTTCAAGCCACAACAGCACGAGATTCGACACGGTCGTGATCACGAGATACACCGCGCCCGCGAGCAGCGTGAAGAAGAAAAAACGCAGTGTGCCCTTGCCGGCGTCCTGGGCGGCCTTGACGACGTCGGCCAGACCGATGATCGATACCAGCGCGGTCGCTTTCACCATCACCTGCCAGTTGTTGCCGATGCCCGGCAGCGCGAAACGCATCATTTGCGGAAACATGATTCGCGAGAAGGTCTGCCACGGCGTCATGCCGTATGCCGCGCCCGCCTCGAGCTGGCCGCGCGGCACGGAGAGGAAAGCGCCGCGGAAGGTCTCGGTGAAATACGCGCCATAGATGAACCCGAGCACGATGACACCCGCCACGAACGGATCGATATCGATCTGGTCCCAGCCGAGGAAATCCGTGAGGTGATTCAGCCAGATCTGGATGCTGTAGAACAGGAGCAGCATGAGCACGAGGTCGGGAACGCCGCGCACGAGCGTGGTGTAGACCGTGCCGACACCCGAAGAAATCCGGTTCCTCGACAGTTTCGCCGCCGCCCCGAGTAGGCCGATCACGAAGGCGAACACGAGCGACAAGACCGCCAGCTTGACGGTTTGCCATGTGCCCGAGAGGATAAGCGGCCCGTAGCCTTGCAGAAACATGGTGATTCCTTGATGACGTGCGCGCGTGCCGTGGCTTTCGCTTTTGTCGCTGTGGCCGGGTTAGCCGCGCTTTTTTTGCCTGAATTCGCATAACCGCTGTCTGGCGGCCTGCTTCGGGTGTTCGGTGAACCTGGCCTCTCGCGTTGCTTGGTTCGTGGCTTATCTACACCTTCTCTACACCCACCGTCAGTAGTCTCGCTGCCGGTTTGCTTCTATCCGTCTGTGTAGCTGAATGTGTTTCTCTTCATCGGCAAATCGCCGGTCGCGCGCTGCAATCGTGCCCCGACGCACCTCCCCAAACTTGGCCCCAGCCCCTCCAAAGCCCGTTAACCTATCGTCTCCGGCGGTGCTTATTCTAGGTGTCCAAAATTGGTGCGATTTGTCGACAAACGCCTTTCACCGAAAAATCGTGACCTGGGTTGAAATCCACCGAAACCTCATGCGGCTTTCCCGGTACGGCTTCCCCGGCGGGACGTAGATGCCTCCGGCGCCCGTTGACCCTTGAAAAGGCGGGTATTCTACCCGAAGCCGGCCTATGCGCCCGGGGTAGCGCCGGGGCTTTCCTTGCACCGATACATCGGGCAGAGCCCACCGGCCAAACCCCCGCATTGTCTCGATCGCATGCATTTTCAGAACGGTGTGGTGTTTGCGCGGGCGATTGTTTAGGGCGGCCTGCGCCCTTACATTCTCTCCATCGCAATATCACCGGGAGTTCGATATGTTTGAAATTCGACGCGCCAATGAACGTGGCCACGCTAACCATGGCTGGCTTGATTCGTATCACAGCTTTTCCTTCGCCGGCTACAACGACCCCAAGCATGTGCACTTTGGCGCGCTGCGGGTCATCAATGAGGACCGCGTGGCGGGTGGCCAGGGCTTCGGGACTCACGGCCATCGCGACATGGAAATCATCAGCTATGTGCTCGAAGGCGCGCTGTCGCATAAGGACAGTATGGGCAACGGCTCGACCATCCGTCCCGGCGATGTCCAGCGCATGAGCGCCGGCACCGGCGTGCGCCATAGCGAGTTCAATGGCTCGGACAGCGAAACCGCGCATTTCCTGCAGATCTGGATCATCCCGGACGCTGAGGGCAATGCGCCGGGCTACGAGGAAAAGCGTTTCGACGACGCTGAAAAGCGTGGCCGGCTGCGGGTGATCGCATCGCCGGAAGGACGCGACGGCGCGGTGAAGCTGGGCGCCGACGCCGAAGTCTACGCAGGTCTGTTCGACGGCGATGAACGCGCCGAATTCGACGTGCCGGCCGGGCGCCGCGTATATGTTCATGTGGCGCGGGGCGCGATTTCGGTGAACGGTGAAACGCTTGTAGCCGGCGACGCCGCAAAGCTGGAAGGGATGTCGAAGGTCACGCTGGAACAAGGCGCCGGCGCTGAAGTGATCCTGTTCGACTTGGCGTGAACGGCGGTAAAACCGTTATGAGCTGATCTTCCGGCTACGGCTGGAAGAACGATCGAGGCTCGACAAAAGGCCGCGGAAGCAATTTCCGCGGCCTTTTTCTTTGTTTGTGTGCCTTGGATTCCCGGTAGGCCTTTGATGACGCCGCGTGATATGTCCGCCGGACCGTCACAAAACCGGCGTGTATCGATCAATTGTGTCGGCCGCCGTTTCCGCGCTGACCGAAAACCCCCATTTCCCCAAACAAAAAAGCCGTTCCAGCGTCGACTGGAACGGCTTGTCCGGCAAGGGCGATTGAATCGGCGGCTACGCCACCTCAATCAACGCCCGGTTTCCGAGCTTAAGCAATGCTCACGGATTGACGGCAGACGCGCCGGCCGGCGCGCCGTGCGTTCCGCGATGCTGACTCCAGCGCTCATGCATCTTTTCGCGCATGGCTTCCATTCTTGCGAAGCGCTGCTTGAGCGCCGTGCTGACCGTGGTCTTCTGCTGGTCGTTCAGCGTGTTATAGAAGTTCAGCCACGCGGCGCTCGTCTGGTCGCGCAACTGGGCATTCTGCTGCTCGATCTTCTGATGCGTCGCGTACATGGCGTTCAGGTCGAGAATGGGCTGCTGCTTCATCGATGCCATTTGTGCGCGCAACTGCTTGTGGCTTTCGCGCATTGCCTCATGATTCTGCTTCATGGTGCTGAGCGCGGCTTGCCACGATTTTTCCTGGTCCGCGTTGAGATTGAGCTGGCCATGCAACTTATCCAGTTCTTTCTTCATCCGCATTCCGCCACGATGGCCGCCCGGGCCGCCATGACCGTCCATCATGGCCGGCCCGCCGGGCGGCGGCGCGTCGGGTGTGACAGCGCTGGCGGCATTGACCGCGCCGATCGACAGGGCGAGCGCGGCGGCGGTGATGGCGAGGAATCGGGACTGCTTCAACATGGTCTACTCCTTTTTGATTTCCAGAGCCGATCTGGCTGCGCCTTTCAGGTGGTCGCGCCTTCGGTAAGACACAGCGTAGACAGTCGCCGGGAAGCGCGTGTTACGAGCGGTGGCCGCGTTATTACGCGGGTTTACTTTCGCCTTTCGCGGTAACACCCAGTAAACGTTTCCGCTGTCTTCGCAACATGGAGGCCCCGCGCAGGCGTTAAACTGCGTCGCATGGCTACTCAAATACTTGTCGTCGACGACGACTCCGAACTGCGCGACCTGTTGCGCGACTATCTGGTCCGGCAAGGCATCGAGGTATCGGTGCTGCATGATGCAGGCACACTCGAACGGCGCCTCGAACGCGAGCGCCCGGACCTGATCGTGCTCGACCTGATGATGCCGGGTGTAGACGGACTGACCGCGTTGCGCAAGCTCCGCGCGTCGGGCGACGACATCCCGGTGATCATGCTGACGGCGCGAGCGGACGACGTGGATCGCATCGTCGGACTGGAACTCGGTGCTGATGACTATCTCGGCAAGCCGTTCAATCCGCGCGAGTTGCTGGCGCGTGTGCAGGCGGTGTTGCGCCGCCGCCGCACGATTCCGTCGGCGGCGCCCGAGCAGCGTGAACCGTTTTCATTCGGGCGTTTCCGGCTCGACTTCCAGTCGCGCACGCTGCATCAGGACGAAACGCCGCTCACGCTGTCGGGCAGCGAGTTCGCATTGCTGAAGATTTTCGTCAATCACCCCATGCGCACGCTGACGCGCGAGCGCTTGCTCGAACTGCTGCACGGCCCGGAATACGACGGCACCGACCGGGGTATCGACGTCCAGGTGTGGCGTCTGCGCCGGATTCTCGAAACCGATCCGTCCACGCCGCGCTTTATCCAGACTGTGCGCGGACGCGGTTATGTGTTCGTGCCGGACGGCGAGCAAAATGCGTCGGCCCATTGATTCACTGTTCGGCCGGCTGGTTGTCCTGGTCATTGGCGTGCTCGTGTTGTCGCACGTCGCCTGGTTCGCGGTCATCCGGCTCGAGCGGGATCAGACACAAACGCGCTATGCGGTAGAAGAGGCCGCGTTCCTGGTTGACGCCGTGCGCCAGCACATCGCGAATTCGCCCGATCAGCCGCTGCCATCGAGCGTGCGGGTGGTCGAGCCGAACAGTTCTGACGTTCCCCCACCTTTTACCGACGCCGATTCCAGCCGCGTGCCGCCGCCGTTCAGCCGGTTTATCGACGATTTGCGGGATCGGCTGCCGGATGGCACCGACGTTCGCATTGGTGAGCCGGGCGGTCCGCCGCGCCTCTGGGTGCGGGGCGCGAAAGACGCCAGCTGGATTGTCGTGCCGGTGCAGCCTTTGCGTCCGCCGCGTTCGCGCGACCGCATGTTGCTTTGGCTCGCGATTATTTTCTCCACCGCCGTGATGGCCGCGCTCTTTGCCGCGTGGCAATTGCAGACGCCGTTGCGCTCGCTGGCGCAGGCGGTCGGCCGCTTCGGCCGCGGTGAACCCACTCCACCCGTTCCGGAGCGCGGTCCGCGCGAATTGCGGCAGTTGACCCATGGGTTCAACCAGATGGTGCGCGAAGTGGAGCAGACGGAAAGCGATCGCGCGGTCATGCTGGCGGGAGTCGCTCACGATCTCAAGACGCCGCTGGCGCGTTTGCGCCTGCGCGCTGAAATGATGGATGAAGCCAAAGTGCGCGACGGCGTGGTGCGCGACGTGGATTCCATGGCGCATATCGTCGACCAGTTTCTTGTGTTCGCCCACGACGGCGCCGATCGAAGCGAGCCCGCTGAAGTCGATCAGCAGGCCGAGCGCATTGCACGCAGTTATCGCGCGGTGACCGTGGGGGCGCCGTCAGTGCAGACGCGTCTGATGGCGGGGCGGGATTTCGCTTTGCCTGCTGCAACACTTGACCGCTTGTTGTCGAACCTGCTCGATAACGCTCACGCGTACGGCGCACCGCCCGTTGTGATCGAAACGTCGCGTGGAACGAATGGCTGGATTTTGCGTGTCATGGACAGCGGTAACGGCATCGCGGCACACGATCTGGTTAAGGCAAGCCGGCCGTTCGTCAGGCTTGATCCGGCGCGCGGCGGTAGTGGCCACAGCGGGTTGGGGCTGGCAATCGTTGAGCGGCTGGTGCGGCGGGCGGGCGGCGAATGTGAAATTGGCAATCGCCCCGAAGGCGGCCTGCAGGTCGTGATGACCTTTCCTTTTGATGTAGTGGCGCGCTCGGCCGAGATGTTACATGGCGACGCGATGCATGAAGCCCGCGTGATGTGATTGTGTTTCTCCATCCCGAGGCTTAGCGTCCTCGGGTGGGGTGGTTCAAGGGCTTGGGCAAACTCCCGCAGCGCCAGCAAACCCAAGGCTGACGCCCAAGCGAAACCGCTAATCGAACAGGGTATTGAGCGCAGAAGCCGCTTCGCTGTCCACCGTGTTGTAGGTCACGGTCGCGGCTTCGAAAATATAGTGCGTGGTGTATTTGCCAAACCGCGTCAGGATTTCCTCCTGGATCACTTCAGGCGCGACATCGAGGCGCAAATACCAGGCAGTCGAAGAGAGTCGCGTCTGGAACGCGCCATACTCGGCCAGCAAGTGATCGAATGCTTCAGCGTCCTGATCGCGGCAGACAATGACCAGATTTCCCTTCATTCACCCCTCCTGATTCTTGATAACGGCAGATATCGAACTCGAAGATCGATAATACCTGCTGTCGTGCCGCCGCCGCACCCCGCCTTTCAGCCAACGTCGCGCCAAATTGCCGTTTTATCCATTGTTCAGTACGTGTCACGCCGTTTCAGACTGCCGTGGCATGGGCGGGCGCGTATCGGCCGGACGCACTTCGCTGCGGTCGCGTCCTCCCGATTTCGCCGCGTACAACGCCAGATCCGCGCGCTTGAGGAGATTTTCGGCGGTGTCGCCGTCGCTTAGTTCCGTGATGCCAATGCTGACGCTCAGCATGGTGTCGTCGGGGAGATAGGCGCAATGTTCCTGGTTGAAGCGCTTGCGCAGGCGTTCGAGAACCGTGTGGGCATCGGCGAGCGAGGTATGCGGAAGCAGCAGCCCAAATTCCTCACCGCCCAAGCGCCCGACGCCATCGCTCGCGCGCAATTGCTCCTCGCACATCCGCACGAAATGTTCGAGCGCACGGTCGCCGGTCGCGTGGCCGAAGCGGTCGTTCACCTGCTTGAAGTGGTCGAGATCGGCGATAGCAACCGACAGCGGCACGCCGCCCGAGCGGGCCAGACCGACTTCGCGGCGCAACGTATCGAGGAAATAACGTCGTGACAGCGCGCCGGTCAACGCGTCGTGGCGAGCTTCGGCCGACAGCAGCTCATTGGCCGACTGCAACTGGTTGGCCAGATGGCGCGTGGCCCGGTGCAAGCGCCGTTCGCGCAGATACGACACGGTGATCACGATCGCCAGCAGGCTCACGCCGAGCGCCGTCAGGAACACCAGCAGCCTGTCGCGACGCTGATTGCTCACGATTTCCGCCCAGTTCGGCAGCGGATGGACAATATGAGCGGCAAGCCCCGAGTTCAGGCCGGTGCGTTCATCGTAGAGAGAGGGTGAGCTGCTGTCCCCTGCGGAGAAAAACGAGCGCGCGAGCGAAGGCGGCAGCCAGGGCGCGTCTGCCCGCACGCGTTCTCCAATGTTCGTCAGCTGCAGCGTCCGGAAATCGACCCGCCGATACGCATCCAGCCGTTGCGCCCGCGACATCCGCAGCACGGGCGAATCCGGCAGTACGCGGTTTTCGAGCTGGCTTTCGTGAGCCATGACAATGACGCCGTTGCTGTCGGTGACGAACGTGCCCGGGCGCGATACCCAGTGGCGCAAGCGGTCCACACTGACTTTCGCGATCACCGCGCCCACCAGGAAGCCGTCGCGATACACCGGCGTGGCGATGAAAATGCCCGGATCGCCGCTCATTCTGCCGACCCCGTAAGTTTCGTTGAACGCGCCGAGCAGCGCTTTCTGGATATAGCCGCGCATGCGCATGTCGGTGCCAACGAAGCTGTTCGAGTCGAGGCCATTGCTCGACGCCACGCAAAACCCGTCGCTATTGACGACCCACACGTAGTCGAGACCCGTGAAGCCGCGGGCGTTGCGCAGGAAGTTGTCGAGTCTGGCGAGCGCCGGCGTGGCGAGCCACTTTGCTCGCCGCTCCGGTTCGGTTTGCTGGATTTCTTCGGCGGAACTGTGCGATTCGGCGAGCGCCAACTGGATCATGTCCATTTCGGCGATAGTGGCCGGAATCGCCCGGGACATGGCGAGGTCGCTGGCAATGATCTGCGCGGTATTGTCGACGATAGACGCTGCCATTTGCTGTTCCACGCGTACCGACGTGGTCACTTCTTGCTGTACCATTCGCTCCGACACCATCCCGGCGGCAACCCAGCACACGCATGCGAGCAACGCGAAGGCGAGCGTCGCGATGGCGCGGTGATAGGTTGTCTTGTTCATCGATCCTCTGGCCTGTCTGACTGTGGCGCGAGCCGGTGGCACAACCCGCGCAACGTGCATGTTATGAGTGTTTTACCGGCATGTGAGCATCTTACCGGGCGCAGCCGCGCGCACATCGGTAGTTCGCCCAAGTGTCGTGGCTGATGGCCGGGACCGGCATCAGCCGCACCTCATGCTTTTGTTCGTCCGTTCGTTGGTCCGGCGAGCATCCGCAGTCCCTTTTTTGGCCAGGTTCACGCCGGTTCTCTCATTCGGTCTGCGCCTCTGCGCCTCCAGGCCTCGATTGGACGACGTTTTCTCTCGGCCATCAAGTTGTTATCGGCGGGAGCGGGCGATTCTGAACAGCGTGTTTACCTCCGCCCTGGGGTCAGCCGTTTAGCTTATGCGCGGTGTTGAGGCCCGGGGCTTCAGAAACCACGCAACAGACCCGTCAACTGAGGTTGTGCGTGAAACAAAGGTTGGTGTAGTGTCGTGCGTTTCTGAAATGGTCAAGTTGTGTGTCGACGCGACGGTGGATGGGGCCGCAACCACGTCCGGTGGATGAGGGTAGGGTGGAGTATCCGCCCGGGAAATAACAACACAAGCAAGAACACAGGCAAGGACACAGCCGCCGGACGTTTGCCTCACGTGACGAAAAGCCTGCTGCAACGAGCCTCAACGGGAAAGGGCGTGGAATGGATTTTGGCTTTAACCTGACTCGAACGGCGAACGCATCGGCGTTGCGCCTGTTGCCTAATCGATGGGACTTCGTCGCGTTCCCGTTGATTATCTGCGTGCTCGCGCTCACCGTGGTCGGCTTCCACGAGACGATGGCGCCCATGTCGACGCTGCAAACCCAGGCCATCTCGCTCGACCCGGCGAACCTGCCCGAATACGCGCTTCGAACGACCTTGCGCATGCTGGCGGCCATGGTGGCGTCGCTGGTCTTCACGCTGATCTACGGCACGCTCGCGGCGAAGAGCCGGCGCGCGTCTGTCGTGCTCGTGCCGATACTGGACATTCTCCAGTCGGTGCCGGTGCTCGGTTATATCTCGTTCACGGTCACGTTTTTTCTCGCGTTGTTTCCGGGCCGCGTGTTCGGCGCCGAGCTGGCGGCAATCTTCGCCATTTTTACGAGTCAGGCGTGGAACATGACGTTCAGCTTCTATCAGTCGCTGCGCACCGTGCCGCGCGATCTCGATGAAGTCTCGCGCGGCTTTCACCTGACCAACTGGCAGCGCTTCTGGAAGCTCGAAGTACCGTTTTCGATGCCCGGCCTCATCTGGAACATGATGATGTCGATGTCGGGCGGCTGGTTCTTCGTGGTCGCGTCCGAAGCGATCGTGGTGGGTAACCGGACCATCGTGCTGCCGGGTATCGGCGCGTATCTGGCCACTGCCATTGGCGAGCGCAATCTCGGCGCGATCGGCTGGGTGATCCTGGCCATGACGGTCGTGATCCTGGCCTACGATCAGCTCATGTTCCGGCCGCTCGTTGCCTGGGCCGACAAATTTCGCATGGAAAACACGAGTTCGGGCAACGTGCCGGAGTCGTGGCTGCTCGACCTGATTCGCCGTACGCGCCTGATTCACCAGTTGCTGGTGCCGGCGGGCTGGATCATCGGCAAGATGGCGCGGGTGCCGCTGAAGCTGCCGTCGCTGCAAGGCCGCCTGCCGAAATTCCCGATGGGCGCGTTGGGCGGCTCAGCACCCGGCGCGCGCAGCAAGTCCCGCAATCCGTCCCGTGCCGGCGATATCGTGTGGGCGGTCATCGTCCTCGCGCTGACCGTGTTCCTGGTATGGAAGGTGACGCTGTTCGTGAGCAAGGGCGTCACGTGGGGCGAAGTCTGGCACGTCTTCTGGCTGGGCTTGATCACGTTGTTTCGCGTGATGGTGCTGATCGCGATTGCATCGGTGATCTGGGTTCCGGTTGGCGTCCTGATCGGCTTGCGGCCTGCCTTGGCCAGCAAGATCCAACCGCTCGCGCAGTTCCTGGCCGCGTTCCCGGCCAACCTGCTGTTCCCGGTGTTTGTCGTGGTGATCGTCAAGTTCAACCTGAACCCGGATATCTGGCTCTCGCCGCTGATCGTGCTCGGCACGCAGTGGTATATCCTTTTCAACGTGATTGCCGGAGCGACGTCGTATCCGAACGATTATCGTGAAGCGGCCACCAATTTCCAGATCAAAGGCTGGCAGTGGTGGCGCCAGGCCATCCTGCCGGGCATTTTCCCGTACTACGTGACGGGCGCGATCACCGCGTCGGGCGGGGCGTGGAATGCGAGCATCGTGGCGGAAGCGGTGTCGTGGGGAAATACGAAAATCGTGGCGCACGGGCTTGGCGCGTATATCGCGCAAAGCACGGCCGACGGCGATTATCCGAAAATCATTCTCGGTATTGCCGTGATGTCGCTGTTCGTCACACTCTTTAACCGGCTCTTGTGGCGGCCATTGTTCGCTTATTCCGAAGCGCGTTTGCGGCTGGACTGAAGCTGACGGCCGCACCATTAAATTCTTGTAATCAGCAACGCGCGAGCGCCTATGTCAACGCAGACGAATACGACACCCCAAACGCCGCCGATCCCGCCGCGCCGCGGCGAGGAAATCCTGCACGTCGAGAACGTGAGCCGCGGCTTCAACAAGACGCAGGGCGAACTGCTCGTGCTCGAAGATGTGAACCTGACGCTCAACGCAGGCGAGATCGTCGGATTGCTGGGCCGTTCGGGTTCCGGCAAGTCGACGCTGCTGCGGATCATCGCCGGATTGATCGAGCCAACCGGCGGCCAGGTCACCTATATGAACGAGCCGTTGCACGGCCCGGCAAAAGGCGTGGCCATGGTCTTCCAGACTTTCGCGCTGTTTCCGTGGCTAACGGTGTTGCAGAACGTGGAAGCGGGACTGGAGGCGCAAGGCGTGCCGGCGAAGGTGCGGCGTGAGCGCGCGCTGGCGGCAATCGACCTGATCGGCCTGGACGGTTTCGAGAACGCGTATCCGCGTGAGTTGTCGGGCGGCATGCGCCAGCGTGTGGGTTTTGCGCGCGCTTTGGTCGTCGACCCAACGTTGCTGCTCATGGACGAACCGTTCTCCGCACTCGACGTGCTGACCGCCGAAAACTTGCGTACCGACCTGCTAGACCTCTGGACGCAGGGGAAGATGCCGATCAAGTCGGTGCTGATCGTCACGCATAACATCGAGGAAGCGGTGTTCATGTGTGACCGGATCCTGGTGTTGTCGTCGAATCCGGGGCGCGTGATGGCCGAAATCCGCGTGCCGTTCAAACATCCTCGCAATCGGCTGGATCCGGCGTTCCGCCGCCTGGTCGACGATATCTACGCCAAGATGACCGCGCGTCAACTCGGCGAAGAGAAGAAGAAGGGCCTGGAACTGAGCAGTTGGCTGCCGCAGGTTTCGACCAACCTGATGGCGGGTTTGATCGAAACGCTTGCCGCCGATCCGTACCACGGCCGCGCCGACATGCCGGAAATCGCACGGTCGCTGCACCTGGAGGTCGACGATTTGTTTCCGGTGGCCGAAGTGCTGCAGCATCTGGGTTTCGCTGACGTGCGTGAAGGCGACATTTTCCTCACACCGCCGGCGCGCGTATTCGCCGAATTTGGAACGCAGGAACGCAAGATGATGTTCGCGGAGCATTTGCTGCGGCACGTGCCGCTCGCCGCGCGAATCAAGAAAGTGCTGAACGAGCGGCCGGGGCATCGTGCGCCACGCGTGCGCTTCGAACAGGAACTGGAAGATTTTCTCTCCGATAAAGCCGCCGAGGAAACGCTGGACGCGGTCATCAACTGGGGCCGTTACGGCGAGATTTTTTCGTACAACGACCAGACCGAGATTTTCAGCCTGGAAGACGTCGAGTCTTGATGCTCAGAGCATGAAGACAACTTGAAGCGCTGACTGGCGCAAAAAAACACGCAAAAAAAACGCGGCTGATCCGGAAACGGACACCGCGTTTTTTGCGTTCTGCGGGGCGTGTTTTAGTCATCGACGGGCGACTTCATTTTGCTTATCGGGCGTTTTCGCGGCGGCAAGAGCCGGATTGCCGACGGCCGTTAAAATGCTGGGCGCCGTTATTTCAAGCCACGCTGAAAGCCAGGCCCATTAAGGATCTTATCGATTCAATAAGGCCTTTTTGGAGCGTTTTCCGAAAGATTGCTTCAGCGTAAATCGTGCATTGCCCTTCGAGTCCCCTGCCTGGCCGTTCGCAAGCAGGCCGTCCCGCATGCGCTAAGCGCGAGCGGGCCAACGCTTCAGCCAACCTGAAACGTGGAGACAAGAAGATGCGCCGAACGCGCCTGTCGTTGCCGTCCTTACTGGCGTGCCGAACGCTCGGGCTATCTCGTTTGTCGATTGGCGTGGCGTGCCTGTTGCGCGCTCCGTCCGCGCTCGCCGTTTGCGACAACCTCGCGCCTGCGAGCGGGCAAACCGCCACGTGCAATGCCAATGCGCCGAATCCATCCACACAGCCCGTCGTGGCCGCCGGCGGCAGTACCGGTGTCACCGTTGTCGTGCTTCCGGGCGCGGGCATCAGCGTGAACAACAGCAGCGGTATCTCCATTCAGGATTCGAGCACCGTCCAGAACTTGGGCACGATTCAAACCACCGCCGACTCGTTCGATGGCATCACCTCCGAAGGAAGCGTATCCGGTTTCGGGCATAACTCAGTGACCAATGCCGGCTCGATTCATACATCTGGCGCGGCGTCGGAAGGCATCTATAACGGCTCGGCGGCGGTCACGATGGTGAATGCGGCGGGCGGGGTTATTGGCACGAGCGGGACGGGTTCGGCAGCCATGCTGGACTTCTCTGCAGCGGGCGGCGGCACGCTGACCAACCACGGCACGCTCACGACTTCCGGCGACGGTTCCTACGGCATGGCCGCCGAAACCTCCGGGGATGCGCTCGTCAACAACGGCACGATTACGACGTCCGGAGCAAGTTCTTATGGCCTTTTCGCGAACGGGAGCGGCGTTGGAACGACGGTGACCAACAACGGGTCCGTCGAGACATCCGGACCGAACGGGCACGGCATCGTCTCCCTTGATGCCACGCCAGGACTCATCACGAACAATGGTTCGATCGTGACGCATGGGCCGAGCGCGCTCGGCGCATATTTCGCGCATACGGTCAGCTTCGTCAACGCAGCCGGTGCGCGTATCGCCAGCGATCAAGACAACGGTATCGACGCCAACGGCGGTGGCACGTTCACCAACGCCGGGACGATCTCGGGCGGCAACGTGGGGATGTCGGCGGTTGGCGGCAACGCGCTGATCGTGAACAGCGGGGTGATCGAGGGCGGCGCGAATCCCGGCATCTCGACCACCGGCCCGTACGTCGTCACCATCACGAATACCGGCCAGATATCCGGCGGCGGCGTTGCTGTATGGACCGATACCGGCGTGAACACGTTCAACATGAACGGCGGCACGGTCACCGGACTGATCCGGCAAGGCACCGGCGTCAACACGTTTGTGATGCAGGCGGGGCAGGTCGATTCCGTCGATCAGGGCGGCCCGCAGCCGCGGTTTACGCTGAACGGCGGCCGCGTCACGGGCGGCCTGACGAACGGCGGCGCTGCCACGATTACCGGCGGGCGCATTGGCAGCGTGGCGCTGACGGCCGTCACCAATACCTTCACGATGTCCGGGGGGCAGGTCGATGCAAACGTGACGGCAGGCACCGGCGATACGGCGTTGACGCTATCGGGCGGGGCGATCGGCGGCGCGGTCACGCTCGGCAACGGCACGAACGCCATCACGGTCACGGGGGGATCGATTGCGCAGGGTCTTGCATCGGGCGACGGGGCCGCGACCTTCGGATGGCTGGGCGGCGGTGTAATCGGCGGGACGGTGTCATTCGGAGCGGGCGGCGTGGTGGCCACGTTGTCGAATTTGACCGACGCCAACCTCGCGGGGTTATCGGCGCTCGACGGGGGCACCGGGCAGAATTCCCTCACGTTCGACCATACTCAAATTAGCGGCCTAGGCCGTTTTACGAGTTGGGAAAGCATCGGCTTGACGAACGGCAGCCGGCTCTCACTCGATAATCGCGGCGTGTCGATGGGTGACGCGACCACGCAAACGGGCCTGTTCAATATCGATACGACCAGCACGCTGGGCTGGAACGGCGGAGGGCAATCTGCAATTGCGATGACTTTGCCGGGCGGTCTCGTGACCTTGAACAATGCGGGCACGATCGACCTGACCGGTGGCGCGGGTCCGGGCAACTCGCTGATGGTCAGCGGCAACTATGCCGGTCATGGAGGCCGATTGCTGCTGCAGAGCGTGCTCGGATCGGACAACTCGCCGAGCGGAAAACTGGTGATTTCGCAAGGTGCGGCGACGGGCAATACCGCGATCGGGATAACGAACGCGGGCGGCGCGGGCGCGCTGACGGTCGGCGCCGGGATCACGGTCGTTCAGACGGTTCAGGGCGGGACAACGGCGCCGACCGCGTTTTCACTGGCGAATCCGGTCAAGGCGGGAGCGTATTCGTACTTCCTGTTTCGAGGTGGAGTGGCGGCGGGGACGGAGGATAACTGGTATTTGCGGTCGAGCATCACGCCGCCGCCCGTCACGCCGCCGCCGGTGACGCCGCCGCCTGTTACGCCACCGCCTGTTACGCCACTGCCTGTTACGCCGCCGCCTGTTACGCCGCCACCCGTCACGCCACCGCCCGTGACGCCACCGCCCGTGACGCCGCCGCTTCTGGCCACCCCGACGCCGCTCTATCGAATCGAAGTACCGATCTATGCAGAAATTTCATCGCTTACGCGTGAACTTGGCGTGCAGCAGATCGGTACGTTCCACGACCGCGCGGGCGATCAATCGCAGTTGAACGAGACGGGCGCGCTGCCTGCAGCGTGGAGCCGTGTCTGGGGCAACCGGACGATTACCAGCAGCGGCACGGGCGTCGATCCGCATTTCAATGGTGCGATCGGGGGCATGCAAATCGGTCAGGATCTCTACGCCGATACCGCCGCGGACGGGCATCGGGACCACTATGGATTTCTGCTCGGCATGGCGCGTGCATCAGGCGATGTGAGCGGCTTCGCGCTCGGCGTGCCGGCCGTGCAGGCGGGCAGCCTGAGTATCGATGCCGGGAGCATCGGCGCTTACTGGACGCATATTGGCGCGGGAGGCTGGTACACCGATACCATCGTAATCGGCAGCGCGTTGACGATCAAGCCGTCGTCGAACGATGGCATCAGCCCGACCACGCATGGCCGGTCGATAGCGGGCTCCATCGAGGCCGGCTTGCCGTTTCCCTTGACCGCTGGCTTAAGTCTCGAACCGCAGGTGCAGGTGATCTGGCAACACGTGGCCATCGATGATCTCAACGACGGCATTTCGAACGTTACCTTCGCTGACCCCAACACCGTCGCGGCCCGCCTCGGCGTGCGGCTGACGGGGCGGATGCAAGCATTGGGCGCGACCTGGCAGCCGTATGCAGGCGTGAATCTCTGGCGCTACTTCAATGCCACGAGTCAGGTAACCTTCGACGGTACGACCGGCATCCCGGCGCAATCATCGTCGACGATTGCCGACATTGCAGCGGGGTTCGCCGTGAATCTGAGCGCACGCGGCAGCGTCTTCGTGAGCATGCATTACGCGATGAACGCCGGTGGCGCGCGCCGCGAGGCGGTAGGCGGGAACGCGGCCGTGCGCTGGCGCTGGTGAGCAACGGTGCGGAAATCGACCCGCCCCCCCGGCGGCTAACGACCTACTGCAGATTGCCCCAGCGCGCGACAGCCGGTTCCGCCGATGCCCACTTCCAGCCGCCGGTATCGTCATTACCCTTGCAGGCCTGCGCCAGGAACCAGTCCTCATGCGCGTCCGGCTTGTCGCCGTCCGCCACCGAGAACGCGAACTCGCGGCAGGTCGCCAGCGCGCTGGTGAACTCGCGCAACACGCGCACGTCGCCGTGGCCGTTCTCCACCGGCAGCGTGTGTTTCACTCGCCACGGTTTTGTATCGCCGATAGGAAGATCGCCCGCGGTCGTTGCAATGGCGATCTGCTGGTCACTGTGCAGGCGCTTCATCAGACGCTGGATGGCTTCGTCGGTGGCGGCCTGGACCGCAATACCCACGCCGAAACCGATGGCCGGATTGCTGGTCACCACGCCCGTGGACACGCCCGCCGCCGCGCCGGCTGCCGCACCGATCGACCCGCAGCCGCTGAGGAAGACGCAGCTCGCCGCCGCGCCGGCCGCAAGCATCAAACTGAGGCCGGGCTTCATTGCAGCGCACCCCAGCGCGGCGTAGCGGGTTCCGCCGACGCCCACTTCCAGATCTGACC
The DNA here is from genome assembly GCF_047608185.1 of Caballeronia eucalypticola. NCBI lineage: Bacteria > Pseudomonadati > Pseudomonadota > Betaproteobacteria > Burkholderiales > Burkholderiaceae > Caballeronia > Caballeronia eucalypticola. The sequence continues at coordinate 96,651 of NZ_JBLKRU010000002.1, forward strand.
ATCACGACAGATCGACGCTACATAGAAACCGCTATCCGCCGGATGATCCTTGGTGGCATCGGTATCGACGGAGAATACGATTTCCTTGCAGTCGAGCGTCCCGGTACTGATGGTCCGGCTCACTGTCACGCGGCCTTTCTCGTCCGGCTCGATAGGCACGCTATGCACCGCGAACCACGGCGCCACGGCGCCAACGGCAAGCGGGCCGGCGGCCCCGGCGATCCTGTCTTGCGTATAGGTGTGCATCACGCGCTCGCTGTATTGCACGCCGGCTTTGGCGGCAGCAACGGCGCCAAGGCCAATGCCGGTTGCTACCGCTGCGTTGCGGGTCACGCTGCCCGCGATCGCGGCGCCTGCGACACCGGCGCCTGCGACGGCGCCTTCTCCGTACAGCGAGCTACAACCTGAAAGCGCGGAGCATGCGAGCGCTCCGACCAGAAGCGTTGCCAGTGCGACGACGTTGGGGGGACGCCGGTGAATCGATTTCTGCATGATGCTGTACCTTCCTCGCCTTTCTTTATTCTTTCGATAACGGCCACCGGCTTGCTTGTGCGGGCACTGAAGGAACACTAAGCAATCGGAGCGCCCGCGCATTTTGAAGTACGCAGCGAAATGAAGGGCAAAGAAATTTGCAAGAAATTGCAAATGCGGGGAACGTGGTGCAGTAAATGAAACTAACGCGTGACAATCGCAAGCTCGGATGGGGGGATGAAGGTTCGATGAAGTCGACGAGCTGCATGAGAGCTCATCGACTTACTCATCGACTTATTGAGGTAGGCAGAGCTAGCTGTCCGCGCCTGTGGAAGTTGACGAGTCGCCGTCGCCGCCTTCGTTCTCATACGTGCCGAGGCGGTTGTACAGCGTCTTGAGGCTCACGCCGAGCGCCTTGGCGGCGCGACGTTTATCGCCGCCACAATGCTTCAACGTACCGAGGATGATTTGCTTCTGGGCATCGGCGAGCGGCGTGCCGACCCACACGTTCATTGCATCACCTTGCGTGACTGGTTTTTTAACCCGCGATGCAAGATGCGGATGCGCGATCTCCACGGTCTTCTCAGCCAGGATGAACGCGCGATACACGGTGTTCTTCAACTCGCGTACATTGCCCGGCCACGAGTACGTGCGCAGCATGTCGAGCGCGCGCTTGCTGAAGGACTTGTTCGTCCCTTCTTGCGCATTCATCTCGGCGAGGAAGTGCTGCGCGAGAAATTCACGGTCGGTATCGCGTTCACGCAGAGGCGGCGCGCGCAGCGGAAACACAGCAAGCCGATACATCAAGTCCTCGCGCAAGCCGTTCTCCTTCACCGCCACGATCGGATCGCGATTGGTCGCTGCAATCACGCGGACATCGGAGTGAATCAGGTCATTGCCACCCACGCGAAAGAACGTGCCCGTCTCCAGCGCGCGGAGCAACTTGACTTGGCGAACCGGTGACATCTCGGTCACTTCATCGAGGAACAGCGTGCCGCCGTTGGCGTGCTCGAAGTATCCGAGGCGTCCCTGCACGGCACCCGTGAAGCTGCCTTTTTCGTGGCCGAAGAGTTCGGGTTCGATAAGGTTATCGGGGATCGCGCCGCAATTCACGGCGACGAACGGGGCTTCGCGGCGGGCGCTCTGATCGTGGATCGTGCGGGCAATCAGCTCCTTGCCCGTACCCGATTCGCCGATGATCAACGCGGTGGCATCGGTTGCGGCCACGCGTTCGATCTGCGAATAGAGTTCCATCATCACCGGCGATGAACCGTACAGAAGTCCGTACGATTTCAGCCCGGCAATTTCACCTGCGTTGCGTTTTTTCTGCGATGGCGTGTCGCCGGAGGCGACAGCCGGCGAGTCCAGATCGATTGACGCCATGAGTCTTTTGTCCTGCAAATGTTGTTCGGGCGACAGCACAGCCGCTGGGGAAAGACGAGGCGGCGCCGCAGGCCGGAGCGGTCACCGCCGATCGGTTGGCAGGCCCGTTGTGACTGCCGCTCAGGTGGGCGAAGCATCGTCGACAGGCATCTGTCCCGTCGTTTCGGCGCCAGCGCTTGCATGCGGGTTTATCTCATAAACCGTATTTAACCATCCGTGACGGCTTAGCGCCAATGTGCTTTGCATGGGCTTTGTCGTTTCGTGGTCCTTTATCCCGCAATCGGATGCGTGAATCTCCATATCAATTGGAAGCGCCACGGAAATAGCGCACCGTGAGCCGGAAAGCTTCACCGATAACGCTCAAATTACTGATGCCAACGTAATTGTTACGCGTTCGAATCGGGTCGAGGAATGGCGTGCTGACACGCTGTTCATGATCCTTGCCCCGACGCGATGCGCGTTGAGCGAGGTGGCATGAAATCTGCACATGGGGTGGCATCTGCAACACGAAAGGCCGGTTTCCGGCACGAAGCCATGGAAGATTCCCTTCATTTCGACATCCCAGTGCAATCGCGCGTGCGCCCTGTCCGGCGGGTTCGCGCGCCGCAGCGCGTGCCCGAGCGTCCGGAACTACTGGCGGCCGAACCAATCAACCTTTATCACTGGGCCGCCGTCGGACTGGTGACTGCGTTGATGTGCGTAGTCATGGCGTGTGCTGCCGGCACGCCGGCGCTTACGCGGGCCGCAAGTGTCACGAGTGTCGTGTTTGCCGCACTCAGTGGCGCACTTGTACTTGGCGCCATGCTTCGCGCGTTGCGGTTGCGACGTTTGGAGCATCTCGCGTCACTCACTTCGCGGGCTTCGTGATGGGGGCGCAAATGGAAACGGCAACGCAGATGCCAGGCCAGGCGGCTCATTTATCAGATGGTTCTGTCGTATCAGAGATCAATGGCACTAATGGCAAGGGGTTTCATAACATGAGTCAAACCACGGTCCAGATGTCCCTGGGCAAGCAAAAGATTATTGAAGACATCAAGGTCTTGCTGAACGATTCCGAAGAACTCGTGCGGCTCAGCGCATCATTGCCCGCAGAAGGTGTGGATGCGCTGCGTACGCGCTTGCGCGATCACGTCGATGCAGCGCGCAATGCGCTTGAATCAGCGCAATCCAGTGCGCAGGAGCGGTATCGCGCGAGTCTCGACGGCACAGTGCAATACACGCGCGACAACCCATGGCAGGCGCTGGGCATTGCTGCGGGCATCGGCTTTCTGGCAGGCATTCTGGTTTCGCGTTAATCGGCCAATCGGCCGAACATCGTCGACCGATTATCGCGATCAATTCATCGATAACCGCACATACCGCGAACTACCGCGGCAAACGGAGGAATCACAATGGCACGACCCAAACTCGGCCTGTTCAGTGCGTTATTCGCCTTAGGCGGCGTCCTCGCCTGGCGCTGGGCGCAAGCGCAACGCAATGCTTCAAGACGTGGTGCGCGTGAACTTCACCGCTGGGAAGGTGAGGGCGGCAAGGTCATCACGCCCGCAAGCGCCTCAACCGCTGCCCCTACGGCGCCGGTCAAGCCGTCGAACGGCGCGGGGAACGGCGTGCTCGGCGGCACCCCTGAAGCATGGCATTTTCCGCATAGCTGATTTTTTAGGCGCATCGGGACGGATTAGGTAGTTCATTGATCTATGTCAACGAGTGTGAACGCGTGACTGGAACATCAGGTCCCGGGCGCCTGAAACGGACTATTCGAAACGCACGCCCAGGCGTGCGTTTCATCTTGATAAAGCCTTATAATCGACTGAGCACAGTGATAAGTTCGCTATATGGCAATAATTGCGCGATGCAGTCAGGCGCCATTCGCGAAACCGGAAAGACTTTCATCTTTCGGCGTACTTGAGTTTCTCTCGGTGCCCATTCGGCCTGGCGGCGACTTGCTCTCATGCATCGTCCCAGAGACCCCCCGCGACGCTTTCTGCGCCGTGTGACCTTCAACGCTTTGGATAAATTCAAGACGCATGCCACATGTATTGATTGTCGATGACGATCCCAGTACCCGCGAGGCACTAGCCGCGATCATCGGCGAAGACGGACTGACAACAGCGACTGCGGGCGATTTGCGCGAAGCGCGGATTCAGCTTGTGCGCCAGACGCCGGACGTCGTATTCACTGACCTCAAGTTGCCCGATGGTTCGGGGGTCGACCTGTTCGAGGATCTCGATCCCCGATCCGGCGTGGAAATCATCGTCATCACCGGCCACGCGACGGTCGAGTCGGCCGTCAGCGCGCTCAAGATGGGCGCGACGGATTACCTCGTCAAGCCAATCAACATGCAGCGCGTCAAGGCGATCCTGAGCCGCCTGCCGCGTCCTGGCGATCTCAAGGCTGAGATTGGTACCTTGCGTGGCGAACTGCGCCGCATGGGCCGCTTTGGCCTGATGCTGGGCAATTCCCCCGCGATGCAAACTGTCTACGATCAGGTCGGCCGCGTGGCGCCTACGGCGGCGTCGGTATTGCTGATCGGTGAATCGGGTACGGGCAAGGAAGTCGCCGCGCAGACGCTTCACGAGTTGAGCCTGCGCCGCAAACATTCGTTTATTGCCGTGAACTGCGGGGCGATCTCGCCGAACCTGATCGAATCCGAAATGTTCGGACATGAACGTGGATCATTTACCGGGGCGGATCGTCAGCACAAGGGTTACTTCGAACGCGCGAACGGCGGCACGCTGTTCCTCGATGAAATCACCGAGATGCCGATCGAATTGCAGGTGAAACTCCTGCGCGTGCTCGAGACCGGCATGTTCATGCGGGTCGGCACAACGAAAGAACTCGAAACCGACGTGCGCCTGATTGCGGCGACCAATCGTGATCCGGAGCAGGCCGTGCTCGAAGGCAAGTTGCGGCTTGACCTGTATCACCGGCTCAACGTGTTCCCGATCAACCTGCCGCCCTTGCGCGACCGTGGCACGGACGTGGAGCTGCTCGGTCAGGCGTTCCTCGACGAACTCAATTTGCGCTACAACACGAAGAAGACGTTTCCGGCTGCCGTGCGCGACATGCTGGCGTCGTATCCGTGGCCGGGTAATGTGCGGGAGTTGAAAAACTACGTGCAGCGCGCGTACATCATGTCGGGCGCCGAGTCGGATAGCACGGCGACCGTGCCGCTGCAGATATCGCTGGCGAAGCCATCGGCGGGAACGGCTGTCACGATTCCATTCGGCACCTCGCTGGCCGAAGCGGACCGCCAGTTGATCCTCGCCACGCTCGAGCAATGCGGTGGGGTGAAGACGCGCGCAGCGGAGATTCTTGGCATCAGCCTGAAGACGCTTTACAACCGGCTGGTTGAATATGGCGATGACGCCGCGAGCAAAGCGGCGATCAGCGAAGCCAGCGAAGTAGGGGATGCCGACGCCGGCCGTCGCTAGGTTTTAGCGGTATTGCCGACGTAACTGCTCTTAGTGGCGACGTTACGCGCGCTGACCGAGTCAAACGCCCGTCTCATTGGGGCATCGAAAGATGTCCGCTTTGGACGGGCGATTTTCGTTGGAGCGCGCGAACTCAGCGCCGATAATGTCAGAAGGCCCGTAGGTTGGATGTGAAGGCGGTAAGCCCGGGGCATGGCCCTTGCTGCGACTGAATGGCTTGGCTCGTGGGCAGTTTGTTTCTTCGCCTGCGTTCAAGTTCGAGAGTCCTTGGCCGGATCGGCCGCTGCGCGCCATCCGAACGAGTGTCATCATGAAAAGATCCAGGGAGCCCGCCATGACCGATCTCGCCTCGCTTCAACGCCAATCCCGAAACCTGTTGCACGTGTGGCAAGTGTTGCGCGTTTCACGAACGCCGGGGTTGATGCCGGCGGATTCGATGCCGATTCAAGCTCAGACTCCGCAGCCGCCTGACCCGCCTTTTAATCCCGACACACCGAAGCCGCCGTCGCCGCAAGAACCCCCGGATACGATTCCCGATCCGACGCGCGAGCCGCCGTCCCCGCCGAGTCAACCAATCGGCGATCCGCCTCCGGGACCGAACGAGACGCCGCATGTCTCGGGCACGCTGCATTGAGCGCGCTGGTTTAGCTGGTTCACCAGGACAAGAGCGGGCTTTGAAGATATTTCATCGTCGCTGTAGGCATTACAACGCATTAGGCAAAAATGACCGGATTTGGCGCGTAACGTCTGGTCGTTCTTGCTGGATTTAGTTGGTAATCCGCCGCCGAACACTTCGCCGACGGCCTTCTTTCTGGAGGCACCCATGAGGCATCCCGCACTCCGCCGCTCAGCACGCCATTCATCGAAGCGTGAAGGGCGGCCTGATCCAGCCAAATTGATTCCACCCGAGGCCGCTGCCGTTCCCGCCGATCCGGCGAGTCCAGAAGCTGTGCAGTCTTCGCATGATCCTGCCTCGCAGAACCGTCCGGCGCCGGACGCTCCGCCGGACGGCGACCATAACCAGGGTGGAATTCGTAAAGAAGGGCTCGATTACCAGCGGGATCTCGGGTCGGAACAAGACGCCTGAATCTGGGCCGTGAGCGGCAGAAAAGCGGCCGAAAACCAGGCAGCAAGCCGTCGCATTGTGTTGCGCGCCAGCATGAAAATTTTCTGCACAGTGCATGCTGGCCGCGCGTTTTCGTTCGTCTGTCACATTTATACACAATTTTTATTTTCCAAATTGTAAAAAAGGCACGTGTCTTGCATTGCTATTCCGATCAATTCGAACGAGCAACGACAACTGATGAGGTGAAGCAGTAATGAGCAGATTGATCGTGGTATCGAATCGTGTCGCGCCGATCCAGGAAGGCAAACCCGCTGCGGGCGGTTTGGCCATCGGCGTTTTGGACGCGCTGAAGGAGACAGGCGGTGTGTGGTTTGGCTGGAGCGGAGAGATTGTGGGTGAGGCATCGGCGCCGGTCATCGAGAAGCGTGGCAACGTGACGTACGCAACCGTTGGGCTGACTCGCCGCGATTACGACCAGTACTATCGCGGCTTTTCCAACGCGACGCTGTGGCCGACATTTCACTACCGCAACGACCTGTCGCGATTTGACCGTGAGGAATATGCCGGTTACGCGCGGGTGAACGAGGCAATGGCTAAACAACTCAAGCCGCTGCTCGAACCCGACGACATCATCTGGGTGCATGACTATCACTTGCTGCCGTTCGCCCAGGAATGCCGGGCGGCGGGTATCAAGAATCCCATCGGGTTCTTCCTGCATATCCCGTTTCCCGTGCCCGAGATTTTGCGGACGGTGCCGCCGCACGAAGAGCTGATCAAGGCGATGTGCGCTTATGACATCGTCGGTTTCCAGACGGAGTCGGACAAGCAGTCGTTTGTCGATTACATCGAGCGTGGAAACCTGGGTCATCTCAGCGAAGACGGGATGCTGCAAGCGCACGGACGCATGCTGAAGGTCGGGGCTTATCCGATCGGCATTTATCCGGACGCCATTGCCAAGGTTGCCGAGCAATTTTCGAATCGAAAGCCGGTGAAAAGCCTGCGCGACAGCCTGCGCGGGCGCAAGCTGATCATGAGCGTTGACCGGCTCGATTATTCGAAAGGGCTTGCCGAACGCTTCCAGGCATTCGAACGTTTGTTGTTGCACGCGCCGGGATGGCATGGGCGGGTATCGATGGTGCAGATTGCCCCGCCAACGCGGTCGGACGTGCAGACATATCAGCGCATCCGCCAGAATCTCGAAGGCGAAGCGGGGCGCATCAACGGCCGTTTTGCGCAGCTCGACTGGACGCCGATCCAGTATCTCAATCGCAAATACGATCGCAGTTTGTTGATGGCGTTGTTCCGTTTGTCGCAGGTTGGGTACGTCACGCCATTGCGCGACGGGATGAATCTGGTGGCGAAGGAGTATGTGGCGTCGCAAGATCCGGCCGATCCGGGCGCGCTCGTGCTGTCGCAATTTGCCGGCGCAGCGGATCAGATGCCGGGCGCCCTGGTCGTCAATCCGTTCGACCTGTCGCAGATGTCCGAAGCGTTGGAGCGGGCGTTGTCGATGCCCCTCGCTGAGCGGCAGGCGCGTCATGCGGACATGATGGCGCCGTTGCGCGAGAACAATCTATCGGTGTGGCGCGATTCGTTCCTGAGCGATCTGCGCAGCGTGGCAACGGCTGCATCGGTCACGAAGAAGGCAGTGCGGCAAGTGAGCGAAGCGAAACGTCCGGCGCGCGTGGCGACATCGAGCTAAGACCGGTCAAAACCTTCAGATGAATCCAGCCCCGCGCCGAGACATTGGCGCGGGGTTTTTTTCTTTATCGGGTCAATGCAAGCGGAACAGGATTTGCGTGTTAGCACTCACGATCATCAGGAGGTAATCATGAGTGGAAGCACATTGGACCCGGATGAAGAAGGTGGTGTAGAAGTTGGCAAGGGGCATGGGACCGGCGCATTGGGTCCAAGCGATTCTTCGGATAGCGGCTCGGACGTGCAGGGTGAGAAGCGTTATCCAGGCGATATCGAAGACGAACTGGACGCGCACGCCGTCGGTCAGTCCGCAGCCGAACTGAATAGCGACACGGACCGGTATGGAACGGGCGAGATGGCGTCCGCCGATGGCGACAACAATCTGCAGGCCGACTCGGACATCTTGCCGGACGGGGTGGAAGACGAGACAAGGGCGATAGACGACGAAACCGCCGACCCGGCGAGCGACGAAGAGCCCGGCGACGAGGAGCTGTAGCCGTAGTATGTCCAGGCGCTGCAAAACGGCGCGCCCGTCAGGGCGCGCCGTTTTGCATTCAACGAGAATAATAAGAAATGCTAAGCAAGCAGGCGTCTAATACAGCGCCAATGCGCTTACCACGGCCAAACCTCAAATCCGCGCTACCATCGCAAAAAGCAAAACTTGCGGGAGCGCCCAGCCTTGAACACAGCAGCAAAGGACCAAAGACTGAAGTCTTTCTGGTCATGGATCCAGGACCCCATCGTCCGATGGTCGCAGGACCATGGACTGATGTTTTCGGCTGCGATCGCGTTTTTTGCGGCGTTCTCGCTGGCGCCGACACTGGTCATCATCATCGCGGTGGCGAGCGTCTTCTTCGGCGCGGATGCGGTCCAGGGGCGCCTGTTCGGCGAAATCGCCGGGATAGTGGGTGCCGACGCCGCGCACGGTCTTGAAGCCATTGTCGCCAACGCCTGGCATGCGGACATTGCGACGCGCACGGCGATCTTGTCAGGGGTGGGGGTGCTGGTTGGCGCGTCAGCAACTTTTTCGTCGCTATACACTGCGCTCAACGTGATCTGGCCCGCGCCCGTTGCAGGCACTCGGGCCAGCATCATTGCCATTCTGCGGGTCCGCGCGATTTCCTTTGCGTTCGTCCTAGGCGCGGCCTTGCTGATCGTTGCGTTGCTCGTACTCGATGCCCTCGTGGTCCTGGTCGGTCAATGGGTCTTGGGCACGAGCGGGCCGTCCTTCCTGATCGCGGCGCTGACGCAGCGAGCCATTTCCTTGCTCATGATGGTGCTCGCGTTTGCGGTGTTGCTCAAATTCTTGCCGAGCGCACGCATGCAATGGCGCGATGCCGCACTCGGTGCATTGACCGCCGCGGTGTTGTTCGAAGCAGGAAAACGGCTCTTTGCGTTCTATCTGCAGCACGCAGGCACAGCGAATACGTTCGGTGCGGCCGGGTCGCTCGCGATCATCCTGATGTGGCTGTACTACTCGGCGGCGGTGTTCCTGCTGGGCGCGGAAGTATCGGCAATGGTCGCGCGCAGACGTACGCAACGAGCCTCTGGCTGGCGATAAAAAACGCCCCCTGGAATATATCCAGGGGGCATTCTTCCAGCTTGTTTTCAGCCCGCAAGCCGAGCCGTTTGCTTTAACCGCGACGCAGCTCCGCCGGCGGCACCTTCATCAGATGGCGATATTTCGCCACCGTCCGGCGCGCGACGATCACACCTTGATCCGCTAGCATCTTGGCGAGGCTTACATCGGACAGCGGTTCGCTGCTGCTTTCCTTCGCGATCATTTCCTTTAGCAAGGCGCGCACTGCAGCAGCCGAGCACGTACCGCCGCTTTCAGTGCTGAGTTCGCGCGGGAAGAAGTGCTTGAACTCGAAGATGCCTCGCGGCGTTGACATGTACTTGTTGCCCGTCGCACGGGAGATGGTGGACTCGTGGAGTTCGAGTTCATCGGCGACGTCACGCAGCACCAGCGGCTTCAAGGCGATTTCCCCATAGTCGAAGAACGCCTTCTGGTGCGAGACGATGCATTCCGCCACGCGCTGGATCGTCGTGAAGCGTTGCTGTGCGTTGCGGATCAGCCAGCGCGCTTCCTGTAGTTGCTGAGCGAGCGGCGAGCGGCTTGCACCCGCGGACTGCGCGAACAGCTCGGCGTACATGCGATGAATACGCGCGCGAGGCAGCACGGCAGGGTTGATTGTTACTACCCAATTCTTCTTGACCTGACGCACGATGACGTCGGGCACGACATAGTTATCTTCCGCCGCGCCATAGTTCGCGCCCGGCTTGGGATCGAGCTTGCGCACGAGTGCGCATGCAACGCGCAGTTCGTCGGCGTTGCAGCCAATCTTCTTCTGCAGCTCCGCTTGCTCACGGCGCGCCAGGCGCTCCAGGTGATGCGTGACGATTTCAAGTGCGACTGCACGTCCTGGTGTGTCCGCATCGAGCGCATCGAGTTGCAAGGACAAACATTCGGACAAGTTACGCGCGCCCACGCCCGGCTTGTCGAGCGACTGCACGAGCTTCAAGGCAATATTGAGTTCATCTTCAGACAATGCCGGCTCGATATCGACAAGCTCCGACAGTTCTTGCAGATCCTGACGCAGATACCCGTCATCATCGAGCGCTTCAATGATCAATTGCGCCACCGCCCGGTCGCGATCGTTGATCGGATAGAGCCGGAGCGTGTCGTGCAGCGTCTCATGCAACGAAGGTTCGATGCGAACCCAGTCGGCGGGATCGGAGCCTTCACCATCGCCATTATTGCGCGTCGATGTCCGGCCAAACGGATCGGACGAGTACTCGCTCATCGAGTCGTCGTGCGACTGCGAGTCGTTGCTGTCCGATGTGTCGGAGCTACTCTCGGCGTTCATCGGCGTATCGACGGGCGTGTTCTGATCAACGGGCGCGGGCGTGTCGGCCATCGAGTTGCCGTTGTCGGTGGACAGCGCGTTGTCTTCGGCCTGCGTCTCGTCGTACTCCAGGAAGGGGTTCGTATCCAGCGCGTTGCGCAACTCCTGCTGAAACTCAAGCGATGAAAGTTGCAGCAAACGAACCGATTGCTGAAGGCGCGGCGTGAGCGCAAGACTTTGCTTGGTGCGTAGTTCGAGAGACGGCGGCATTGCGTGTTGTTCCTTAACGTTAGGACTTTCGTGCGTCGTTACGAGCAACAGTCGTGCCATGCGCGCTGCAGGGCGCGTCAGCGCTAGATTTCAAACCGGTTTTCACATGCTGCCAGTGGCTCCAGCAGTTCGATCAGATGGCAAATACGCGCACTTTTTACACGCGCCCGGGCAAAAGCACTCCGGGTACGAAGGGGCGCTTAACGTCTCATGGCGCGGCTAAACATCGCATGGACAAAACCGTGGGTGGGCATTGCCGCGCGCGGTCTCAAGACCCTTTTCGAGGATACATTTTCCGACTGCAGGGACGGTCCGGCACGCTCCTTGCGTCTGACGTATTACTACTCGTGGCGTCTTGATGCCGCTGGGTATGAAAACGAGCGGGGCTTTGCAGCAAAAAAGCTGCGGCCGTACGAGGCGGCCTGGCTCAAATAAGACAGCGGTAACGCCGCAGTTTTTTAAATCAACTAGAAGGAGCGTAAAGATGAAATCGACCCAAATCCTGAAGGCAGCCGGAAGTATCGCGTGTGTCGTGTTTGCGCTTAACGTCAGTGCACAAGCGGCCACGACGGCAACAGGCGCCTCCACGTCGATTGGTACAAAGGTCGATGACTCGGCAATCACGACGAAGGTCAAGGCCGAACTGCTGGGCGCAACGAATGTGAAGTCCACGCATATCCACGTGAAGACGCGTGCTGGCGTGGTGTCGCTGACGGGTACGGTGCCGACGGCTGAAGACAAGAGCGGCGCGGAAGACGTGGTTTCGAAGGTGGATGGCGTAGCATCGGTGCGCAACCATCTGAAGATCGTAGAGTAAGCATGAGTTAGTTGGTCCAGAATGGGCAGCGTGCTCGCTGTCCATTTTGTTTTTATCTCGTCGGTCGCGGTGTGGTTGTTTGGGGTATTTAATAAGAAGTCCGAATATATGCAGGTTGGTTGTAGTCCATTTTGTAGCCATCACTCAATAAGGACCTGGTCTTCGCTCGATTGTTGAACCAGGTCCCCCGGAAAGGAGATTTTAATGAATCAAACGAAAAAGTTCGCGTTGCTCGGTGCGCTGTCTCTGGTGCTCTCAGGTCCGGTACTGGCTCAGTCGGCCGGAGGTTCATCGGGCGGCCCGACGGCTGGCGCAGGTGCGAGTGAAGTGGGCGGACATGCTGGTGCTACCGCCGGGCCCACGGAAGGCGGCATGGCCGCTTCCGGAAGCATGGGTATGAGCAAGGGCGCGCACGGTACGACCCTGCACAAGCAGAACAAGGCGGCGCATCTTCGAGGCGCGTCGGCGGCGGCGGCGGCATCGGCACTGGGCACTAACGATAAAGGCTCGCCGCAATAAGACTGCGATGCCGTTTTTATAAAACGTGACAGGAACCCGCCGGCTGCGGCAGCAGCCGGCGGGTTTTTTCTTGCGTTTGTTGCAGGTTGACTGAAGACAAAAGCGTAGGATGCCGAAGGGTTGTAAACGCGAGTAAAAAAAGCCGGCGCGCTTTTCAGCGCGCCGGCTTGACTTCATCATGCAACCAGTAATGACAGTAATTACGACTTGGCAGCAGCGTACTGGTCCCGCAGATCGCGAATACGATCGTGGTTTTCGATTACGCCCTGATACTGGCGCTCAACCACGGCGCGCACGTCCGCTGGCAGTTCCTTATCCAACGCATCGCGATAGTTCTTCTTCGCAACATCTTCGCCACGCTCGCATTCCTCGAGGATCGCGTGATCGCTGCGATGGGTCACGGCTGACTTGAGATCCACCCAGCCGCGATGCAACGCGCCACCGACGGTTCCGCCAGTTTCCGGTTTGCCGCCCAGTCGCTGGACCACATCCTGCAGCTCGTGAGCACCGCGTGCGCAGTCTTCGGCGCGGCCCGTGAACAGTTGCTTCAGGGTTGCATCCTTCGTGTCTTCGGCGGCCTTGCGGAAGCCCTTTTCGCCGTCCTTCGACGTTTCAACCAGATCGTTCAGTACCGATACGACGTTTGTGCTCATATGAACCTCCTGTGAGTAATCGAAGATGGCCTGCGGTCCTTTGATCCCCGGATCGCAGTCTAATGATGAGTTGCAATGGCCGTGCCCGATACTCTGAAATTCGATGCTGAGGAGCCGTTGTTTTGCGATTTAAGAAACCGCGGAATAGCACCGGGAAATAGCGCCAATGCGTGGCACGTGCATTGCTCTGAGAACCGCCAAAAGTGAATCTCGGAGAAGCAATGACTGTTAGTACCTGCGAATGTCTTGTGTTCGTTGCGATCGTCACATCCGCAATCGTATTGCAGGTGCGTCAACATAGTCTGGACGAGAGCCTCGCAGACACGCCTGCGCGATCGACGCATGAAGGCCTCTGCAATCCGGCGCTGTCAGCAATGAGAACCGCTCCTTTGCGCGCGAGTTGCGAACCGGCGAACGATGTGCAAGGCAAAAGCGTTCCGCCAAGAACGAGTGTTCAACTGTGGGCGTAATTCGTAGTTTTCCGAAACATACAAAGTACATAAGGCCGGTCGATGAGCGGCCTTATGTACTCCAACCTTATCTTAAGCACGCGGTTCCGCAAATTCACGAACTGGTTCCGGCGGCTTGACCGGATCGAAATCGGCCCAACGGCCATTGCGCCACTGACCCGTTGCGCGTTCGACTTCCTTTCCGCCCGCGTCACGAAGAATCGACGCTGCTTGCGCCTGCATTTCCGGGCCGACGTGAACCGCGACGACGACGCCGGAATGCCTCGCATCAAGGGCGTTGGACGAACCGTGATTCTCCGCCGTGGTCGCATCGGCGGCGGGGCGCTTGCCGGATTTCGCATGCCCCATTGCACCGGCCAGCGATCCGACGTAAGCACCTGCGCCGGCGGCTAGCACCGCAGCCAGCCAGGGTGTCTTGAACAACACAAAAATGCCTGCACCGACGATCGCGCCGATCACCGCGCCGATCGTGGCACCTTTGCCCGCTCCCTTGCCTGCGTCTTTCGCACCTGCGTCGGCGTAGTGATCGCCGCCCGTCTCAAGCCGTGCGTGCTGGCCGCTCGGGGCGACATAAAAGAGCGTGACATCTTCTTCGAGAAAGCCGGCCGCGAACAGACGTTGCGCTGCGGCTTCGGCATTCGGAAAGGTTTGAAACCGTCCTGCAATGATCAGAGACATGAGGACCTCCGGGAAGCGTTTGTTTCAATCAATCGCGTTAATAAAACCGATGACGGTCGAAGCGTGCGATCACTCCGGTTCCATGCCCGCCACGCGGAACAATCCGCTACGTAATACGACGCTCTCTCCACCATTGCTGTCAAGCGCTTCGGCGCACACCGAGCGGATTCTCGCGCGGCCCCGTTCGAATGCCTGAAGCAAGTCGTCTTCCCGTGCGGAAGCGGCGTCGAAATGATCCTCGAGCGCTTCAGCGGAGATGGAACATACGACCGGCTCTGCATCGATCAGCGCGGTGAAATGGAGCGCGTAGTCGTCACCGTCGTAGGTAGGCGCGGCATCGGAAAACTGGATATGCATGGTCGAGTCCTCATAGGCCGGCCGTGGTTGCGGAAAGGATGAAAGCGCGTGCGAAGCCGAGGTGGCCGTCATAACGTTACGCCCTTGAGCTTGGCGAGCTGCTGCGCCATTGCATAGTGATGCTTGATGATTGGCAGCGCTTTAGCGGCCACATTTTTCAGGCGCGCATCGCCGCCGGACTCGCCGGACTGACGCTCCGCGCCGGCGCTAGCGTTGCGCCGAAATGATCGCGATTCAAATCACTCACACCGTGGCGAGCATTCGTCAGCATCGATTTCGTCATTGGGTTCTCCGTTGCCAATCAGAAACAATCGGGACGCCCGTAGCGGCACTCAAGCCGCTTTCTTCCGCTCGCTGAGCGCTTCGATGATGACTTTGTTGAACGCCGGCAGATCGTCGGGCTTGCGGCTGGAGATGAGATTGCGATCGCGATGCACTTCTTCATCGACCCAGGTGCCGCCCGCGTTGCGGATATCGTCTTGCAGTGTCGGCCAGCTCGTCATCGTTCGGCCGGAAACGATGCCCGCAGAGATCGGCAACCAGCCGCCATGGCAGATCACGGCGATGGGTTTGCCGTCTTTATCGAACTGCTTCACGATGGCTTGCGCTTTTGCATCGACGCGGATTGCATCGCCGTTGACCACGCCGCCCGGCAATACGACCGCGTCGTAATCGGAGACACGCGTCTGGTCGAAGGTGGCGTCGACGTTGACCTTGTCGCCCTTGTCGACGTGCTTGAAACCCTGGATCTGTCCCGGCTTTTGCGAGATCACAAGAACTTGCGCGCCGGCGGCCTTCAGCGCCTTTTGCGGTTCGATTAATTCGGCTTGTTCGAAGCCATCGACCGCGAGGATGGCGACCTTGTAACCCGTGAGTGAATCAGCCATGGAATAAGCTCCTTAGTGCATTGAACGAACCGGCTCCAGACTACAGAGCCACGTTCGTTCATTTCAGCAAAGGGTGTGCCTACAAAGCTTTAATACAGGGCGATATGACGAGAAGAAAGGCGCGGAGATCACGCCGCCGCGGGCGTTTTGCTGCGCGAAATGCGCATCAGGCTGACCATGGAGGCCGTGGCTGCAAAGCCCGCCGCGACGATCAGCGTAATGATCGTGCCGTGCTGCGGCGCAATGCCAAAGATTAGCGCGACGAGTGCCGCGCCGAGCGTCTGTCCGGACAGCCGCGCGGTGCCGAGCATGCCGCTGGCGCCGCCGCTTCTATGACGAGGCGCCGATGACAACATCTGGCGATTATTAGGCGACTGGAATAAACCGAAGCCCAGGCCGCACACCGCCATGCGCCACGCGATATCGACCGGCGCGGGGTGTGCTCCGGTCGTTGCGAGCAACAGCAAGCCGGCCGTCATGATGGCCAGCCCGATGCCGCCGAGTATGCCCGCCGAATACCGGTCGGACAGCATGCCGGCGATTGGCGCGATGAATACGATCACCAGCGGCCATGGCGTCATCAGGAAACCCGTCAAGACCTGGCTCATGCCGAACGTGTTCTGCAGCAGGAACGGCAGCGAAACGAAGGTCAACATCTGCGCGGTGAATGAGCAGAAAGACGTGATGATCGACAGTGCGAACACAGGGATCCGGAGCAAATCGATAGGCAAGAGCGGCGCCGCTTGTGTCAGTTGCCGCCGCACGAAAAAGTATCCAACGATACCGGCCACAAGGAACTCGGCCAGCACATACGAACGATGTTCGCCGTGACCGAGCCCGTCGATCGCCGTGATCGCGAGCCCGAACACCGCTGCGTTCATCAGCGCGCTGAGATAGTCGTAGGGTTGGCGGTGCCCGGGCGTGCGCGGCAGCGCTTTCCTGCCGAGCGCGTACGCGGCGATGCCGATCGGCACGTTGATCGCGAAGAGCCACGGCCACGTGGCGATGGCCAGAACGCCGGAAGCAATCGTGGGCCCTATGACCGACGAGATCGCCACCACGGAGGCGTTGATGCTGACGCCGCGGCCCAGATGCTCACTGGGATAGATCATGCGCACGAGGGCCGTGTTGACGCTCATGATGCCCGCCGCGCCGAATCCTTGAATCACCCGGGCAATGGCAAGCGAGGTCAGCGATCCGGACAGCGCGCAGCCGAAGGACGCGATGGTGAACAGCGCGAGCCCGGACATATACACGCGCCGGTAACCAATCCTGTCGCCGAGCGAGGCGAGCGGCAGCAGGGAGACCGTAATGGCGAGCTGATACGCGTTGACCACCCAGATCGAGTCGGCGGGACTGGCGTTCAGGTTGCGGGCGATGGTAGGAAGGGCGACGTTGGCGATGGCGCCGTCGAGCACTGCGAGGGTAATACCGAGGGCCACGACCAGAATGGCCCAATAGCGCTGAGGAAGAGGAAGACCTTGGTCTGCGTCCATCGATAGGGAAGAAGGGAAGCGGGGAGGGGAGCGCCGAAGTGTAAGGCCGGCGCCTTTCAGACGGGTTACTTGAACACGGGTAAACATCGCTGGAAGCGGCGCGGCGCCTGGCAAGCCAGGGCGCGCCGCGCCTTGATCCGGCGCGATTTCATCTCGCTTATTTCAACTGGTACAAGCCGGTATAAGTCGCCGAATCGATTTCATTCAGATGAAGCATGAAACGCGCGACGGCATTGGTCGCGGAGACGTCGAGCGACAGATGATCCGCCTTCAGCGCATGGATCCGGAAAATATATCGATGCGGTTTGTCGCCGCGCGGCGGCGCGGTGCCGCCGAAGCCGACCGTGCCGTAGTCGTTGCGCATTTGCAGCGCGCCGGCGGGCAGCAGGCTGCCGTCGGCCTTGCCGGCGTTCTGCGGCAGCGAGCGGGTGTCCACCGGAATGTTCACCACGACCCAATGCCAGAAGCCGCTGCCGGTGGGCGCGTCGGGGTCGTAGACGGTCAGCGCGAGGCTCTTGGCGTCAGGCGGCACGCCGTCCCATTGCAGCGCGGGCGAGAGATTTTCGCCGTCTACGCCGAATGCTTGCTGATCGAACTCATGATTTTTAGAGAGATATCCGTTGGCCGCGAATTCATCGGACCAAATGCGAAAGTCAGCCATGGCAACGTGTCTCCTTTGAGGGTTTAACAGGTTTTAATATCCCGGCAACAACTGACACTAGCCGGCGTTCAGCCATTTGTGCGGGCGGGTGATGGCCGCAACGCATGCGGCCGTTCATCGCCTTGGTGCAGCAACCATGCCTGAAGTCCTTCATTGTTGCTCAACGCCGCAGCGTTTTGCAGCCCATGGTTTTTTCCTTTCAGCTTTTTTCCGCCACGACTGCGCATAAAATGGCGGGACCGGATCATATCAAGCTCGATTAGCGGAAAAGGATGGACATGCCGAATAACCAGGGGCGCGTTGTTTTGCAGAGCGTGGCGACGACGGAAGCGACGACCGAAGCGACGACGGCACCCGCTGCGCTGGCGGACGATGCCGATATGTTCGACCTCGCGCCCGTCTCGCTATGGCTCGAGGATTTCAGCGCCGTGCGTGAGGTGTTTGAAAGCTGGCGCGCGCAGGGCGTTGTCGACCTGCGCGCTTTTCTGCTTGAAGACCTGGCGCGGATTGCCGAATGCTCGTCGCGCATCCGGGTGATCAAGGTCAACCGGCGCACGCTCACGCTGTTTGGCGCGAAGGATATTGACCATCTGGTCCTTAATCTGAGCGCTGTTTTCCGCGACGACATGTTGCTCACCCACGCCGACGAACTCGAACAACTGTGGTCCGGCAAGTCGATGTTCGTCAGCAAGACGGTGAACTACACGCTCGACGGCAAGCGGCTCGATGTCTTGCTGAAAGCGGTGATCCTGCCCGGCCACGAAGCGACCTGGGACCGCGTGCTGGTGACCGTGGAAGACATTACGGAACTGGAGAATGTGCGCCGCAAAGCCGCGCTGAGCGAGCTTTATGCGCGCGGCCTGTTCGAGCATTCGCCTGTTTCGCTGTGGGTCGAGGACTTCAGCAGCGTGAAGGCGCTGCTGGACGATATACGTGAACGCGGCATTGTCGACTTCCGGACATTTACGAATGTTCATCCGGAATTCATCGAGCGCTGCATGCAGGAAATTCATGTGCTCGATGTGAATCAGCACACGCTGACCATGTTCGGCGCAACCGATAAAGCGGAGTTGCTCGGGCGTCTGGGCGATGTTTTCCGCGACGAGATGGTGAGCCATTTCCAGGAGCAGCTCATCGATCTATGGGAAAACCGCCTGTTCCATCAGCGCGAGGTGGTCAACTATTCGCTGGAAGGGCAGCAGTTGCATGTGCATCTGCAGTTCTCGGTATTCCCTGGGCATGAAGTCAATTGGGACCTCGTCCTCGTCGCGCTCACCGACATCACCGCGCGCAAGAAAGCGGAAGCGTACCTGGAGTTCCTCGGCAAGCACGACGCGCTGACGAAGCTGAAGAACCGCTCGTTTTACATCGATGAAATGAACCGCCTGGAGCGCAAGGGCCCGTTCCCGGTGACCGCTGTGGCCGTCGACGTGAACGGTCTTAAAGCGGTCAACGATCAACTCGGTCACGCGGCCGGCGACGCGCTACTCCGGCGCGCGGGCGAAGTGCTCGGCAAGGCGGTGGAGAAGCCGAGCCACGCCGCGCGCATTGGCGGCGACGAGTTCGTGCTGCTCCTGCCGGGCATGGACGAGCGCGGTGGCGCTGCAGTGATCGACAGCATCCGGCAACTGCTCGAGGTCAACAACCAGTTTTACTCAGGCATGCCCTTGAGTTTCGCGATGGGCGCAGCCACCGCGCAGGACGGTGAGCGGCTTGAAGTCATGCTGCAACGTGCCGATGCCGCCATGTACGCCGAAAAGCGCGCCCACTACGGCGAGCCCGGTTAAGGGCATTTCAAACGGCTCTTCACTTCGTCACTTCATCTATACCTTGGGTTAGCGCCGGGCAAGCCTCGCCGGTCTCCTTCGCGTACTCGGTTGGGTTGTTCGTTTTCATCGCCGCGAAGCGATCGACGGTCGCTTGCGCTTCCTTGTAGCCGAGATTCCACTCGCCGTCGAAATCGGGCGCGGCGGGAAAACTCTTGCGCGTCATGACCTTGAACTTGTCGATTCTCACGCGATCGATGTGGCATATATCCGCGGCGCCGCGCGCAATGTTGGCGCTTGTGCGCACGCCTTCGGCCGCGAGACTTTGCGGTGAGGGTGCTTGCACCGCGGGATGGCCTGGCGGCAATGTTTGAGCGGGAAACGGCTGCGGGTCCGGCGCATTTTGTGCGTTGGCATTCAACGGCAGGACACATGCTCCGCCTGCAATAGCGCCCGCGATCAGGGTCGGCTTGAGCATTGAATTGAAGGCCGACGCAACGCGGGCCAGGGCTTGCTTGTGAGTCATTCGGTTCCTTGTGGGGGCGCGCAGCCGGGGTCTGCAAAATCTTGCGGAAGTATAGCGAAACCCGGACGAAACCCCTTGAAACAAGGGTTTTCGTGAGGAAGCTTCTTGCGATGAACGCCTGCTAAACTATTTGCTCACCTAAGGCGCGCTGCACGATAAACGATGAAAACGGCAAGCAAAGTCGGGGCGCCAGTTCGGTCGGTGAAGACAGCCAATATCAAGCGAAAATACGACCCGGAACAAACCCGACGCAATATTATCGACATCGCCACCGAGGAATTCGCGGCGATGGGTTTAAGCGGCGCACGGGTCGACGCCATCGCGGAGCGCACCAATACAACGAAGCGCATGTTGTATTACTACTTCGGCAGCAAGGAAGGTTTGTACGAGGCGGTTATCGAGGAGGCGTACGGCAAGATCCGAGCGCTTGAACAGTCGCTCCATCTCGATACCATGGACCCGCGTGAAGGCTTGCGCGAACTCGTTGAATTCACGTTCGACTTCCACGATAAACATCGTGATTTCGTGCGCCTTGTGACCATCGAAAATATTCATGGCGCGAAGCACGTCAGCCAGCTGAAAAACTTCCGGGCGCGTAATGCGAGTGCGGTGAAAACCATTGCGGACCTGATCACGCGCGGCGTGAAAGCGCGGCAGTTTCGCGACGATGTAGACCCCGTGGATCTGCATCTGTTTATCAGTTCATTGTGTTTTCATCGCATCGCGAACCGGCATACGTTCGCCGTTGCTTTCGGTCGCGATCCATCCGGCGCGAGATCGCGGGTTCGGCATCGCCAGATGATTGTCGACGCTGTCATGCGGTTCATGCAGCGGTAGTGCATCGCTTGAGTCGAGTACGGGAAACAAGCGGATTAAATCCACTGCGCATGCCCAATTCCGGGCGTTTGAACTATGCTTGAATCATGGCAGTCGACCGGAATGGAGGGCGCCATGGAGGGTTTAGCGAATATCCTCGTTGGGCTCGCAGCGCTTGCGGCGCTCGCGATAGCGGTGCTTGCGCACGACTGGCGTGACGAATTCCGCGGTCGCATGCTGCATCGCCGAAGTCCCGCCGGTTATGGCAGCTTGCGCGAATGGTGGCTTCGACATCGCCACTGAGCAACCGCGCGCCCGCTTTGACGTGCTTTGACGTGCTTTGACGTGTTTACGAGCGGTCTTTTCGGAACGGATTCGTCGGGGTCAGGTGCGGGACCATGCGGGGCATTGGATGTATCGACGACGTTCGGTCGGGCGTGAGTTCGGGCGCTGTGTCGAGCGTCCGGTTGCCGGCCTCGTAGGCGTCGATCTGCGCATACAGCCGATGAACCGTCTGAAGCTGCGTGTGCGAAAGATGCGAGCTTCGCGCGACGACCGCGAGCCGTTCGCGCCAGTAGGTGGGCGGCATGATGGGGCACAACGCGTCGTCGATCAGTGAACGCCGTAGCACCAGTTCGAGGTGCGTCAGTTCCTGGTCTGCCAACAGCGCGGAGGGCGCGCCCTGCTGTTTCACGTCAATGATTGAGTCCATCAATGCGTAACGGCATTAGCGAAACAATCTTTAGCGTATTTAGATCAGGATAAACCCTTATCTGTTTAATTAGCCCTTCAAGCAGTCCATTCGGTTTATTCGGCTCACTGAACCGGTCTCATCACTGCACGGTCCAGATCCGCGCGCGCCCGGTTCACCTTGCGTTCCCAAGCCGCTATATTCAATTGATCCGTGCCCTTTTTCCTGGCGCGGGCCAATTCCGCTTCCCAATCACGCAATCGATTTTTGGCCTCGGCGACAGCATTCTCGTGTCTTTTCAACGCATCCGCGCGTTTTTGCGCGATTGCGTCGGGCGTGCATTCGGCATTTGTCTTGTCGAGTTCCGCTTGCAGCGTGTCGAGTTGCGCCGCGTTGTCCTGGTTCAGCGCGGTAGCCATTTGCCTTTCGAGAGCCTGGCGATGGGCATCGCAAGCATCGGTTTCCTGCGAGGCGTGAGCAGTCGACAAACACAGGCTTAAGGTGAAAGCGGCGAGCAATTTCATAGCGGAATCCGTGACTGACGAGATTGGGCAGGGCAAACGGTATTAACTTGTACGAGATGCGCTCTCGTTTGGGCGGGACGGGGCGGAGTATTAAAGCGGTTGGCCTTCGCTTGCCTATTCGTTTGTCCGTTCGTCCGTCCAGGGTCGGCGTATTTTAACGAGTTTGTAGGGACCGATGGGGCCAATGCGACGGCCATTAATGCCTCGTTACGCGCTTATGCGGAACGCGTCTTGCGCGATCCTGCTTGAACCAGCCAACCGTTCAACTATTTGCGAGGAATAAGCCGATGCGTTTCGATTACAAGGGTTTTCACATCGACTGCCGCTCACGACACGATCAAGATGGCTTGTACTACGCGCAGGCTCGCATGATCCGCGTGCCGACAGCGGGCGATGCGCATTCGGAAAAGCACGAGTCAGGCGACATCGACGCGTTCGATAACGACGGCGATGCCATCGCATGCGCGCGAGCATGGGCGCTCGACTGGTGCGACGAGCACGAAGCCGCGGGGCGAGCCTGACGGCAAGCTTGGCAGCGAACCTCGGTGCGCCATCATGCTAGGATCGCGTCCTGCCAACGGGAGAAGCCATGCGTTATATGCACAATGAACATGTCATCGATGTGTTCGTCGAACAACGCGGCACCCGCTGGGACTGGTCCGTGCAGGCGGGCAGTTTGCCCCTGAAGACGAATGCGGGCGAGATGGCGCCGACCAGCAATGTCGCCGAAAACGAAGCGCTGCACTGGGCGAAACGTGAATTGAACCGACGCTTTCCGGTTGAGCCGGAGTGACAGTTGTGGGCTTGGGCTTGTTCACGCGCGTTGCCTGATATTGCCGTTCAACGCACGGATGATGCGGGCATAAAGTTCCTTGCATCGGCGCCGTTAGTGTTGGCATGGATACCAAAGAACCCACCCCCGAAGCCGCCCGCGACCTCATCCGTGCTGCGGGCGAAACGCTTGAACTTATCTGCCGCCTGCGCGGGGTCGATATAGAAGATCTCTCCGATGAAGAGCTCGGCGAGTATTTCTCCAATGCCCTCGGCGATAAGATCATCGGCCCTTGGTGATTGATTGTGCGGGCTGTGTTGTGGATTTTCCTCGGCGTTTTCTGATCCGGCTTGATCCGGTTTGATCCAGCGTGAGGCGGCTGGTCGAAAAAAATCGTGCAATCGGGCCTAAAGTTTCGTCAATAGAGGCCGCTAGGCGATACATGGACACGACCAACCCCACCGCCACCGCGTTTAGAAATCTCGTCATTGCTGCCGATGAGACGCTCCACGTGCTTTGCCGCCTGCGCGGTATTACGATCGACGATTTGTCCGAGGAAGCACTGGAAGCGTTTTTCTTCCAGGCACTCGATGACGAATTCTGGGTCGGCACGCGGTAAATCGCGGAGCATTGCCGTTTATCGCGGTAAGTAGCAGAGCGCATTGAAATCCGCCGGCATCGTACGGCGGCTTTTCCGTTTCCTTTCTCTGCCTTTTCCTTTTCTACGCCAGCAAGTCCGGCCGTCGTGTGAAACGCGGATCGGCTAGCCACGCCACGAAGTCGTCATGCCACTGCTCGAACGCGTTCTCGTCCAGGTCGAATACTTCATCGACACGGCCGGCGTCGCGCAAGTACGCGCCCACCACTTGACGCCCGTCCCAGTAAGCCACTGCAAAATCGGTCAAGTCCGCGGTCACGCCGCGCGGCTGATCGGTGAGCAGCATCTTGAGTTGTGCCCTGAAAACGGTGTAGGTCGTAGCCATGGTCGGATCCCGGAAAAAAATCGACACCCTGCGAGGCAAAACAGGGCTCGCTAAGAGTAGCGCTTTCCAGGGTGTTCGTGCACGGGGAAGAGTGGTGCAGGCCGCTTATGGGCGCGGGTTAGGGACGGCGGCGGCAGAGAAAAGCCCCGCAGCGCAAAGCTTACGGGGCTCGGAAATTCGGTAAGACGATGTGAGATAAACCGATGGTCCCCCCGGCAGGAATCGAACCTGCATCTAGCGCTTAGGAGGCACTTGTTCTATCCATTGAACTACGGGGAGATGGATATTTCAGCGGGCGCCAAGCCTCGTGGATACCGGCTGTGAACTTGCCCAAAGTACGTTTTCGGCTGGTTTGCTTCTTCCTAAACGAAGCGCCGTGACGCACTGCAAACCTAGGTATTTCTCGATCTTGCGGCTGCACTTTTGCAATGAGCCGCATATTTTTGGCAACTTACATCAATGCGTAGCAGCGCCAGATCTCGCTGCACAACGGTTTCCGATTCTAAGGCTTCGATTTTATCCGACGCCAAACGACGGCGAGATGGATCCGGTGCAGCGGGCAGAGTATATCAAAGACGTTTAAGGCAGACGGCGCGGCCTGGCGCCATGTGCGCGTGAAAAAAAGCGCTTTCGACGAGCGCCGGAATGTCGTCGACGTGGAAATAGTCGCCATTGGTCCGCTGGCAGAAATGCTGAGAAGTGTACGAAGAGCGAGGCAGCCGGTCCAGAAGACATGTAACGAGGCCTGCGTTCTGGGGCGGCTGCACACGCTTCCATCGCGTTCATTCAACATTGGTGATGTCGCCGATTCGCCCGGTCAATTCCGGAGTGGCAACAGTTCGTTGAGCATTCCATCATGTAAGGACAATTCCGAAGGGGAGAGGCCGGGAAAGTCTAGCGGCGCCGAAAATGACCAAACTGATCTGAAAGACCACAACCTTTCTTTGATTCGACACCATGCCGAAGAAGCCGCCCGTCGCTATAAATCCTTAATAAAAAACAGCCACATTGTGCAGACCGCAAAGGAGGACCCACAAATGAAGCGCACATGGACGATTATCGGAGTAGGCGATGTAGCAGCCAGCTTCAATTGGTACCAATCGCTCTTCGGCCAGCCTGCATCATCTCCCGCGCACAATTACTTCGGGCAAATCCTCGACTCGGACGGCACGGTCTTGCTTTGCCTTCATGAGTGGGGCGCCAACGAGCATCCTTCCTTGGCTGGTCCTGATCACGCGACGCCGGGCAACGGGCTCCTCTTGTTTTCCGTGTGGACGATCTCGCCATGGCTTTGACAAAGGCACGTGCGCTCGTCACTGGGCTCGAA
This sequence comes from Caballeronia eucalypticola, assembly GCF_047608185.1. Taxonomy (NCBI): domain Bacteria; kingdom Pseudomonadati; phylum Pseudomonadota; class Betaproteobacteria; order Burkholderiales; family Burkholderiaceae; genus Caballeronia; species Caballeronia eucalypticola. The sequence continues at coordinate 121,762 of NZ_JBLKRU010000002.1, forward strand.
GAGGAACCTCACCTCACCTCACCTCACCTCACCTCAATCCAAGCACTGGAATTATGGAGTTCTCGCTCCGAGACCTGGACGGTTACTACTTGACGATCAGCGCGCTTTAGCGGGCGAATGCATCGCTACGGACTACGGAGAAATCCACGCGGACGCTTGCGCAATAGATCGAACCGGCTTTACCTCACAATTGCCACAGAACGATGGTGTGCGTAGCTTTCCCCAACCGCAGCACGCCATCCCATCCCTGAACCAATCGACCGATTCAAGTCGATTGACGCTTTCAATTTCATCTGACGAGTCGAAATCACCAAAACCCCATCAAAACAACGCGAGTATTAATCTCTACAAGCCACATACGAGCGCTATAACTCAATAGATGTTCGACAAAAACCCGACGCGGCACGCAAGGTGCGTCGTTGTCTCTATCCCGGAGACCTTATGCCATCAAATGTGATCAAAGCAGCAGCTCATCCATGGATCAGGCGCAGTTTCAACCTCGACGGAATGCCGTTACGCCTCTTAGTGGTCGATGACAACCAGAATGCAGCCGCAGCAATGGCGAGCTACCTGTCGTTCGAGAGCATGGACTGTCGGGTCGCATTCGGCGGACTGGACGCCATCGAGATCGGCACAAATTGGGCACCCCACGTCATCCTCATGGACATCTCCATGCCCGAGTGCAACGGCTACGAGGCTACCTTTGCCTTGCGGCAGGATCGACGTACGAGTGGAACGGTCATCGTGGCTTTCACAGCGTTAAACGATGACGGTGACGTGCGCAAACATCTCGTTGATCACTCGTTTGACGGCTATAGCCAGAAAGGACAGCCGCCAAGCAAGTTGGTCGCTCTGGTCATGAGTTTCCTTCATTGACCGAGCCCAGGAGCGTCATGCTTGCGCCGCGGCAGACGCACAGTAAACACGGTTTCCGTCTCATCGGAACTCGCTGCAATCTCACCGCCGTGAGCCTTGGCAATCTCACGCGCAATGTACAAACCCAGCCCGAGGTTACCGTCGGTGTCGTACGTTTTTATTTGATTCAATCCACGGTGGAGAGGGTCAAAGATCCGGTCCAGACTCGATTCTTCAATAGCCGGCCCTCGGTTCCTGACTTCGAAACTAACATCCGTCTCTCCGCACGTCATCACCACTCGCACCGGTGCGTCCGGTGCTCCGTACTTGATCGCATTGGTCACCAGATTGCCGAGTAGCTGTTGCAATCGCCGGCCGTCCCAAACACCTCGGGCGTCGCCCACCACCTCCAGTTCTACCCGGCGTTCCGGATGGGCTGCTCGCAACTGGTCGAGTTCATCGGCTAATAGATTTGCAAGGTCTACATCGGTTGCAACGATATTGATGCCCAAACCCAAATTCGTCCGATTGAAATCCAGCATATCGCCCAGAAGCGCCTGCATGCGAGCGCCGCTTCTGATCAAACGCGAAGCAGCTCCCGATACCTTGTCCCCGGCATTCAAGTTCGCCAGATACATGGCTGTCATTTGAATGGTCTGAAGCGGACTGCGCAGGTCATGCCCAAGCATTCCAAGCAAAAGATTGCGAGCCTGGTCCACCTGGACACTGAAAAAGCTGATCGATTCCGCGAGCGCCTGATCAATGGCCTCGTTAAACCGGATGATGTCATCGGCATGAGGAGACTCAGGCTGACATGCATGTATCTACAGGCGAAGAACACTGGCACGAAGCGCACGATACTCGGCGGCGAGCTGGTTGATATCGAAGCCGCCTCGCGCTCGCAAAACGGCGCGCGTTTGCGCGGCTGTTTCCGGAACGCCAATCAGTCGAGGGGCTCGCCCCATCGATTTTTCGAGTTGGGCTTCCTTGGTCTGGGAAGTCGACAAATCCTTCGCGACAGCCTCCAGAATCTGCTGCGCGTGATCTCGCAACGCCAACGATTTCATGTCGGTTGCAAAGGGCAACAGGGTAATGGCGAACGCTTCCCACTGCCCGAGAATTGTTTCCATGTCACGCAAGATGAAGTCGGCCAATCGCATGTTGCCCCCGAGTATCGGAAAAAATCTTATAAGGTATTTTGTTGAGTCCGATGCCGCGCCTGGATCGTTGCGTATTCTACTGGCACCTTAAATGGCTACGCATTAAGGCAAGCGGCAGGCAATCGAACTATCTTCGCGAAACCGGAGTGCCAGTTCATCGAAAGAAGGGCGCTTGTGTGATTCCTCGAATGCCTTCTGCTGCGAAATGGCTATAGCGTGTGGCCAACCGGGTCGCATGAAGTCAACCTGCTTAGTTCGCAGCCCTGAGCGCCTTGGCTAGTTCAGCCAAGGAGTACGGCTTGACGACGAAGGCGAAATCATCAATGCGCCCGTACTGCTCGCGTAAAGCGGGAAGCGGAAACCCCGACGCCAGTATTACCTTGAGATCGGGACGAACGTCGCGTGCCTGGCGCGCCAATTGGATACCGGTCATGCCCTTTGGCATGACTACATCAGTGAACAGAATATCGATATCGAAACGGCGCTCAAGGATCGTCATTGCCTCAACGCCGTTAGTCGCTGTGACAACCTCGTAGCCTATGCTGCGGAAAAGCTGCGCCGCCGCGTCCAGCACATCGGGCTCATCTTCCACGATAAGAACCGTATCCACACGTTCGTCGGCCGTAGCACTCCGTTCATCCGGTTCGCCTTCAACCACGGGCAAGTACATGCTGATGGTCGTACCCGCGCCTTCTTCGCTATCTATCACGACGTCGCCGCCAGACTGCGCGATGAATCCATAGACCTGACTCAGCCCCAGCCCCGTGCCCTTGCCAATTTCCTTGGTCGTAAAGAACGGCTCGAACGCGCGGGCCACGACCGCCGGCGGCATACCGGCGCCCGTATCCGCGACTGAAACGCGGACGTAAGACCCGGCGCTCAGATTTCCGACTTGCCCTGCACCCAGATGAACGTTCTCGACCGCGACCTCCAGCTTTCCGCCCTCGGGCATTGCATCGCGAGCGTTGACAACCAGGTTCAGCAGCGCAGCTTCGAAGCGAGCGGCATCCAGCAAAACGGTTGCGGAGTCCGGTGCTGAGCGTATCTCCATCTCGATACTGGAATGTGCCGCGCGGCGCAGCACAGGTTCGAAACCGCTGATCACCGCATTCAGGTCGTAATTTTCCACCATGAGCGGTTGCTGACGGGCGAACGAAAGTAGTTGCTGAGTCATGAGCGCACCGCGCTCGACGGCGCGCCGCACGGCGTCGAGCACCTTCTTGTCGGCGTAATTCTGTATTCGCGTGGCCAGCACATCCACGCTGCTTGAGATGACCGACAGCAGGTTATTGAAGTCGTGGGCAACGCCTCCCGTGAGCTGGCCGATCGCTTCCATCTTCTGCGATTGGAACAGCGCCGCATTCGCACGTTCAAGGGCTTCCGCTGCCTGCTTACGCTCCGTTATATCCCGCGTGACCTTGGCGAACCCCAGCAGTGTGCCCGTCTCGTCGCGGATCGCATCGACCACGACATGCGCCCAAAAGCGCTTTCCGCCGCGGCGCACGCGCCAGCTCTCCTGTTCAAAACGGCCTTCGGCGGCGGCCGTCGCCAGCGTCTTGGCGGGCAGGCCTTTCGCCTGGTCTTCCTCGGTGTAAAAGACGGCGAAATTCGAACCGACAATTTCGTCTCGCTTGTAGCCCTTGATGCGTTCGGCGCCGGCGTTCCAGTTTGTAATCACGCCCGTCGGGGAGATCATGTAGATCGCGTAATCGGTCACGCTCTGAACGAGCAGGCGAAACCTGTCCTCGCTGTCACGCAACGCGTCCTCGGCCGCTTTGCGCTCGGTAATATCGCGCGTGATCTTGGCGAAGCCGATCAGTTCGCCCGAAGGGCCCCAGATCGGATCGACCACGACGCTCGCCCAGAACCGGGTGCCATCCCTTCGCACTCGCCAGCCTTCGTCTTCGAATTTTCCCTGTTCGCGGGCGGTTTGTAATGCCCTTGCAGGCTTGCCTGAGCGCCGGTCTTCTTCGCTGTAGAACATGGAAAAATGCTGGCCGATGATTTCATGCGCGGCATACCCCTTGAACCGTTCCGCGCCGGCGTTCCAGCTGCTGACATACCCGTCGGGGTCCAGCATGTAGATGGCGTAATCGGTGATACCCGAAACAAGCAATTGGAAGCGCTGTTCCTCGCTCAGATCCCGGATGTTTCTGCACTCTTCAGATTTCATTTTTTTAGATCCACGTGTGTTAGTGGAACTGTAATCAAAGGGTGCTGCGTCGCAAAAACGGCGCACGCTATCAGCCTTGAAGTCGGGGCAAGGCGACCGAATGCTTGATAGTAACCTTAAAGGCCCCGGTAGCTGCGCTGCTGCGAAACGTCTTGCTTCGTGAGCGTCCGATTTGCAACAATCTGCATGGCCGTCAAGTCGGTTCCGGTGCGTCCTTCGTGGCCCCGGCTGTTTCGTCACCGAAAGAGACCGCGGAGACGACGCGATTTCGTCCCATGGCCTTGGCTGAGTAGAGCGCTGCGTCGGCTCGTGCCATCAGGTTTGCGAGCATTTCATCCGCTTGATATTCATCCACACCGGCACTGAAGGTGCAGCTCAGTTCTCCCTGAGGCACGGGTACCGTGGACGCGGCCAGATGCAGACGCAAACTGTTCACCAGCGTCAGGGTGTCCGCCTTGGGCGTTTCAGGGAACAGGATGGCGAACTCTTCGCCGCCAAGCCGCCCAAAAATGTCTCCGCGCCGGATTCCCTGCGACACAATCGATGAAAAATGAGCAAGCGCGCGATCTCCGGCTGCGTGGCCGTGAGCCTCGTTGACTGCCTTGAAGTTATCGATGTCGAGGATCGCAACCGTGAGCCGGATTTTCGTGCGGTTGGCACGCTCCAACTGCGACTCAGCCTGGGCCATGAACTCGCGCCGCACGAGCGCACCGGTCAATTCATCGATAGCCGCCAGGCGTTCCATGCGCTCCGCCATGCGGTCATAGGCGAGCATGAGCGCGCCGATCGACAGACAGGGCAGGGTGACAATGCCGAGCGCGAGAAACGCAATGGTCATGGGCGTCGGCTCGAGAAACCGCGTGTGATGTTCCCAGCCGAGGCCGGCGGCAAGCCCGCGAGCAATATGGACGAAGCCGCCGAGCGCGGCGATTATCGCGACGAACTGGTAGCTGTATCCCGGTCGATGCGGCGGCCTCTTGGTATAGGTGATCCAGGCCACCATCAGGCGCACATAGGCGAGAAAGCCGGACATCACGACAATCCGGGCACCCGCATTCGGCGAAAAATAGGTCCAATGGACAATGCCGACCGCGAGCAGCACGAATGCCACAACCTCATAATGCCGCGAAGGTTGAAGGCCGAAGAACAATCGGCAACCTTGCAGCACAAGGAATGCGGAACCGGCGAACAGGGAACTTGCGGCTACGACTACGAGCGGTGGCGGTGAACTGTCGCTGAAAGCCAGTGCAACGAGCGCGGCCACGATCAGGAGGTTTGCACCTATCCAGCGAAACAATCCGGGTATCCGGGAGCGCAGGAGCGAGCCGAATACGACCGCGCTGATCACGCCGGACATGATTCCGACAACGTAAAGAGCGACAGGACTGAACATAGGTTTTCAGTGAGAAATGTGACTGAAAAGATTCGCGCGAGTCGAACAACTCGAATAGGCCGAATAGGTTGAGCGCCTGACCTCTCGTTTTCACGTTGCACGAAGGTGCTGAACGACGACGCCCGCGGCAGAGATAATACGCTCTGGCACTCAATCTTTATATAAATGTGTAGCGGTCCCGGACGTGCCCGAACAAGGCGGGGATGGCGTGCTTGACGTTAAGGGCCGTGAGCGGTAGAGCGCCAACCTGAAGCGGCAGCCTAAAGCGCCGACTTGTCGCCGCACACGCGAGTCGCGGTCACGGGATTGCTGCTGTGCGCAAAACCCGAGATCAACGTCACTGCCGTTCGCAATATGTCGTCCGACATCGTGCTGTCTTTTGGCCACGCGAAGGGGTTGATCGTCTTGTTCGTGCACTCGTTGCCCATGATGGGCTCACTTGGCGGCGCTGCGCTGCGGATGACGTTGTCGGCCGCGACGTTTGCGAACGTGCCCCCGCTGGCTGCCAAAGCAAAAGCAGCAGCCCAGTATTTCTTCTGTGTCATGTTTTAGCTCGGCGGCCAATTGACAAGCACAACTGCCGATCATGGTTGCCACTTCATGACACGGTCAACCTCGCGACGCCATATTCAGCCGCAATAACCCGCCTTAACCCATTCATCTGGAATAACCCGCCACTTCCTCCGATAATACGAACGTCTTCCGACCCTCGCCATGACCGAACTCGAAACCTCAGTCGTCGTGTTCTTTTGCCTGCTCGCGGCCTCGGGACTTGGCGCGTTCGTGGGCCCGTTGCTGCCCGAGGAGCACAAGGCGCATGAAACGGTGCAATTGCTCAAGCTGGTCGCCGGCATGCTGGTTACGTTTGCGGCGCTCGTGCTGGGTCTGCTGACGGCATCGTCGAAAACCGTATTCGACACCACCACTACCGACATTCGTACCTACGCCGCCGCGCTAATCCAGCTCGACGACAGCTTGCGCGAGTACGGCCCGGATGCCGACGCGGTCCGCCAGATCCTGCGTGCCTACACGGCGGCCGCGATCGCGTCGACCTGGGCACACGAAGCGCCGCCGCCCGGCGACTATTATCAAAAATGGTTAGCGCCGGGTTCCGGTACCGACAATCTCGATAGCCGCACGCTGGGCGCCATGCTTGAACAGGCGCAACAAGACGCCCGCGCGTTGAAGCCAGTCGATCAGTTTCACCAAGAGCTTGCCGATCAAGCGCTTGGCCAGTTCGACCGGCTGATCCAGCAACGCTGGAAGATCGTGGAGGAAGCGCGCGGTTCGGCTTCATCGCCGTTCGACAAGATTCTCGTCTTCTGGCTGCTCGTCATCTTTCTTTGCTTCGGACTGATCGCGCCACGTAACGCTTTGGCGCTGGTTTTGATCATGCTCGGGGCGTTATCGATAGCGTCCACGGTGCTCGTGATCCTTGATCTCGACACGCCGTTTACTGGCACCATCCTAGTGCCGAGCCAGTCCATGCGCGATGCGCTTGCTTACCTCAACCACTGAAGGCCTCAGGCTTAACCAAACCCGCCCAACATCTTCGATGCCATCCACCCTCTACACTGACCCGCGCCTCGTCGCGCTGTACGACACCCTGAACCCCTTCGCCGCCGATACCGACTTCTACCTCGCGCTGGCCGCGGGCAAGCAGCGCGTCATCGATCTCGGTTGCGGAACGGGTTTGCTTGCGTGTGAACTGGCGTCACGGGGGCATCGCGTGATTGCCATCGATCCCGCGCCCGAGATGCTGCGCGTAGCGCGGCATAGACCGAACGGTGACCAGGTTCAGTGGATTGAAGGCGATGCCCGGGCGTTCGCCTTGTTACCGCCCGCTGACCTGCTGGTGATGACGGGCCACGTCGCACAGGTTTTCCTCGACGACACCGCGTTCCTCAATACCCTCAAAGCAGCCCGCTATGCGCTGCGCGACGGCGGCACCCTGGCCTTCGAGAGCCGCAATCCGGCCACGCGGCCGTGGGAATCCTGGACGCCCGCGCAGCCGCACCGGCTGATCGACGCGGATGGAGTCGGCGAGGTGGAGGTGTGGCAGGACGATGTGAGCGTCAGCCCGGAGCCGGGCATTCGCTTCAGCACGGTTTATCGATTCAAGGCGACAGGCGAGACGTTGACGTCCGCGAGTGAACTGCGCTTTCGCACTCAGGACGAACTCGCCGCGCAGCTCGGGGCCGCGGGGTTCAGCGATCTCGCCTGGCAGGGCGACTGGGATGGGTCGGCGGTATCGGCCGAAAGTCGCGAACTGATTCTGGTCGCGCGCTGAAACAACTGAATGCAACCGACGAATGCAACCGGCCATTCGCCGCCGGATCAGAATTCCACAGCTACGAAATCGTCTTTGCCGACATCACACAACGGGCAGCGCCACGTGTCCGGGATCTCGGCGAAACGGGTTCCGGCGGCAATGCCTTCTTCCGGCAAACCGTCTTCTTCGTTGTATATCCAGCCACAAATCAGGCAAACCCAGCTTTTATATTCTAAAACTTCACTCACGACAGACTCTTTTTTCTCGTTCGACAAAACATCATTAAATATTCGACCCGGCGCTCAATGCCCAAAAGTTCGTCCTTCGGGCGGAGCCGCACACGGCCGCCAAAATAGTCGGCGACCCGAATAGTACCGGAATGTCAGAATGGGTTCATCGATGCCAGGCGGCCTCCGGGGCGGGCGCAAGCACGGATCTGAGTGAATTCTTATGCTCGGTGTATCCTCTCCCCGGCGGTTTTTGAGTCCCTTGCGTATTGGCTGGTATTGGCTGGTATAGGCCAGCCAGTCGCTGTGTCTATTCGGCATGGTTATCGGACGAGCGCACGAAAGCACGAAACCGTTTTGGCCTGTCCGGATAGTTGATCCGGCAGCCGCATTTCTCTGGGAGCAAAAAAAATGATGTTCAAGAAACTGTTGTCGGGAGCGGTGTTGTCGAGCGTTTTCCTTGTGGCCGTTGCGGTGCACGCGCAATCGGCCAAGGTATTTTTCATCGAGCCGAAAGATGGTGCAACCGTCACAAGCCCGGTGCATATGGTCTTCGGCCTGGAAGGCATGGGGCTCGCGCCGGCCGGCGATACCGATCCGCAGAAAGGCCACCACCATGTGCTGATCGACGCAGGCCCGATGCAAAAGGGCCTCGTGATCCCAATGAACGATAAATCGCTGCATTTCGGCAAGGCGCAGACGGAAGCGGACGTGAAGCTGCCGCCGGGCGATCACACGCTGACCCTGCAGTTCGGCGACGGCGCGCACCAGTCGTTTGGCCCGGAAATAAGTCAGACAATCAAGATCCACGTGAAATAACGGATTTCATCGTTCCACTGATTGGCGCCGGGCCGCTCTGGGCTTGGCGCTCATCTCAAAAGACGCGGCGTGGCCGCGTTTTTTTGGGTGCCTTTTTTGACGCCTTATCGGGCGCCTCGCCTTGTCCTGATGGCATAGGTCCTGTAAGTGGCGTCCAGGCGCGCCGGTCAAGACCGGTACAATGGCCGCTTCCAGTATTTGCACATTTCCGGCTGCCTCCCCATGTCGCTTTATTCCATTTCGAACGCGCAACTCGCGTTCGGCCACGTTGCGTTGCTCGATCACGCTGACTTTTCACTCGAAGCGGGGGAACGCGTCGGCCTGATCGGCCGTAACGGCGCGGGCAAGTCGTCGCTGCTGAAGATCATCGCCGGGCTGACCAAGCCGGACGATGGCCTTATCACGCGGCAAAACGAACTCACGATCGTCTACGTGCCGCAGGAACCCGAGTTTGACCTGGAGGCGTCGGTGTTTGACGTCGTCGCGTCCGGCTTGTCCCACGAGCGGGAGCTGCTCGACCAATATGACGTCGTGGCGCACAAACTCGCCGATACCCCCGAAGGTCCCGAGCACGACGAGCTGCTGCACAACATGAACGCGCTGCAATCCTCGCTCGACCTGCACGACGCCTGGAGTTGGCAAACCCGCGTGGCGACCACGCTGCAACAGATTGGGCTGGACGGCGACATCCGTTCGGGCGCGCTCTCGGGCGGCATGAAAAAGCGCGTGGCGCTGGCGCGCGCGCTGGTGGTGCAACCGGACGTGCTGCTGCTGGACGAACCGACCAACCACCTCGACTTCGACGGCATTCGCTGGCTGGAAGAAATGCTGGTCACGCTGCGCACCGGTTTGCTGTTCATCACCCATGACCGGGCTTTCCTTGACAAGGTCGCTACCCGCATCGTGGATCTGGATCGTGGGCGCTTGCTGTCCTATCCGGGCAACTACACTGCGTACCAGACCCGCAAGGCGCAGCAGCTTGAGATCGAACAGGTCGAAGCGGCCAAGTTCGACAAACTGCTGGCGCAGGAAGAAGTGTGGATTCGCAAGGGCGTGGAGGCGCGGCGTACGCGCAGCGTCGGGCGTATCGCGCGGCTGGTGGAAATGCGTAACGAGCGCGCCGAACGCCGCAACGTGCAAGGCAACGTGAAGCTTGATGTGGGCCAAGGCGAGCGCTCGGGCAAGATCGTTTCGGAACTGACCGACGTGACGAAGAAATACGGCGATCGAACGATTGTCGATAACTTCAGCGCCACCGTCATGCGCGGCGACAAGTTTGGCTTCATCGGTCCGAACGGCGCGGGCAAGACCACGCTGCTCAAGATGATCCTGGGCGAACTCGCGCCGGACGAAGGCACGGTGCGCACTGGCACGAACACGCAGGTAGCGTATTTCGACCAGATGCGCGCGCAGCTTGATCTGGACAAGACACTCGCCGACACCATCAGCCCGGGTAGCGAATGGGTCGAAGTGAACGGCGTGAAGAAACACGTCATGAGTTATCTCGGCGACTTCCTGTTCGCACCGGAGCGCGCGCGTTCGCCGGTGCGCTCATTGTCGGGCGGGGAACGCAACCGGCTGCTGCTCGCACGCCTGTTCGCGCGGCCCGCGAACGTGCTGGTGCTGGATGAGCCGACCAACGACCTGGATATCCAGACGCTCGAATTGCTCGAAGAACTGCTGACTGACTACGACGGCACCGTGCTGCTGGTGAGCCACGACCGTCAGTTCCTGGACAACGTCGTGACGTCGGTGTTTGCGTCGGAAGGTGAAGGCAAGTGGCGCGAGTACGTCGGCGGCTTCACCGACTGGCAGATCCAGCGCGAACGTTCGGAGAGAATGGCTCTGGATGCCGCCCGTGACACGGCCAAGCAGGCGAAGAAGGAAGACGGCCCGAAAGACAGCGGCGCCGGTCGAAATGCGCAGCGCTCGACCAAACTGCCCTACAAGGAAGTGCGCGAGCTGGAAGCGCTGCCTGCGCAAATCGCCGCGCTTGAAGCCGAGCAAAAGTCGATTGCGGCCAAGCTCGAAGACGGTTCGGTGTACGCGACAGATCCGAAAGAAGGCGCGCGGCTGAGCGCCCGGCATGCGGCTATCGACGAGGAATTGCTGGTCGCGCTCGAACGCTGGGAAGAGCTGGAAGCGAAGCGCAAATAAGGCGCAAACAGGTCGCGAGTAAGCGGCCTTTGGGCCCGGCGTCTTGTCCATATCGAAAAATTTGTCGGAAACAGTAAAATACGTCGCGTTTTCGGGCGCACGGCCGAGCGAGCAAGGTGTCATCGCGGTTACACGGGGGTGACACCGTGTAGTGGAACGCTATAGTCAGGCGAGAGGCCGTCGCGGTTTCGAGTTAGTAACGCGCAATCCGGCGCGGCCGGGTTGGCCCGCTATGTTCACGCATTCGCCGGTTGTCCGGCGTGGCCGCTTGCTGAATTCCGCTATCGAATTCAAGCTTGGGCCACCCGGACCGCCGGACCCACGTCCAGACATGTCCACGAAAAAACCCAGCGCCGACAGCGGCAAGAACAGCGGATACAGCGAAGCATCGATCAAGGTGCTTAAGGGTCTCGAGCCGGTCAAGCAACGGCCCGGCATGTACACCCGCACTGAAAATCCGCTGCACATCATTCAGGAAGTCATCGACAACGCCTCCGACGAGGCGCTCGGCGGCTACGGCAAGCAGATCACGGTCACGCTGCATGCCGATCATTCGGTGTCTGTCGAAGACGATGGACGCGGCATTCCGTTCGGCATGCATCCGGAAGAAGGCGTGCCGGTCGTCGAGATCGTGTTCACGCGCCTGCACGCGGGCGGCAAGTTCGATAAAGCCGCCGGCGGCGCGTACACGTTTTCGGGCGGCCTGCACGGCGTGGGTGTGTCGGTGACGAACGCGTTATCCACGCGCATGGACGTGACCGTGTGGCGCGACGGCAGGGTCGCCGATCTCGGTTTTTCGAATGGCGACGTAGTGAAGCCGCTCGAAACCCGTGCCATGAATCGCGGCGAGAAAAAGTCAGGCACGCGTGTCACCGCCTGGGCCAATCCGAAATATTTCGATTCGCCCAACTTGCCGGTTGGCGAGTTGCAGCGGCTCTTGCGCTCGAAGGCAGTCTTGCTGCCGGGCGTGGAAGTTGTGCTCATCAACGAAAAAACCGGCGAACGCCAAACCTGGAAATACGAAGATGGGTTACGCGGTTACCTGCTCGAAGGCATGGGCGGCAGCGACTTGCTGATCCCGTTGTTCGAAGGCGAGCGGTTCGCGGGCAATGCGAAGTTGAGTGAAGAAACCTTCGCCGAAGGCGAGGGCGCAACGTGGGTTGTTGCGTGGAGCGAAGAAGGTCCGTTGTTGCGCGAGTCGTACGTCAACCTGATCCCAACGCCCGCTGGCGGCACGCATGAATCGGGCTTGCGCGACGGACTGTTCCAGGCGGTCAAGAGCTTTGTCGAATTGCATAACCTGCAGCCCAAGGGCGTGAAACTGCTCGCGGAAGACGTGTTCGCCCGCGTGTCGTTTGTGTTGTCCGCGAAGGTGCTGGATCCGCAGTTTCAAGGGCAGATCAAGGAGCGCCTCAATAGCCGCGACGCGGTGAAACTCGTGTCGTCGTTTACACGTCCCGCGCTCGAACTGTGGTTGAACCAGCACGTGGAATACGGCAAGAAACTCGCGGAACTGGTGATCCGGCAAGCCCAGGCGCGTACGCGCGCCGGGCAGAAGATCGAAAAGCGCAAGAGCTCGGGCGTGGCTGTGCTGCCTGGCAAGCTGACCGATTGCGAATCGACGGATGTCTCGCGTAACGAACTCTTCCTGGTCGAGGGCGATTCGGCCGGCGGCTCGGCAAAGATGGGCCGCGACAAGGAGTTCCAGGCCATTTTGCCGTTGCGCGGCAAGGTGTTGAACACGTGGGAAACCGAGCGCGACCGGCTGTTCGCGAACAACGAAGTGCACGACATCGCAGTGGCGATCGGCGTGGATCCGCATGGTCCGGACAGCCTCGACCAGAAGGCCGATCTCTCGAATCTGCGTTACGGCAAGATCTGCATCCTGTCGGACGCGGACGTGGACGGCTCGCACATCCAGGTCCTGCTGCTCACGCTGTTCTTCAAGCACTTCCCGCAACTGATCGAGCAGGGCAATGTATGTATCGCGCGGCCGCCGCTGTTTCGTGTCGATGCCCCCGCGCGCGGCAAGAAGCCGGCGCAAAAGCTCTACGCACTCGACGAAGGTGAGCTCGAGGCGATTCTGGACAAGCTGAGGAAGGATGGCGTGCGCGAGACGCAATGGTCGATCAGCCGTTTCAAAGGGCTGGGCGAAATGAGCGCGGAGCAGTTGTGGGACACCACGATGAACCCGGACACGCGCCGCCTGCTGCCGGTTCAAGTCGGCGATCTCGGGTTTGACGACACGGTCACACGCATGACGATGCTGATGGGCAAGGGCGAAGCGGCGTCACGGCGCAGCTGGCTTGAGGAGAAGGGCAACGAAGTCGAAGCCGACATTTGATGGCATTTGACGACACTCGACGCCGCATGCACCCCTTGAACTTCGTCAACGCATAACACTGGAAATCTGATGGACGATCTCTTCGCGGACCAAGAAGCCGCGCCCGAAGGCGAAAAACTGACCCTTGGCGATTACGCCGAGCGCGCGTATCTCGACTATGCGGTGAGCGTGGTCAAAGGCCGGGCGCTGCCCGACGTTTCCGACGGCCAGAAACCCGTGCAACGACGCATCCTGTTCGCGATGAACGAGATGGGCCTGGCCAACACCGCGAAGCCGGTCAAGTCGGCGCGCGTGGTGGGTGACGTGCTGGGTAAATATCATCCGCATGGCGACCAGTCGGCCTACGACGCACTCGTGCGTCTCGCGCAGGCGTTTTCGATGCGCTATCCGTTGATCGACGGACAGGGCAACTTCGGCTCGCGCGACGGCGACGGCGCGGCGGCCATGCGGTACACGGAAGCGCGCCTCACCCCGATCGCGAAATTGCTGCTGGATGAAATCGACATGGGCACCGTCGATTTCATGCCGAACTACGACGGTTCGTTCCAGGAGCCGAAGCTTTTACCCGCGCGCCTGCCGTTCGTGCTGCTGAACGGCGCGTCGGGCATTGCCGTGGGGATGGCGACCGAGGTTCCTTCGCACAATCTGCGCGAAGTCGCGGCGGCCGCGGTTGCAATGATCCGCGATCCTAAGATCGATCACGCGCGGCTGGTCGAGCTGATTCCCGGTCCGGATTTCCCGGGCGGCGGGCAGATCATTTCGAGCCAGGCTGAGATCGCGGCGGCTTATGAAACCGGTCGCGGCAGCCTGAAAGTGCGGGCGCGCTGGAAGATCGAAGAAATGGCGCGCGGTCAGTGGCAACTGGTCATCACGGAATTGCCGCCGAGCACGTCGGGCCAGAGGGTGCTCGAGGAAATCGAGGAACTGACGAACCCGAAGATCAAACTCGGCAAGAAGGCGCTCAGTCCCGATCAGTTGCAGACGAAGCAGACACTGCTTGCCTTGCTCGACACGGTCCGCGACGAATCCGGCCGCGACGCGCCGGTGCGGCTGGTGTTCGAGCCGAAGTCTAGCCGTATCGACCAGACTGAGTTCGTGAATTCGTTGCTCGCGCACACCAGCCTGGAGTCGAACGCATCGATCAACCTGGTGATGATCGGCGCGGACGGCCGGCCGTGTCAGAAAAGTATCGGCGAGATCCTGCACGAGTGGGTCGGCTTCCGGTTCACGACGGTCACGCGCCGCACGCAGCATCGGTTGGGGAAAGTGAACGACCGGATTCATATTCTTGAAGGGCGGATGATCGTCTTCCTGAATATCGATGAAGTGATCCGTGTTATCCGCGAAGCCGATGATCCGAAGCAGGCGCTAATGGACAGGTTCAGCCTCAGCGAGCGTCAGGCCGACGACATTCTTGAAATCCGTTTGCGGCAACTGGCGCGGCTTGAAGCAATCAAGATCGAGCAGGAACTGAAGGAATTGCGCGGCGAAAAGGAAAAGCTCGAAGAGTTGCTCAACAGCGATGCCGCCATGAAACGGCTGCTGATCAAGGAGATCGAAGCCGACGCCAAGCAATATGGCGACGACCGCCGCACGTTGATCCAGCCGGAAAAGCGGGCGACGTTCGAGGCGCGCGTGGTCGACGATCCGGTGACGGTGGTGGTGTCGCAGAAGGGCTGGGTGCGGGCGTTGAAGGGGCACGGCCTCGATCCGGCCAGCTTCCAGTTCAAGGCCGGTGACGGCATCTACGCGGCGTTCCAGGCACGCACGCCGGACATGCTGATCGCGTGGGGCAGCAACGGCCGCGTGTATTCCGTGCCCGTTGCAATCCTACCGGGCGGCCGGGGCGACGGTGTGCCGGTCACGTCGCTGATCGAGCTCGAGTCGGGGTCGCATCTGTTGCATTATTTTGCTGCTTCGGTTGACCAGCCGTTGCTGCTGGCATCGAGTAACGGCTTTGGTTTCATGGCCAAGCTCGGCGACATGGTAAGCCGCGTGAAGGCGGGCAAGTCGTTCATGACCATCGACGAAGGCGCGGCACCGCTTACGCCCATGCCGGTCCTGCCGGGCGCCACGCGAGTTGTGTGCTTGTCGAGTAACGGGCGCTTGCTGGTATTTGATGTCGACGAAATGAAGACCCTGTCGGGTGGCGGCCGCGGTGTCATCTTGATGGCGCTCGATCCGAAGGAGACGTTGCGGCAAGCGCTGGCTATCGACGCACGTGGTCTGGTGCTGATCGGCACGGGCCGCGGCGGCAAGGTGCGTGACGAGAAGCTCGCGGGTGCAGCCCTGGAAGCGCACGTAGGCAAGCGGGCGCGCAAGGGCCGCGCGCCGGAGTCCACAATCAAGGTGACAGAGTTGCGGCCCGTGTTCGAAGGCTGATAACCGAAGCGCACTCACGTGTGCTTATGCGGTATTAACGCGCCCCGGGCCGGCTTCGCCGGCCCGGGGCGTTTGTTTATCTCGAAAATACTTGAACTGGTTTCGTCCGCATGAGTCGAACGCCCGAACTATGTACAAATTTGAAACGAAGGTGGCGGATAAGTGCTGGGGTGAGTAAGTGCTTGGCTCGGCAGTGGAAACCGGTGATTCACGCGCATTTAGGGACGTTAATGAATAAAGCGATTGAAGTGGCGCTGTTCCTGCATTTGTTGGGCGTAGCGGTCTGGATTGGCGGGATGATTTTTGCTCACTTCTGTCTGCGGCCAGCCATAGCGGATTTATCGCCGCAATTGAGGTTGCCGTTATGGGAGTCGGTATTCACTCGATTTTTCAACTGGGTGGCCGCATCAGTGCTGGTGATATTGCTGACTGGCGGCTTCTTGCTGACGCAATTCGGCGGCGCTCGCGCGGCATTGCCGTTACATGCCATGGCGGGTCTCGGCATTGTGATGATGCTGATTTTCGGTCATATCCGCTTTGGCGTATTCCCGAAAATCCGCCGCGCTGTCCAATCGCAAAACTGGCCCGATGGCGCGAGAGCGGTGGGTACGATCAGACGGCTCGTGCTGGTCAATATCGTGCTGGGTGTGGTGACGGTGGGCGCAGCGGTTTTGTCGCGGGGAATGTAGCGCGTTATTGCACAATCCGTCGCCGAAACGAATGACGGGTTGCAGCGGTCAGTCCCAGCGTTTCATTCCATGTTTGAAGGTATTCCGGTCATGGTCAATACCTTTCCGACGGTCTAGAGTGCTGGGATTTAATCGTCTGGGATACAGGCAATGCGTGCTTCGATCGTGTCAGCAAAGGGATGCCCCGGTTCTTCTTCATTGGGGTCCAACGCGTGGCACGGCTGGCTGCGCATTCCAATCCTTCGAATAAGCATTTCGATCCTTGTCAGTTGCATTGCCGGGAAAGCGCAGGCAACCGATCTCGACAGTTCTCAGACCGGCTATATATTGACTCCGGCGGGTATCCGTACACCGTCATAGCCGGTGCGGACATCGATACAACTGCGCAGGGCAGCGTCGGGATTGAAGGGGAAACCAATAAGTCAGCCACATGGGCGCTGACCAATAACGGGGCTGTTAACGGTGGTTATTTTGCGGTCCAGTTCAATAGCCCTGTTGTTATCGTTAATAACGGATCATCAATCAGCCAAGCGACAACCGCCGTAGCCTTGTATGACGGCGGTAACGTGACTAATTCCGCTGGCGCCTTGATCGTGGGCCGGTTAGACGGTGTGTTTGCCGATAGCGCAAGCAGTTCGGTCACTAATGCAGGCGATATCGGCGGCTCGGCACCGGATCTGACTAAAGCTCAATCAGGGATTCATTTGCCGTATGGCGGGACTGTCACGAATCTTTCCAGCGGAAAAATTGCTGCCTACGGTCCCGGCGTGATAGGCGACTCGGCCACTATCGTTCAGAACGCCGGGCTCATTATTTCGATCAACGGGACGGCAATCGATCTGACTGCGGGAACAACGGGCGTAGGCAGCGTGGTTTCCAACAGCGGCACCATCACAGGACAAGGGGGCACGGCGATACTCTTCGGCCCGGAGGACAACACCTTGTTTCTGGCGGGGACCTCGTCGATTGCCGGAATTGTCGATGCGAGTGCGCATGGCGTATCCACAACCAATACGCTGATTCTTGGCGGGACCAGTGCGGGAACATTCGATGTGTCGAGCCTTGGCGCGGCCGGACAATATCGCGGCTTCGACATCCTGCAAAAGAGCGATCCGGGCATCTGGACTTTCACCGGCACCAATGGCGCCCCGCAGACATGGCTCGTGAGCGGCGGCGGCATTACGATGGCGGGACGCTTGAGCGGCAGTCTCATGGCAATGCCGGGAGCAACGGGGATTGATATCGACGTATTGTCCGGCGGCGCGATTGTCGCTTCGTCGGGAAGCGCCGTGTCGGTGAATGATTCAAGCCGTATAGTGAATAGCGGATTAATAAGCAGCACTGCAGATGGCGTCGCCACGGTGATTGCGACCGGTGCAGGGACAAGCGTCGTCAACACGGGGTCTATTACAGCGACCGGTGGACATGCAGCCGGGATTACGATCGATGCGCCAACGGGCGCGGCGAGCTTGACGAATGCGCAAGGCGGATCCATTTCGAGCGCGGCGGGCGTTGCCATTCAGGCTGGGTCGAACGTATCGATTATCAACGCAGGGTCAATTGCGGCGACGGGCGGAAACGGAGCCGGGTTGACGATCAATGCGGCCACGGGCTTTACCACGCTTCTGAACGAACAAGGCGGATCGATCACAAGCGCAGGCGCCGCCGCGGTACAGGCGGGTTCGAACGTCTCGATCACAAACGCGGGTTCCATCGCAACGACGGCATTGAACGCAGCCGGGATTGCTATCGATGCGCCCACGCTGCCCACGACCCTTCTGAACAAACAAAGTGGTTCGATCAAGAGCGCGGCGGGCGATGCCGTACAGGTTGGATCGAATGTCTCGATCACCAACGCGGGGTCGATCGCGGCACAAGGACAAAACGGGATTGGTGTTGTGATCGACGCGTCATCCGGTGCCGCGAGCTTGACGAACGAGCAGGGCGCATCCATTTCGAGCGCGGCGGGCGTGGCCGTTCGGGGTAGCTCAAATGTCTCAATAGTCAACGCAGGGACAATTGTAGCGACGGGCGGGATCGGAGCCGGCATGACGTTGGATGCACCAACGGGCCTTACGACGCTGTCGAACAACCAAGGCGGTTCGATCAAGAGCGTGGCGGGCGATGCCGTGCAGGCTGGATCGAATGTCTCGATCACCAACGCGGGGTCGATCGCGGCGGGAGGTGCAAACGGAATGGGCGTCGAGATTGATGCGTTAGCAGGCTCAGCCAGTCTGACGAATGCGCAAGGCGGATCGATTTTAAGCGCAGGAGATGCAGCCATACAAGCCGGATCGAACGTCTCGATCTACAACGCCGGAACCTTGATCGGAAATGGCGCCGCGGTTCGTTTTACAGGGTCGGGTAATCGCCTGACGCTCGACACCGGCAGTCAGGTATCTGGCGACCTTGATGGCGGAACCGGTTCGGCGAATGCATTGGTCTTGCAAGGATCCGGAACACTGTCCAGCCGCACCTACGGTTTTTCCACGCTCGCGATGCGGGGCATTGACTGGACCCTGTCCAGTTCCATCCAGGTCGCTTCTTCCAGCGCAATTGAAAGTGGCACGTTGAGGCTGACAGGCACAGGCATCTTGACCAGCCCGCTGATTACTGTCGCTCCGGGCGCCACCTTGACCGGAACAGGAAACTTGAACGGTGCGCTCACGTTGCAAGGCGTCATTGCACCGGGCGTGACGAGTACCGCAGCAACATCGGGTCCTCAACCTTTGGCGATCGGCACGCTGTCAGTCGCCGGTTCATACACGCAAACGGCCGGCAGCCGCTACGAGGCTAACGTCTCGCCGCAAGGAATCGACCTCATCAGCGTCGACGGCACCGCAACGCTGCAAGGCGGCACAGTACAAGCGCGAATGCGCACCGGATTGTTCACGCCAAGCGACACGTACAAGATAGTTAGTACAACTTCTGGCCTAAACGGGGAATTCTCGGGTGTCACGGCGTCCAACCCATTCGTCTTGCCGACGTTAGTCTACGACGCGAACAATGCATACATCCACGTACAACGCGGCTTCCAGTTCGCCGGCGGTACACCGAACCAGATAGCGGTCGAGGCGGCGCTCGATCACGGCGTTGCAGGCATGGGCGCGGACGCTCTGCCTACTCGCGATTTCCTGTCCGTCGCAGGCGACCTGCTCAACCTCGAAGGTGCATCGGCTTACGCGGCACTCGACCAACTGAGTGCGGAAGCCTATACGGCTTTCCCGAACGCGCATGTCGAAGCTGCACGGCTGGGCATGGACGCAATCGATTCAAGATTGACCGTGGCGCGTACCACGGGCGCATGTGCTGCAGGCGAGGCGGCAGCGTTGTCTGCCAGTGGAGCGCGGGCCTGTTCGTGGATCAGCGTGCTCGGCAGCACTGGCAGGACAGCGGGATACGACACGTGGCTTGGCCAGCAAACAAGTCTTGCTGGCGTGATATCCGGTGTCGATTATCGTATCGCGCCGCAGTTTACAGTGGGCGCTGCCTTGGTTGCTCTCCACGGTAATACGTCAACGGACACGCTGCCTGTTCACGGCCAATTCGATAGCTACCAAGCCGCGCTTTACGGCAGTTACGTGCCGGGTGCGTATTGGCTTCAGGCCACGATTGGCTACGCACGCAATGACGATAAAATGCAACGCTCGCTCTTTTTCACCGATGCCCCGCGCACGGCAATTGGAAGCGTCGATGGAAACCAATACTTCGCATCGTTACGTAACGGCGTGGATCTGCCAATAGCGAAACTCGGCGTTCTTACACCGTTTGTGGCGCTTGAAATGCAGAGCGTGGAGAGTCCGGGATTCACTGAAACCGGAGCAGATTCTGTGAATCTTGCAGTCTCCGGCAATACGACGACTTCAATGCGGTCGCTGCTGGGTGCGCAATGGCGTAAAGAGGTCGACTGGCTCGGCCGCGCCTTTAGCTTGAATGGGCAGTTGGCCTGGGCTCATCAATATGGCACGCAGACTCAAGCCGCTAACGCGCGCTTCGAAGGCGCAGCAGAAAGTGATTTTACGGTGCACGGCAGCGGACCAGCACGAGATATGGCGCAAGTCGGTGTTGGCGCCCGAGTGGAATTAGGCCGTCAAACCCACGCGTTTTTGCGCTACGACGGTGAATTCGGCGGTGGTGGTCACACGCATACGGGAAGCGCCGGTGTCGATTACCGGTGGTGACGGCGGGAATCTGATTCAACGCGCTCGAGCGCGCTTTGCGCCGCGCACACTTGAAATGATTTCGACTCCAAACGCGGCCCGGCCCATCTTTGCGAGCTAACTAATCGACCTGCGGGATCAGTCAACGGCATTGGACGGCGCTTCCCCTAGCGGCAGCGCCGCTACGTCAGCCATGAGCGCCAGGCCGCACACCCCAAAGCGGTCGAGTAACGCCTGCACACCGTCCGCCGGAACCGCACGAGAAAAGAGAAACCCCTGCGCCTCGACCGGTCCAAGCCGCGATAACCATGCCACTTGCTCCTCGGTTTCGGTTCCTTCAACCACGACGGTCAAACCCAGCGACCGGGCGAGATTAACAATGGCGGAGACCATCACGCAGACGCTGCGATCGTGTGGAATAGCCTGGATAAATGATCGGTCGACCTTGAGGGTATCGACGGCAAAGCGGTTCAGATAAGACAGTGACGAATATCCGGTGCCGAAATCGTCCAGCGCGATCCTGACGCCAAGCCGCTTCAACGCAGAAATTTTCTCCGCGACAATGTCCGGAAACTCCATCATCACGGTTTCAGTAATTTCGAGTTCGAGTTTCCCCGGCGCAATACCGCTTTCACGAATGGCAGCCGCTACGGTCTCAAGCAAATCCCCGCGCCAGAACTGCACCGCCGAGATATTGACCGCTAGCGATAACCCGTCATACCCGTGACGTTGCCATACGGCTAATTGCCGGCACGCCGTATGAATCACGAAGTCGCCAATAGGCACGATCAGTCCAGTCGATTCCGCAACCGGAATGAACTCATTAGCCGGAATCAGACCGTGCTGAGGATGATTCCATCGCGCCAACGCTTCAAAGCCGGTGATACATCGCCGAGTCAGATCGATCTTCGGCTGATAAGCGAGGAACAATTGATCCTGGGCCAGCGCGACCCGTAATTGCTGTTCCCATTTCATCAAATGATCGGCGCGATGGGACAACTGCGGCGAATAAAACTGATAGCAGTTCTTGCCCGCGTCCTTCGCGCTGTACATGGCGAGATCGGCCTTCTTCAGCAAGTCGATTTCGCTTTCGCTCGACACGGAATACAACGCAATGCCAATGCTCGCGTGCAACACGAAGGCGCTGCCGCGCACATCGAAAGGCGTCGCGAACATATGCGAAACCGCTTCCGCCAGTTCAACCGCTTGCCGTTCGACGTCGGCGCCCTTGACCACCACCACGAATTCATCGCCACCAATGCGCGACAGCATGCCGTTGTCGCTGATCGTTTCCGCCAGCCGCGACGCCGTCATTTGCAGCACGATGTCGCCGGCGTTGTGGCCGAGGGTATCGTTCACGGTCTTGAAGTTGTCGAGATCGATGAACAGCAGCGCAAGATGGCCTACGTTCTCCGGTTTGGCAACATCGTGACGAAGCATTTGCAGCGTGGAATAGCGGTTTCGCAAACCGGTCAGCAAATCGTATTCAACCAGATGCGTCATCTCGCGCTCACGCCCGAGCAGTTTGCCGATCAGCCCGGTCGCTACCGCGAAGAAGCCGAGCATGGCGAGCGAGATGAACGTCGCCATCAGCAGATAAACCCGCCGCGTGTGATTGAAGTCGGTGAATTCCTCCGCCTGCGACAGGCCGACGAGCACGCCGAGCGGATAACCATCTATGTGCCGATACGAAACTATGCGCGTGACGTTGTCGATGGGATCGACATAGATGCCGGATGCGTGCTCGGAGGTTGGGTACACACCGCTCGCTGTGAACCCACCGCGCGCGTCGCCGTTACCGGTACCGTCCACCTTTTTCGTCAAGCGGCCGTCCGGATGGACGGATGTCGTGCCTGCGCCTACACCGGTGCTGCGGGCGAGCACTGAACCGTTGTCGGAAATCACGGCGACCACGCCGTCGCGTCCGATCGACGCCACGTTGTAGAAGTCGCTCGTGAAGTAGCTGGGATCCTCCGATACCACCACGACGCCCGCGAACGAACCGTCGGGATGATTCAGGCGGCGCGTGATCTGCAGCGTCCATTGCCGGGATACCCGGCCGAGGACCGGCTTACTGATATAGAGCAGGTCGTCGTTGGAAAGCTGGTGAATCCGGAAATGTTCCCGGTCGGAAAGATCGACAGGTTTGGGGATGGCGCCGGAGGTGGACCCGATCAGCATGCCGTGTTCATCGATCAGCGAGACTTGCACCAGCGTGTCGCTCTGGACCACGCCTTTTTCAACCGTGCTGGCAAGGTTGAACTGCCCCGGTGTTTTCTCGAACTCGTATTTGACGAACCGGGTGATCTGGTCGACCTGATGGATTGCCTTGATCGTGTGCTGCTCGAGCGCGGACGAGAGAATGGCCGCTGAGGCCATTGACGCGTGCGTGGCGGCATCGCGTTCGACCGACAGGCGTGCAAAGATCACCGTCCACAGCAGGACGAGCACGAGCCCGCCTAGCGCCGGAATGGCGAACAATGCGCGGCGCCGTCGCGGAAAATCCGCTTGTTTCATGTCGCGTGGCGCTTTGGGCCGTGATCGATTCATGGGTTTGGTCAGTCCATGGACCCTGTGACGGGTTGCGCCGATACTGCGTCCGGAACAACAAAAATGAATGTCGGCATTGCTGCAGCGCGTCCAATGCCGGTGAGTCGGGTGTTATTGCCGTTTTTCCGATGAATCCGGACCTTTTATGCGAATCTTCTCGACGAGGACCCGCGTGCGCGTTAAGCGCGCTTGCATTTTGCTTACGATGATTTTGGCAATACTGTATTTTAGAACTCCGTCCAACGTTGACGTGGGTTGACCGATAGCCGCTGGTTATCCGGTCTCTCCCGCGTGAGACTGATTTCCCTAAAGGCAGCTAAGTCGAATAATACCAATGACAACAGGCTTAGATATTACTGAAGGCAACTCATTTAAGGAAGCGCGGCGGCGAAGCGAAGTATCGAGGTATACACGGATAGGCTGAAACGCTTATCTGAAAGGGCTTTGAGTGAGGCGATGCGCGTTTCGCCAATGTGAATTTAAGCAAACGAAGTGCGGTAATTTGAATCCCGATGCCGGGCGGCATCGGGATTAAGAACAATACTAAAATTCGTTGCAGCGATTTATGCTTCTTAAGCGTTTAAAGCAGGGCTTTCAGCCGACTTCGGCAATCAATTCGATTTCGACGCACGCGCCCAGCGGAATCTGCGCTACGCCAAATGCCGAGCGCGCATGTTTGCCGGCCTCGCCGAAGATATCGGCGATCAATTCGGACGCGCCGTTGGTCACCAGATGCTGCTCGGTGAACTCGAACGTGGAGTTGACGAGGCTCATCACCTTTACGATCCGCGTTACCTTGTTCAGGTCGCCGACGTGCGCGTGCAGCGTGGCGATCAGGTCGATGGCGATGGAGCGCGCAGCCGCACGGCCTTCCTCGGTTGTGAGCGTAGCGCCCAGCTTGCCCGCCCATACCTTGCCGTCCTTCTTCGCAATGTGCCCGGACAGATAAACCAGGTTGCCGCTTTGTGCGCTCATCACGTAGGCGGCGGCGGGGGCGCCGGCCGTCGGCAGCTCGATGCCGAGTTCCTTCAGCTTGTCGTATACGTTCAGTTGGGCCATGGGGTACTCCCTGAAAATGGAAAGGATGAAGCGGGAGCGTGCCCAGGCGGTCGTCCCGCCGCGGCACGCTTGAAATGCAATGCAATGCAATGCAATGCGATCAGACCAGCGCGCGAATCAGTGCACCGAGTTTGGCGACACCTTCGTCGATCTTCGCCGGGGGCACGGTCACGAACGACAGCCGTAGCGTGTTGTGCTCTGCTTCGTTCGCGAAGAACGGGCCACCGGGCACGAACGCGACGTGCTGCTCGATTGCCTGCTCGAGCAGTTTCATTGTATCGATGTGCTTACCGCCGTGTTTCGGCAGCGTCACCCACACGAACATGCCGCCTTCCGGACGATTCCATTCAACGCCTGGCGGCATGTGCTGTTCGAGCGACGCCAGCATCGCCGCGCATTGGTCGCGATACAAGGCGCGGATCTTCGGGATATGCGTCTCGAGGAAACCGTCCTTCACGACTTCATGCACGATGCGCTGCGTGAGGCTCGGTGTATGCAAGTCGGTTGCCTGCTTCGCTTGCACCAGCTTGAAGTGCAATTCTTCCGGCGCAATGATGTACCCCACGCGCATGCCGGGCGACAGGACCTTCGAGAACGAACCCAGATGCACGATGTGATCGGGCGCCATCGACAGCATGGTCGGAAGCGGCGCGCCCGCGTAGTCGAGTGCACCGTACGGATCGTCCTCGATCACCGGAAAGCCGGCGCGTTGCGCAAACGCAGCCAGCGCGGTGCGGCGTTCCAGCGACAGGCGGCGGCCGGTCGGGTTCTGGAAATTCGGCTGCGCGTACAGGAGGCGCGCACCCGCCGTCAGCGTGGCGTCGAGCGAGGACGGGATCAAGCCGTGTTCGTCGGTCGGGACTTGCACGTATTTCGGCTCATACATGGAAAACGACTGCAGCGCGCCGAGATACGTCGGTGTTTCGACGAGTACGCGGCTGGCGGGGTCGATCAACACCTTGCCGAGCAGGTCGAGCGCTTGTTGCGAGCCAGTTGTGATCAGCACTTGCGAAGGACGGATCGACGCGCCGTTCACCGAGTAGCGTTGCGCGACCCATTCGCGCAGCGGCAGATAGCCTTCGGTGGCGCTGTATTGCAGCGCGGCGGCGGGGCTGTCGCTCAGGATGCGGTCGCACGCCACGCGCATTTCCTCGACCGGAAACGTAGCCGGCGACGGCAATCCGCCCGCGAATGAAATTACCTCAGGCCGCTCAGTGACCTTCAGGATTTCGCGAATCGCCGAACTGGTGAGCTTTCTCGCACGTTCGGAAAGTTGCCACGGCTGGGCTTGAAGGTCGGCTTGATTCATGGGGTCCTCAGTTGGTCTCGGTGAGCGGTTCTAATGCGCATGCGGGTTAGTGGAATGCTGCACGGTGCTTCGAATAAGGTCTTGCGTACTGCATTCAGCGCGGTCGGCTAACGACGGTGGACGCTCATTATGGCGTGCCCGGTGCGCGGACGGTCGGGGTTGATATTCATCAAAACCCAATACGACTACGAACCGCGCCGGCGTTCTATTGTTCGTCTTCCTGCACCGGATCTGCCGTGTCTTCGGGCGTGTCCGCGTCGTTAACCTCTTCTGCGTCCTCGGTCTTCCTGCTCTTGGCACGCTTGCGGACCGTCTTGGCCGGCGCGGCCTCTGCCCGCTTTGCCGCTTCAATCGATTCGGCCGATTCCCCCAGCGTAACGATAGAGCCATCCACCAACTCGAATTCCGCGACGAGTACAGGCGTACCTGCTGTCACCTCGACCTGCAGTAACTGCGATACGCCAAGCCATGCCAGTTGCTCGGAGATCAGATGCGCCCGTGGATGGAAACCCGTCAGCGACTTCAATGCAATCCCCGTTTCCGGCAGCGTTTCGCTCGGATGCTGCGGCGTGTCCCACTGGATCAGCGACGGCAGGAGCCCGTCGCCGGCGCCTTGCCACGCTGGGAAAGTGCCATCGGAGGGAACGGTCAGATCCCAAGCGTTCCCGCCGCGAGTCAGCGGTACCACAGCCGGGATACGCTCCGGGTATTGCGCTTGCCAACGCGTCAGCCGCTTCGGCCGGTTCACCCGCGCGACCCAATGCACCAGTTGCGGGCCGGCCTCAAGGCGCTTGATCTGCGCCGGGTCGTCGAGTGCGAAGAGGCGAGGGCGCGGTGTTTGGACGGGCTCCGCGTTCGGGTCAACCGCGATCACTTCCAGATATGTACCGCCCCACAGGTTCAGCAGGCGGTTATGCGTGCGCATCAGCGGATGTGCACCGCCTCCGGTCATCTCGACGCCCAGTTTCGCGGCGATAAAGTCCGCGCCTTCTTCCAGCGTGCGGGCAGCGATAACGAGGTGGTCGAGTTGCAGCGGATGAGCGGTCATAGTGCGCGAATAGCTTGAAGGAAAATTGCCCGGACAACGCCGGCTGAACTCGTCAGCATACCCGTTCCGCCCGGCTGTGCCGCTGCAGCAATTCTGCGTTAGCCATCTGGCCGAGTGTTTGGCGCAACGCTCGAAGTAACTGAAAAGCGCACCAAATGCGTACAGAAACCGCCAAGTTTACCTATCGTCCCTGACTTAAATGTATCGGCAACGACCGTAACAGTAACGGTACAATCGATCCGATACTCTACGGTACAGTCATCGAACGCATTTAATCTCCGATGGAACCTGACATGTCAGTCCCGCTCGACCAGATTCCCGCGCCACACGGCGCGCCGCAGCTGACGCTCGTCGACCAGTTGGTCCAATGGGGCCGGCGCCGGATTGACGAGCGGGTGTTCCGTCCGGGCATGCGCATGCCGTCCATCCGCAAACTTGCCATCGACAAAGGCGTGTCGCGTTTCACGGTGGTCGAGGCATATGAACGGCTGGTCGCGCACGGTTATCTCGACTCGCGGCGCGGCTCCGGGTTTTTCGTGCGCGACCGGACCAGTTCCAACGATTCCCACGTCCACCCAACGCTGGCCACCGAGCGCGCGCCGGTGCCCAGCTCTATCGACGTGGTCTGGCTGCTGCGCAACATGCTGCACACGTCGAGTCCGGCGAAAGGGCCGGGCATCGGTTATCTGCCGTCCAGTTGGCTGAACGGCGAATTGCTGACCGGCGCGCTGCGCTCCATGAGCCGGCAAAGCGGCGCGCAAATGCTCGGTTTTGGCACGCCGCAAGGTTTCCTGCCGCTGCGCCAGCAAATCCAGACGCGGCTGGAAGAGCTGGAGATTGGCGCGTCGACGGAGCAGATCGTGATGGTGTCCGGCGTGACGCAGGCCATCGACTTGATCGCGCGGGTGTTCGTCAAACCTGGCGATACGGTCATAGTCGGCGACCCCGCCTGGTTCCAGATGTTCGGCCGCTTCGTCGCACAGGGCGCGCGGCTGGTCGGCATGCCGTACACCCCGGACGGGCCCGATCTCGACGCGCTCGAAGCCATGGTCCAGACCTGGCGCCCGAAGATGCTCGTGATCAATTCCGTGCTGCAAAATCCGACCGGCACGTCGTTGACCGCGGCGCATGCGTTTCGCATTTTGCAACTCGCGCAGACCTACGATTTCATCGTCGTGGAAGACGATATCTACGGCGACCTCTGCCCGACCAATTTCCCCGCAACGCGGCTTGCGAGCCTTGACCAGCTAAAGCGGGTGATTTTCCTCAACAGTTATTCGAAGACGCTCGCGCCGAACTTGCGGGTGGGGTATATCGCCGCGGCGCCTGAAGTGGCGAACGCTATTGCCGATCAGAAAATGCTGGTTGGCATGACGAGCCCCGAACTGAATGAGCGCGTGCTGTACAAAGTGCTCACCGACGGCCACTACCGGCGTCACGTCGAACGGCTGCGTGCAAAGCTGGACGGAGTCCGGGAGAAAACCGTCCGGATGTTCGAAAAAGTCGGCTACAAGCCGTATCTGGTGCCATCGGCGGGTATGTTTTTATGGGCCGATACCGGCGTGGATTCCGAGGGGCTCGCTGCGGCCGGACACGAAGCTGGCTTTTTGCTGACGCCCGGCAGCTTGTTTTCCCCGCATCAGCTGCCCAGCACGTGGATGCGCTTCAACATCGCGAATTGCGGCGATCCGGGCCTGCCCGCGATGCTTTCCGCCTATTCGGACCGTGTGGGATAAGGCCACTGAAGTTTCGGCTTGAGCCAGATCACGCGCCCACGACTTGCCCCTTGAAATTATCGCGGGGCGACCTCATTTGTCGCAGAATTCGCGCGATGCTTTTCCGGCAATGCGCCAAGGCATTTACCGTTATGTCCGGTATGCCCGGTCGCACTCAGCCAGCCGCTTCGCTTTTCGCTTTGAAAATCCGTCAACACCAGACACAACCAGAGGAGCCGACCATGGCACAAGAAACCATGAGCTTTCAGGCAGAAGTTAAACAACTTCTGCACCTGATGATCCATTCGCTTTACAGCAACAAGGAAATTTTCCTGCGCGAGCTGATTTCGAACGCATCGGACGCGGCGGACAAGCTGCGTTTTGAAGGTATCGAAAATAGTGCGCTGTATGAGAACGATCCGGATCTGCGCATCCGCATCTCGTACGACAAGGCTGCGCGGACCGTGACTATCGACGATAACGGCATTGGCATGAGCCGCGACGAAGCGATCTCGAATCTCGGTACGATCGCGCGCTCGGGTACGAAGGAGTTC
Source organism: Caballeronia eucalypticola (assembly GCF_047608185.1). Classification (NCBI taxonomy): domain Bacteria; kingdom Pseudomonadati; phylum Pseudomonadota; class Betaproteobacteria; order Burkholderiales; family Burkholderiaceae; genus Caballeronia; species Caballeronia eucalypticola. The sequence continues at coordinate 150,628 of NZ_JBLKRU010000002.1, forward strand.
TTCTCGAAACTCTCCGGCGATCAACAAAAGGATGCTGCGCTGATCGGCCAGTTTGGCGTGGGCTTTTACTCGGGTTTTATCGTCGCGGACAAGATCACGGTTGAAACGCGTCGCGCCGGATTGCCGGCAAGCGAAGGCGTGCGCTGGGAAAGCGCGGGCGAAGGCGATTTCGTCGTTGAGCAGATCGAGCGCGCGCAACGCGGTTCGAGCATCACGTTGCATCTGCGTCCGGAAGAAGACGAATTTCTCTCCACGCACAAGCTGAAGTCGATTATCCAGAAGTACTCGGATCACGTCGCATTGCCCATCCTGATGAAGAAGGAAGAGTGGGATGCAGAGAAGTCCGAGATGGTCACCAAGGACGAAGACGAGACGGTGAATCAGGCGAGTGCGCTCTGGACGCGTCCGAAGAGCGATATCACCGACGAGCAATACAAGCTGTTCTATCAGCATCTTTCCCACGATCACGACGATCCGCTCGCCTGGACTCACAACCGCGTTGAAGGCCGGAGCGAATACACGCAGTTGCTGTATGTGCCGAAGCACGCGCCGTTCGATATGTGGAACCGCGACCACAAAGGCGGATTGAAGCTGTATGTAAAGCGCGTGTTCATCATGGACGACGCGGAACAACTCGTTCCCACGTATTTGCGCTTCGTGAAGGGCGTGGTCGATTCGGCTGATTTGCCGCTGAATGTATCGCGTGAAATCCTGCAGGAAAGCCGCGATGTAAAGGCGATCCGTGAAGGCGTGACGAAGCGCGTTTTATCGATGCTGGAGGAAGTGGCATCGTCGTCGGCAGAAGCCACGGATGACGTCGAGAAAGCCAAGTACAACACCTTCTGGAAAGAGTTCGGACAGGTGTTCAAGGAAGGTATTGGCGAGGACTACGGCAATCGCGAACGTATTGCGAAGCTTGTTCGGTTTGCATCGACGCATACGGATTCGTCGGAGCAGACCGTGGCGCTCGCCGACTACGTGTCGCGCATGAAGCCCGAGCAGACGAAGATCTATTACGTCACGGCTGACACGTGGCAGGCCGCGAAGAACAGCCCGCATCTGGAAGTGTTCCGCAAGAAGGGCGTGGAAGTGCTGTTGCTGACGGATCGTGTCGATGAATGGATGCTGTCGTTCTTCAATGAATTCGATGGCAAGCCGCTGCAAAGCGTGGCGCGCGGCGACCTGGATCTCGGCGCGCTGAACGACGAGGAAAAGCAGGCGCAGGAGAAGGTCGGCGAAGAGTTGAAGCCGTTGGTCGAAAGCATGAAGGCTGCACTGGAAGGCAAGGCGAAGGACGTGCGCCTGACATTCCGCCTGACCGATTCGCCGACATGTCTGGTCGCCGATGACGGCGACATGAGCGGGTACTTGCAACGCATGTTGAAGCAGGCGGGTCAGGAAGCGCCGCAGATGCAGCCGATTCTTGAAGTGAATCCCGAGCATCCGCTGGTGAAGCAGCTTCACGCCGATGACGCTAACTTCAGCGACTGGTGTCATTTGCTTTTCGACCAGGCGATGCTGGCCGAAGGTGGATCGCTGGAAGATCCGGCAAGCTTTGTGAAGCGGACTAACGCGTTATTGCTGGCGCGTTGATTTAGCGCTCGCAAGGAGCGAGGAAAACGCGCTGCCGGGAAACTGGCAGCGCGTTTTTTCATGGCGGCGTGAGGGCTTACTTCGCCTTGCGTTCCTTGTTGGCCTGCGCGACGACCGACGCCGCGAGCGTCTTGGTGTCCTTCGAATATTTGTTGCTGTGAAGAACCTGCCCGGCTTTGTGTTCCATCTCAGCTCCCGTTTGATTCTTCGTATGCGATTGCGATAACGCTGAAGCCGCGAGGCTCTTGGCAATCACCGACGTCTTCGGGTCATGCAACGTATGCGACGCCAGCGTGGCAACGACCTTCGACGTTTGTTTTGTGTTGACCGACATGTCTTTCCTCTCATGCTTTATAGATGGATCGCAACACGATTGCCGCGAGCGCCGGACATCTCCCGACCGGTTCGCCAGTCTCCCGTGAGCGATCACCGACATCTATACGAATCCTCCTATATACGTGTCTGGTTTTATAATCTCGCGCATGCCAAAAGCTCCTCTTGCCGGTACTCATGCCTGGCGCGACCGTCCCCTTCCCACTTTCACCGCCGATCAGAAGGACTGGCTCACGCGCGGCGGTTCGCTGACCGCGCATTTGCGCAAACTGGGCGATGTCACCGTCGAGGTCACGCGTGAGACGGTCGGGCAGCCATGGCGGGACGAAGCCGCGGCGCTGGACATCGCGCCGCGCACGCCTGTATGGATCCGCGAAGTCGTGCTGCGCGTGAACCGCGTGCCGTTCGTCGCGGCGCATAGCGTTGTGCCGCTCTATGCCAGTTCGGGCGTGTGGCAAGCCATCCGTCGATTGAGGACGCGCCCGCTTGCAGAGTTGCTATATAGCGATAGCAGCGTGTGGCGCTCGCCGCTGACGAGCAAGCGGATCAATGCACGCGATCCGCTCTATAAGCTCGCCGCGAGACAAACGGCTCATGAAACACCGCATGCGTTCGTTGCCCGCCGTTCGGTATTTCTGCGCAAAGACGCGCCGTTGATGGTCACGGAATGCTTGCTGCCGGCGCTCTGGTCCTTCCTTGAGCATCGCGAAAAATGCTGAAAGGCTTCCCCCCCATCGCCGATGAAAACACGCATACGCTGATTCTCGGCAGCTTTCCCGGCGTGGCGTCGCTGGTGGCGACGCAGTATTACGCGCATCCGCGTAACCAGTTTTGGCGGCTGGTGGGAACAGTGATCGACGAGCCTTTGCACGAGCTTCCCTACGGTGAACGCGTGCTCAGGCTACTGAATCACGGCATCGGTTTATGGGATGTGCTTGCCGCCTGCGAGCGCGAAGGCAGTCTGGACACCGCGATCCGCAACGCCAACCCCAACGATTTCGCCTCATTCCGCGTTCACGCGCCGCAGCTGAAAAAGCTTTGCTTCAACGGTAAAACCTCCGGCCGTTTCGAGCCTGTGATCCGCGCGGCTGGCTTTGAAACCCTCGTCCTGCCTTCGTCGAGTCCGGCGAATGCTATTCTCTCGTTCGATCAAAAATTGCGCATCTGGCGCGACATCCTTAAATGACCCAATTAATCAAACGCGCGTCGGCGGAAGCTCGTGCGTTCGGCAGCAAGCGTCAAGACAAACTCGACAAGAAGCAGAACAAGCGCTCGAAGCGCGAGCGCGACGAGGATCTTGACGACGCGCCTCGCATCGATGTCCCGCGCAAACCGCGTTTCGCGCCCGTGACGTTCTCGGAAGAGGACGGTGTGCGTTTCCTGCATTTCGGCACCGAATGGGTGCAGGGCGCAATGCGCCTGAAGAAGCCGAATCACATCGAGCTTGAATACGCACAGCAGATGATGGCGTGGCTGTTGTTCATCGAAACGCCGAAGCGCATCGTGCAATTGGGACTTGGCTCGGCCGCGCTGACGAAGTTCGCGCATGCGTTCCTCAAGCGCGCGAAGGTGGAAGCGGTCGAGTTGAACCCGTCCGTCGTGATAGCAGCGCGCACGATGTTCGAACTGCCGAACGACGACGCACGCCTGACCGTCCACGAGCAGGACGCGTGGGACTTCGTCAATGACCGTGAGAATCACGGGACCATCGGCGCATTGCAGATCGATGTCTACGATGCCACCGCGCGCGGCCCCGTGCTCGACAGCACGTCGTTCTATCGTGCGTGCCGGGCTTGCCTGACGGCGCCGGCGGGCGTGGTCACGGTCAATTTGTTCGGCGATCATCCGAGCTTCGTGCGCAACATGAAGCGCCTGAACGAAGCTTTCGATGGCCGCGTGATCGCGCTGCCTGAAGTCCACGACGGCAATCGCATTGCGATTGCGTTTGCGGGCCCGGAAATCGATGTGCCGTACGCGCAGCTTGAAAAACGCGCGAAGCTCATCGAAAAGAAATTGAAGCTCCCGGCCCGTCAATGGGTAAAGGGGCTGGCGATCAGCGCCAGCGCGGACGACGCAACCCGCTTCTCCATCTGATCGCTTAGGTGCCCAGCTAAGGGACCCAAGCACCCAAGGCGCGACCCGCCGACGAACCCGCTACCTGAAAAAAATGAAGACAGCCAGACATTACAACTGGCTGTTCTTCGTTATTACGGTTCGGGTTCGCCCTGCTTGACCCGCTTTTCTGCGTCCATATACTCCACGTGTTATTTCGGGGCGCTATAAGACTGAAGGTTGACCGCGAGACCCGCGCAAAGCCTGCGGAAGACCCAGTCAAGCAGCATATTTCAAAAGAAAGAGGAGAGCGTCATGGCTCAAGAGGCGGTGACCGCCAGTGGTCAAGTCCGCAACAAGAAGTGGCTCTGGCTGCTGGTTCTTCCGTGGATCGGCGTGGTATGGGTGCCGTTCTACAACAAGATTGAGCCCGTGCTCATGGGCTTTCCATTTTTCTACTGGTACCAGTTGCTCTGGGTGCTGATCAGCGCGGTGATTACGGCATTGGTCTATGTGAAGACCAAGCCTATCCACGATGTTCCCAAGCTCACGCCGGGGAGCCCGCGATGATGAATTCCACCGCAACCTTCGTCTTCGTCCTGTTTTTTATCGGCGTGACGATCCTGGGTTTTGTCGCTGCTCACTGGCGCAAGGCCGATCTCGGACAACTCGATGAATGGGGCCTCGGCGGCCGTCGCTTCGGCACGATCGTCACGTGGTTCCTGCTTGGCGGCGACCTTTATACGGCGTACACGTTTGTCGCGGTTCCGGCGCTCGTGTTCGGCGCGGGCGCGACTGGCTTCTTCGCGTTGCCGTACACCATCCTGATCTATCCGTTCGCTTTCGTCGTGTTTCCGAAGCTCTGGGCGATCTCGAAGAAGTTCGGCTACGTCACCGCTGCCGACTTCGTGCACGCCCGCTACAACAGCCGGATGCTCGCGTTGGCCATTGCCGTGACGGGGATTATCGCGACGATGCCGTACATCGCGCTGCAGCTCGTGGGTATTGAAGTGGTGATCGGCGCGCTCGGTTTCGATACAACGGGCTTCGTCGGCGACCTGCCGCTGATCATCGCGTTCGCAATTTTGGCAGCCTACACGTACACGTCAGGCCTGCGCGCGCCGGCCATGATCGCGGTCGTGAAGGACGTGCTGATCTACATCACGATCATCGCGGCCATGATCATTATCCCGGCGCAACTAGGTGGTTTCGGCGCAATCTTCAGCCATGTCGATCCGGCGAAGATCCTGTTGAAGGCACCGGACGCGTCGAGCCTGAATGGTTATAGCGCGTATGCCACGCTGGCGGTCGGGTCGGCGCTTGCGCTGTTCCTGTATCCGCACTCGGTGACGGCGGTGTTGTCGTCGAAATCGGGCAACACGATCCGCCGCAACATGGCGCTGCTGCCGGCATACTCGCTGGTGCTCGGTTTGCTCGCGTTGCTGGGTTACATGGCGCTGGCGTCGGGCGTGAAGGACATGCCGGAATTCGCTCCGTACTTCAAGGCGTACGGTTCGAACTTCGCCGTCCCGGCACTGTTCCTGCACTTCTTCCCGTCGTGGTTCGTGGGCGTGGCGTTTGCAGCCATCGGTATTGGCGCGCTGGTTCCGGCGGCCATCATGTCGATCGCAGCGGCCAACCTGTACACGCGCAACGTGCATAAGGAGTTCGTGAACACCAACATGACGCCGGAGCAGGAGACGAATGTCGCCAAGCTGGTGTCGCTGCTGGTGAAGGTCGGCGCGGTCGTGTTTATTCTTGCGCTGCCGCTGACCTATGCCATCCAGTTGCAACTGCTCGGCGGGATCTGGATCATCCAGACGCTGCCGGCGCTGGTGCTCGGGCTGTACACGCGCGTCCTGGATCACCGTGGCCTGCTGCTCGGCTGGGCTGCCGGTATTGCAACGGGTACGTGGATGGCGATATCGCTGAAACTGGCGGGCTCGATCTTCACGATCCACCTGTTCGGTTATGCGATTCCTGGCTACGCCGCGGTGTGGGCGCTGGTCGTGAACCTGGTGGTATCGATCGTGGTGAGCATCGCGGTGCGCGTGATCGGCCTCAAGCGCTCGGATGACCGCACGAGTCCCGAGGATTATTACGACGTCGCGGAAACTTGATCCGTTTGAAGATGAGAAAAACGGGCTTCCAACCCCGTTCTGACTCGAAAGCTGGTAAAACGCCCGTAACGGATGTTGCGGGCGTTTTGTCTTGTGCGCCCGGTTTCATCAGCCTTTTGCCCCGCTCAATTCATCGGGAACCGCATGTCCTCGTCCGATACGACCAGGCCTCATCGCAGCCAGGCACGGCGTTTATTGCATGTGCTGGGTTCGCCGTATTTTCGTTATCGATACGCCAAATACCTGCATGCGGCGCGCGTGGCGCTGGCGCTGCTTGCATCGATTGCACTGACTTCAGGTATTGATATCCCGCACGGCGAATGGTCGTCGGTGACCTTGCTGGTGGTGATTGGCGGCTTGCAGCATCACGGCAATATCCGCAAGAAGGCCGCGGAACGCGCGCTGGGGACGTTGCTGGGCGCGTCGCTAGGATTGGGGCTGATCCTGCTGCAATCGGCCACCCACTCGACCATGATCACGTATGTACTGCTGGCAGCGATCTCCGGGGTCTGCGCGTATCACGCCATCGGCAAGCCGGGATACATCGCGTTGCTGACGGCGATTACGACGATCATCGTCGCGGGACACGGCGATTTGTCCATCGAAGTGGGGCTGTGGCGCACCCTGACGGTGCTGATCGGGATTGTGATCGCGCTCGCGTTTTCGTTCGTGCTGCCGCAATACGCGACGTATTCATGGCGCTACCGGCTCGCCGATAACATGCGCGAAAGCGCGCGGATCTACGGCGCAATCATGGAAGGCCAGCCGATGCCCGCCGACGTCCTGACCATGCATTTCCTCACGATGAATTCACGGCTGGTCACGTCGCGCTCCTTGCTGCCGTCGGTGGCGAAGGAGATCGGCGTGCCGGCCGCCGTGCTCGACGATATCCAGCGCCAGCATCGATCAATTCTCAGCGCGCTTGAAATGATGGCGACGGCGATGCCGGTTGCGTCGGCTGGTAAGCCGGGATTTGCCGAGAGCCCATATACGGACGAGCGCGCGGTGCGGCACACGTTGCTGCTGTTAGCCCGCGCGTTGCGCTTTGGGCGCGTGGGGTTGCTGCACGCCGCAACCGGGTCTGCCGCAGCGGCGGCGCGGCTGGAACAGACAGCAAATGTTGCTGCGTGCCTCGCGCCCGAATTGCAGGGACCGTACTGGCTCTCACAACGGCTGGCGGAACAGGTCGACCGGCTGCGCTTGCGGCTGATCGAGATCGAGCGGCAGTGGAACATCGAGGGAGCGCAGCCGTTTCATCGATGAAAACTGAAGAAGCGACGCAGACGACCCGCAGCGTCAGCCCTCCATGTCTTCCATCACGTTCACCATCCACGGCATGCCGAATTTATCGGAGACCATGCCAAAACCGCTGCTCCAGAAGGTGGGTTGCCAGGCCATCCGTACATCGCCGCCAACGCTCAATGCGTCAAACATTTTTTGGCCCGAAGCGGCGTCGTCGGCAACGATCGAGATACTGAAGCCCGAGAAAACCTGCGGAGCAGGGTTCACGCCATCCGACGCCATGATGACGCTTTGCCCTATCCTGAAAGTGGCATGCATGACCTTGTCCAGCCATTCGGGCGTGGCGGTCACGCCTTCGGGGGAATCCTTGAAATGCAGGACGGACAAGGTTTCGGCGCCGATCGCCTTTTGATAGAACTTAAGCGCTTCTTCCGTGCGGCCGTTGAAGAACAAGTAGGGTTCGAGACGCATTGGCAACTCCTGGATTTATCGGGCAGCCTCGCCGCCCGTGCCAAAAGTCTAGCCCACGCCCAAGGGCTAAAAACGCACTCCACAGGCTCGATACGCATAAAAAAAGGCGTCGGCGTAATAGCGCCGACGCCCGTTTTCAGACGCGAAATACAGCTGTTGCAACCGCGAAATTATTTCAGCGCTTCGATCAGTTTTTCGAGCTTGACTGCGTCAGCCGCGAACGCGCGGATGCCTTCGGCGAGCTTTTCAGTTGCCATGGCGTCGTCGTTGACGAGGAAGCGGAAGCTCGATTCATCGACTTCAATCTTGCTCACCACATCATTCGCGACCGCTTCCGGCGACAGCTTGCGTTCGACCTTTTCGGTGCTGTCGGCGAGCTTTTGCAGCAGGTCCGGGCTGATGGTCAGCAGGTCGCAGCCGGCCAGTTCGGTGATCTGGCTGACGGTACGGAAGCTCGCGCCCATCACTTCAGTCTTGTAGCCGAACTTCTTGTAGTACGCGTAAATCTTGCGCACCGACTGCACGCCCGGATCGTTTGCGCCGCCCATCTTGACCGGATCCCAATCCGCGCCTGCCGACTTCTTGTACCAGTCGTAGATACGGCCAACAAACGGCGAGATCAGTTGCGCGCCGGCGTCCGCCGCAGCCGCGGCTTGCGCGGTCGAGAAAAGCAGGGTCATGTTGCAGTGGATGCCATCCTTCTGCAGCGTTTCCATCGCGCGGATGCCTTCCCAAGTGGACGCCAGCTTGATCAGGATGCGCTTGCGGTCGATGCCCGAATCTTCGTACAGCTTGATGAGCTCGTGACCCTTGGCGATGGACCTCTTGATGTCGAACGACAGGCGGGCGTCGACTTCTGTCGACACACGGCCCGGGACGATCTTCAGAATTTCCTTGCCGAAAGCAATCAGCAACTGGTCGATGATCTGGCCCATCGGCTTGCTGGCGTGGTCCTTGACGGTCTTCTCGAGCAGCGGCTTGTAAGCGTCGTTCTGGACGGCCTTGAGGATCAGCGACGGGTTCGTGGTCGCGTCTTGCGGCTTGAATTCGCCGAGTTGCTGGAAGTTGCCGGTATCGGCGACAACGGTGGTGTATTGCTTAAGCTGATCGAGAGCGGTGGTCATGTCTGGTCTTCGGCGCGTTGTGCCGTTGTCAAAGATGCGGAATGCCCGCGGGTGAAAGGGTTTTGCGAGGCCGCTGGTGCTGATGTACTGCGCCACAAGCTGTTGGCGAGCGGCTCGCCCCAAATTGCTATTCAAATGCCATTCTATTCCTGCTGCGCCGTTTGGCGCAGAGAACACGGTAGTTGGCGGCCGTGCTTCCTGACTTGGGCCGCTGAGCTACGGAATTGCTTGCGATGCCCCACTCTTTTTTCGACGGCAGGTGGCTTCGAGAGTTCACGCGCTGAGATTGCTGACTGCGAGTCCGATTCGCGTTTTACGACGGGCACTTCAATGTGCTGCGCAATCGCGATGCCAGCGCTCCGCATCTGGGTCTCCACGCCCCATTACACGTGGTTCGCGTGAACATTTCGCGTCGAAACGATCAATCTACGCCCGCCGCGCGCTGAGCACAATCTGCGTGACGACACCCGCCACCAGGCCCCAGAACGCCGACCCGATCGACAGCAGCGTCAGTCCCGACGCGGTGACCATGAACGTGACGAGCGCGGCTTCGCGCTGGCGCGGGTCGCTCATCGCGTTGGTGAGGCCGCTCATGATCGAGCCGAACAGGGCCAGCGCGGCGACTGACACCACCAGCGCTTTGGGCATCGATGCGAATAACGCAGAAATGGTCGCGCCAAAAATGCCGGCCAGAAGGTAGAAAATCCCGCACCAGACGGCGGCCATGTAGCGCTTCGCCGGGTCCTGGTTAGCTTCGGGTCCGGTGCAGATGGCGGCGGTGATGGCGGCCAGGTTGATGCCGTGGGAGCCGAACGGCGCGAGAACGAGCGATGCCAGGCCGGTAGTCGCGATCAGCGGCGCGGACGGCGTGTCGTAGCCGTCCGCCCGCAGCACGGCGATGCCGGGCACGTTCTGGGAGGCCACCGCGACCACGAACAGCGGGATGCCGATACTGATGACCGACGCGAGCGAGAAGTGAGGCAAGGTGAAAACGGGGTGCGCGAGCGCGACGTGGAACTGGCTGAAGTCGAGCAGACCGAGCGACCCTGCGACGACGATGCCGACCACGAGCGTCGTGAGGATGGCGTAGCGGGGAGCGAGGCGTTTCACGACCAGATAGGTGAAGAACATCGCCAGGACGAGGGCGGTCTGGAACTGGGCGGCCTTGAATATCTCGATGCCGATCTCGAACAGGATGCCGGCCAGCAGCGCGGCGGCGATGCTGACGGGGATTTTCCGCATGAGCGTATCAAACCAGCCCGTGAGGCCCACGATAACGAGCAAAACTGCGCAGACGACGAAAGCGCCGATCGCGTCCGGATACGCCACGTTCGGAAGCGATGTCACGAGGAGCGCCGCGCCCGGCGTCGACCAGGCGATAACGATGGGCGCGCGGAACTTGAGCGAAAGGCCGATCGTGCATAGCGCCATGCCAATGGAGAGGGCCCAGATCCAGGAGGAAATCTGTGCGTCGGAGAGATGGGCGGCGCGTCCTGCCTGGAACATGAGGACGAGCGCGCTGGTATAGCCCGTCATCATCGCGACGAATCCCGCGACGAGCGCAGAAATGGAGGAATCGGCGAAAGGGCTGAAGGTCGTGGCGGGCGGATTCATGCGAAGCCTTGGGGAGACGATCGCAGATCGTACCGGCCAGAAGGGATTAAGGGCAGTGACAGTCCGGAAAAATTTTGCCGTGCCACTTTAAAAAGCGGCTTGCCGAACGCGGTTTATTTAGAAAGCGCGCGCATTGCGCTTTCAAGTCCGCCAAGCGTCAGGCCATACATTCGGCCGCCTAATATTTGCCGAATAATCGATACCGACTGCCGATATTCCCAAAGTCTTTCCGGCTCCGGATTGAGCCACGCAAAACGCGGGAATTGATCGGCAAGGCGTCTTAACCAGACTGCGCCGGCTTCGGCATTGTTGTACTCGACCGAACCGCCGGGTTGAACGACTTCATACGGGCTCATGGTTGCATCGCCGACAAAAATCAGCTTGGTGTCGGGCGAAAACTTGTGCAGTACATCAAACGTCGCGGTGCGCTCACCATGCCGTCTCCGGTTATTTTTCCAGAGATAGTCATACACGCAGTTGTGGAAGTAATAAAACTCCAGATGTTTAAACTCCGACTTCGCCGCCGAAAAGAGTTCTTCAACGCGCTTGATATGGTCGTCCATCGATCCGCCGACATCCAGCAGCATCAGGACTTTCACATTATTGTGGCGCTCCGGCACCATCTTCAGGTCGAGCCAGCCGGCATTCGCGGCAGTACTGCGAATGGTGTCGGGGAGATCGAGTTCATCGGCGGCGCCTTCGCGCGCGAACCGCCGCAAGCGCCGCAATGCCACCTTGATATTGCGCGTCCCGATTTCGACCTGATCGTCGTAATCCTTGTACGCGCGTTCATCCCAGACCTTGATGGCCGTTCGATTCCCTGCGGAATCCCCGCCAATCCGAATCCCTTCAGGGTTATATCCACCATTGCCGAATGGCGACGTCCCGCCCGAACCAATCCACTTGCTGCCGCCTTCGTGCCGTTCGTTCTGCTCTTCGAGAAGTTCTTTCAACCGTTCCATCAACTTGTCGATACCGCCAAGCGCTTCTATCTGGCGTTTTTCCTCGGGCGTGAAATCCCGTTCCAGGCGCTTCTTGAGCCAGTCGAGCGGGACATCGAATGCGTCTTCATCGAGTGCGGCAATACCCTTGAAATAGGTGCCGAACGCCTGGTCGAATTTATCGAAGTATTTCTCGTCCTTGATCAGCGTCATGCGCGCGAGAAAGTAAAACTCATCGATAGAAGGGCCAATGACCTGAGCCTTCAACGCTTCAAGCAAAGTCAGGTATTCCTTCACCGAAACCGGTAGCTTGGCGCCGCGCAGAGTATAGAAAAAGTCGATCAGCATGCCGGGCTCCTTGCCCCAATCTATCGCAGTACGGCTATGAATCGAGCTGCAAGTCGAGCCGCGTTTCCAGTTTGGCGCGCAGGTTTGCACGCACGGCCGGCCACTCGGACTCGATTATCGAAAATACCACCGTATCGCGGTAAATGCCGTCCCGGCCGATCTGGTGATTGCGCAGGATTCCGTCTTCCTTCGCACCCAACCGCGCAATTGCCGTGCGCGACTGACGGTTCATGAAATGCGTCCGGAACTCGACGGCGATCGTCTTCAGCGTATCGAACGCGTGCGAGAGCAGGAGCAGCTTGACTTCGGTGTTGATCGCCGTGCGCTGCACGCGTTTTGCGTACCACGTGCTGCCAATCTCAAGCCGCCGATGCGCCGCCTCAACGTTCATATACCGCGTGCTGCCCACTACGTCGCCTGTCCTCGCGTCGATCACGGTGAATGGTTGCGCGCCGTCCGAATCGCGCTGGGCGAGTGCCGCGTCCATCCACGTGGTGATTGTGCCGGGCGAGGGGACGCTCGTGTACCAGAGCTTCCACAACTCGCCGTCCGCCGTGGCGCTGGCGAGCGCGTCCTGATGCTCGCGCTCAAGCGGCACGAGTCTCACGAACTTGCCTTCCAGCGTAACCGGATCGATCCAGCGGCTCATGCGCGCAGCCCTTCAACGATTGTTGCGGTTCATGAACAACAGGCGCTCGAACAGGCTCAGGTCCTGTTCGTTCTTGAGCAATGCGCCATGCAACGGCGGGATGATCTGTTTCTGGTCGGTCGAGCGCAGCGCTTCCGGGCCAATGTCTTCAGCCAGCAGCAGCTTCAGCCAGTCGAGCAATTCCGATGTCGACGGTTTCTTCTTCAACCCGGATACATTGCGCAACTCGAAGAAACTTTGCATCGCGGCGGCGAGCAGTTCCTGCTTGATGCCGGGGAAATGTACCTCGACGATCTCTTTCATCGTCGTCGGTTCGGGGAACTTGATGTAGTGGAAAAAGCAGCGGCGCAGGAACGCGTCGGGCAGCTCTTTTTCGTTGTTCGACGTAATGATCACCAGCGGCCGGTGTTTCGCTTTCACCAGCTCGTGAGTCTCGTATACATAGAATTCCATCCGGTCGAGTTCGCGCAGCAGGTCGTTCGGGAATTCGATGTCCGCTTTATCGATTTCATCGATCAGCAGCACGCCGGGTTCGTCGGCATCGAATGCCTGCCACAGCACACCCTTGACGATGTAATTGCGGATGTCCTTCACGCGTTCGTCGCCAAGCTGAGAATCGCGCAGGCGCGACACCGCGTCGTACTCGTAAAGGCCTTGCTGGGCTTTGGTGGTCGACTTGATGTGCCATTGAAGGAGCGGCATGCCGAGCGCGGCGGCGACTTCCTCGGCCAGCATCGTCTTGCCGGTGCCGGGCTCGCCCTTGATCAAAAGCGGGCGCTGCAGGGTGATGGCGGCGTTGACGGCGAGCTTGAGATCGTCGGTGGCGACGTATTGCGATGAACCTTCAAAACGCATGACGCGTCCCTCGGAGAAGGAAAAATTGCAGTATAAGTCAGAAGGGTTTTGGGGGCGCCGCGCCCGGGACGTCCGGCCGGGCGCAGCCGGCGCCTGAAACGGGTCTCAAACGCCGCGTGACTTCCGAGCGAGAAGCAAATGTCCATCGGACAGATTGTCGCAGTCTCCCCGGACCCCAATCCCCACGGGCTTGCGCGACGGGGACGACCCCGCTGCGGCCGGTGGACGCAGGGTAGGTCGCGCGGTACAATTAGCGCGATTTTTTTGGCCCGCGTGGCTGGAAAAACGGAAATGCGCGGAAATTCGTGGAAATGCGCTTCAAGGCGCGATTGAATGCGGCCATTCAATGCCATCATTGCCGCGCGCGACCGTTTGACCAGTCCCGAGAAAGTCCCGGAACGCCAGGCGTCCAAGGTGCCGGATTTCCCCTCATGCCAGGTTAGAAGCTATGAATAAATTCGTCGGCAAATGTGCCGTGATCGCAGCGCTGTCGGGGCTTGCCGGCTTCGCGACACAGGCATCCGCCGATGTCGTGGGCAACGCGAAAGCAGCCCAGGGCAAAGTTGCGATGTGTATCGGGTGCCACGGCATTCCCGGTTATCGCACCGCGTATCCCGAGGTGTACCGGGTCCCCATGCTCGGCGGCCAGAGCGCCCGCTACATTGAGAACGCGCTGCATGCCTACAAGAAGGGCGATCGCCATTTTGAAACGATGCATGGCATAGCAACCACGCTCTCCGATCAGGATATAGCCGACATCGCTGCGTATTACGCCGCGCAAACCCCCTCTTCGAAGAACAATCCCGACAAGTGATCCGCGTTGCGTCCCTATCTGAAACGTCAGATCCAGGGCGCCCGTCACCCGGTAATCACTAATCGCGGACAGGAGAATTCATGAAGGCACTCGACACAGTGTTGAAAACAACATGCACGGCAGCCGCGCTGATCGGCGCGCTCGGCGCTCTTGCCATGCAGCCGGCGCATGCAGCCGATGCAAGCAATGGCAAGGTGCTCACCGAGGCCCACAATTGCGCGGCCTGCCACGGCCCGAACCTGAACAAGCCGGTGAGCGCGGAGTATCCGAAGCTCGCAGGTCAGCACGCCGACTATCTCTACTGGGCGCTGCGCCAGTACCAGATGGGCAACGGCAATCCGAACTTCGGGCGTAACAACCCGATCATGTCGGCGCAGGTTCAGAGCTTGTCGCAAAGCGATCTGAAAGACATCTCGGCGTATATCGAATCGCTGGATGGCGATCTGGTCGTGAAGAAGTAAGCGTCGCACGCGCGCTGTTGTTGTTCGCTGTTGTTGTTTTATCGGACGCAAAAAAACACCCCGCCGGTCAGTGACCCGCGGGGTGTTTTCGTTTTTGGTCCAGCGCTCGATTCTTCAGTCTCAGTCAGTCTCGCGACGCGCGCTGTTCGATCAGCGCAAGATACGCGTCGGTGTCCGGCGGCGTGTTGTTGCGCTGTGATTCCCAGATGATCTGCCCGAGGCATTCCATGATTGCGTGCTGAGCGTCGTGCGTCGAGCCCATCCGGCTGACGAGCCGCTCATGCGCGCGCCGGATGCCGGGCGGCTGATCGATCGACAGTTGCTCGGTGATCGCAAGGTGCATCGATAAATGCAGGAACGGGTTGCTCTTGCCCTGATCCGGAGAGTAGTCGGCGTGGGCCACGTCGGGATCGGCGAGTTCTTGCTGATATTCAGGATGTTCACCGATCCAGTCCGCAGCAATGCTCTCAAGCGGTGTCAGGACGCCACCTTCGCGCTGCTTGCGCCAGGTGTCGGTGAAAAATTGGCGAACTTCGTCGCGGCTGGGGTTGAACATGGTTGTGGGGCTGCTTGCGGGTATCGTTTTCAGAGGGTCATTTTAATCTGCATCACCGCCTTTCGCCCGCTTCGGGCCGCCGCGCTTATTCTGCTAACTTTGCTTACTCGACAGGCGCCGGCGTCTTCGGCCGGTATTCGCACAGCGGCTCGATCGCGCAATGCCAGCATTCCGGCACGCGCGCCCGGCATACATAACGACCGTGCAGGATAAGCCAGTGGTGGGCGTCCTGCTTGAATTCATCGGGGACGAATTTCTCAAGCGCCGCTTCGACCGCTTTCACGTCTTTGCCCGGCGCGAGCCCGGTCCGATTCGATACCCGGAAGATATGCGTATCAACCGCGATAGTCGGATGGCCGAACGCCGTGTTCAGGATCACGTTGGCCGTCTTGCGTCCGACACCCGGCAGTGCTTCGAGCGCCTCGCGATTATCCGGCACCTCGCCGCCGTATTGCTCGATCAGTATCTTGCACGTGGCGATCACGTTCTTCGCCTTCGTCCGATACAAGCCGATGGTCTTGATGTACTCCGTCACGCCTTCTTCGCCGAGCGCCAGCACCTTGGCCGGCGTGTTGGCGACCGGATACATGCGTCGCATTGCCTTGTTCACGGAGACGTCGGTGGCCTGCGCCGACAGCATCACCGAGATCAGCAATTCGAACGGCGACTCGTGCTCAAGTTCGGTGGTCGGATGCGGATTCAGGCTTTGCAGCGTTTCAAAGATCGCACGGCGTTTTGTGGGGTTCATCGCGTTCAGGTTTTATTGTCGCTGCTTGGGCTACCAGAATTGTCAGCGTCGATGGCGGGTGTCGAACTTTTGTCGTCGTCTGCGCGAATCATACCGAGCCGGCGACGCCGGGCTTCCGCTGCATCGATCTGCGCCTGAACCTCCGGGCTGACCGCATCGGTATTCTTCGGTCCCGCGCCGAGCCTGGCCATTTCTTCTTTCTTCTGGCGCGCACGGTCCATCGCCGCCTGGATGATGGCGCGCTTTTTCGCCTGCGCGTCATCGTCGGCAGTGGCGGTGGATTGCGCCTTTGTTGAATCGAGCGATGCATCCTGCTGGACATCGGATTGACCGTGTAACTCAACGTTCGGCTCGCTATGCGGTGCGATACCCGCTGCCCCGGCCATGCGTGCCGCCTTGCGCGCTTCGGCCGCGTCGCGTTCACGGGCGAGGCGTGCGAGCCGCTGATCGTGCCGCTCGCGTGCCGCGTCGGCTTCCTGCTGGCTCCATGCGTCCCAGCCAGTCTTCTCACCCGTGACCGGGACCATGGCGATGCAATCGACCGGGCAGGGCGGTACGCACAAGTCGCAACCCGTGCAGAGCTCGGGGATGATCGTGTGCATCTGCTTGGCAGCGCCGATGATTGCATCTACTGGACATGCCTGGAGGCATAGCGTGCATCCGATGCAAAGATTTTCATCGATGATCGCAAGCGGCCTTGGCCGTTCAATGCCGTTATCCAGATTCAACGCAATGACGGGCAGGCCGAGCAGGCTCGCGAGGCGGGCCACGCCTTCCTCGCCGCCCGGCGGGCACTGGTTGTATTTTGCTTCGCCAGCGGCAATCGCTTCAGCATACGGGCGGCACGCGGGATAACCGCATTTAGTGCATTGCGTCTGGGGCAGCCGGTCTTCGATCTGGTCGGCGAGGGTCTTGGAAGAGGTTGCAGTCACTACGGTCACATTAACGGCTTGCTACAGCGTGGGGAGGGCGGTGCGAACGGGCATGCTTTACGGCTTTCACCGGGCCTGTGGATCCGGCGAAACAGATGTTTGGCCATTCGCTCGACCTAACCAATCCGCAATCGGCGAGCTTCGGTAAAAAGGCGCGCTGGATATGACGACGGCTCGTCGACGGCTCAGGTCCGCGTTCATCCTTGACGTCACGGTCGAGCGTTTCCGGCCGTTGCATGGGAAGCCGCATTATCGCTGAATTTCAAGCGGTTCCCAATCATTCCCAATTGCCAACATGCCAACGATGTGCACATAATCAAATTGCTTTCGATTGACTGCAGGACGGTATTCCCCACTCACGTTGGCGTAGCCGATCCATCGCATGCTTCTTGTGGACACGGGAAGCGTAACGATATCCCGATAACGCGGTTTGTCGATCACAAAGCCACCATGAACCAGCCAAAAATCAAAAGAGATCCCGAGGGTACACGCCGTCGCATCCTGCTCGCCGCCGCAGAGGAATTCGCGGCCGGTGGCTTGTTCGGCGCGCGTGTCGACCAGATTGCACGCCGTGCCGAAACCAACGAGCGAATGCTCTACTACTATTTCGGCAGCAAGGAGCAGTTGTTCACGGCCGTGCTCGAACATGCATTCGCCGCACTCACCGACGCTGAAAAGACGCTGGATCTGGATGGAATCGCACCGGTCGAAGCCATCACGCAACTGGCGCATTTCATCTGGAATTATTATCGTGAGCATCCCGAACTCTTGCGGCTCATCAATAACGAAAATCTGCACGAAGCCCGCTATATAAAGGGCTCTACCCGGATTCGAGAATTGATATCGCCGGTGGTCGCCACGCTTGCGAAAATTCTCGAACGCGGTCAGCACGCGGGACTATTCCGCAATAACGTCGACCCTCTGCGCTTTTACGTGACCTTGTCGGGTCTGGGCTATTACATCGTATCGAATCGATTCACGCTCGAAGCCACGTTCGGACTCGACTTCAGCCGCGACGCCGAACGCGATGAAATCATCAAAATGAACACGGAGTTGTTGCTCGCGTATTTGCTGCGACGCTGACACATCGGCCTCATTGCCGCCTTCTCACCGAAGAGAGGCCGCAAAACAAAACACGCCGCGTAAAACGCAGCGTGTTTTGACATGCCAATTAATTTCAGACTGCTATCTGCATCGGACGTCGATCAAGCCGGGACAGCTTCCTTTTTCGGCGCCTTGTCGTGCGCGAGAATAAATTCGCGCAGTTGCGGATACACCATCGTGCGCCAGCGGCGTCCAGAGAAAATACCGTAATGGCCGGCTTTCTCTGCCATGTAATGGCGTTTGTTCTTCGCCGGAATGCCGGTGCACAAATCATGTGCCGCACGGGTCTGGCCGCTGCCGGAAATGTCGTCGAGTTCACCTTCGATGGTCAGCAATGCCGTGTTCTTGATGTCCTCCGGACGTACCAGCTCGCCATTGACATCCCACGTGCCTTCAGCGAGTCGATACTCCTGGAACACAATACGAATGGTGTCGAGATAGTAGTCGGCGTCCATGTCGAGCACGGCGTTGTATTCATCGTAGAAACGGCGATGTTGCTCCGCATCTTCGTCGTCACCACGCATCAGGTTCTGATAGAAATCCCAATGCGCCGTCACGTGCCGCTCCGGGTTCATCGCGACAAAACCGGCATGCTGCAGAAAGCCCGGATACACCTTGCGGCCCACACCCGGATAGTTCGCCGGCACCGTGTAGATCACGTTGTTCTCAAACCATTCGTATGAATGTTCGCTCGCCAGCGAGTTGACCGACGTGGGGCTGCGACGCGCGTCAATCGGGCCTCCCATCATGGTCATGGTGCGCGGCGTGTCTTCGCCGCGGCTGGCCATCAGCGAGATCGCGGCGAGCACCGGCACGGTCGGCTGACATACCGAAATCACATGCAGATCTTTCGCGCCAATGTGGCGGATGAATTCCTGGATGTATTCCACGTAGTCGTCGAGATGGAACGCGCCGTCTTCGAGTGGCACCATGCGGGCATCGAGCCAGTCGGTCAGGTAGACCTTATGATCCTGCAGCAGGGTCTTCACGGTGTCGCGCAACAGCGTGGAGTGGTGACCTGACAACGGAGCGCAGACCAGCACGATGGGCTCGGTCTTGAGTTCGGTGACGGTCGCGCTGTCGTCCGAGAAACGCTTGAAGCGGATCAGCCGGCAGAAGGGCTTTTCCATCACGATCTGCTCGACGATAGGAATGGCATGACCGTTCTTCTCGATCTGATGCAATTCGAACTCTGGCTTTTCGTAGTCCTTGCCCAGGCGATACAACAATTCGTAGCCGGCTGCGAGGCGCGTGGAACCGGGCACGTACGCGAGCGGGCTGGAAGGATTAGTGAACGACTTCGATGCCGCTTCCGCCCATGCCGTGAGGGGACTCAACATGGCCCGCTGAAATTCGTGCAATTGATAGAGCATGTCTGACCTGTAAAAAACCGGTTATGCCCGTGTTCGGGCGCATGTCCGGCGGTTGGCCTCTATCGGCGGTAGCGTCATGCCGGTCAGGTTTTCGCTGGTTCCGGCCCGGCGTGCAGTTCGCCGATTGCACCGTATTGCTGGCGCTGGCAGTTATTCAATGCTTCGTGGGTTGCTTCGTTTATTGCTTGTTTGCTCAACGAGGGATCGTGGGGGAAACGGGGCAGGGATCGGGGTAAGCCGGCGTTGCGCCTCTTCTGGGCTGAACTTGAAACAGCACACGAAACACATGCGGCTAAGCCGTCGAAAAGACCGCAATGGGACCCCAATAAACCTTTTCATTCGCCGAACGACCGGTCGGAAAGCCTCTTGGATAATAGCTAAGAACAGGCTTTTGTGCAATGCAACATACGTGCTCTTTACTGCTATTCAGCAGGAGTTTTGCGTCGAAGTCGTCAAATTTCGTCAATCATTCGAATAACATTACGATTCACTTTCTTTCTCGAGTGCTGCGTCCGAGGGTTTGTCCGGACGCGACGCAGGTTGGCCCGTCGCCTTCGCCATACCTTGCTCATAACGCATCAGGTTCATGCCGGTATGCACGAGCGCAACATGCGAAAACGCCTGTGGGAAGTTACCCACCTGACGTTTCGCGACCGTGTCGTATTCCTCGGCCAGAAGGCCAACGTCGTTGGTGAGACCAAGCAATCGCTCGAACATTGCGTACGCTTCATCGTGGCGGCCCTGCAGCGCCAGGTTGTCGACCAGCCAGAAACTACACGCCAGAAACGTGCCTTCCCCCGGCGGCAGGCCATCCTCCACTTCCGTGGTGTGATAGCGCTTGACCAGCCCGTCGTGGGTGAGATCGCGCTCGATGGCGTGGAGCGTGCCAATCACGCGAGGATCTTCCGGCGGGAGGAAACCGAGCAGCGGAATCAATAGCAAGCTGGCATCGAGCGTATCGCCGCCGTATGTCTGCACGAACGAGTTCATCGACGGATTCCAGCTTTTCTCGCACACGTCCGCGTGAATGGTGGCGCGCAGGTTGCGCCAATGGTCGAGCGGACCTTCCAGGCCGAACTGTTCCGCCGATTTGATCGCGCGGTCGTAAGCCACCCACGCCATGACCTTCGACAAGGTGAATTGCTGACGCCCGCCGCGCGTCTCCCAAATGCCTTCGTCGGGTTCCTGCCAAACCGTGTCGAGATGATTGAGCATTGCGCGCTGGATTGACCAGACGGTGTCATCGGCCTGCAGGCCGCCCACGCGCGCGAGATGCAGCGCGTTCATGACTTCGCCGTAGACATCGAGTTGCAACTGGTTGACCGCGCCGTTGCCAATGCGCACCGGCTTTGAGTTCTCATAACCCGGCAGCCAGTCGACCTCCCACTCAGGCAAGCGCCGCTCGCCCGCAATGCCGTACATGATCTGCACCTGATCCGGCGATCCGGCCATCACGCGGCCCAGCCATGCGCGCCAGGCGCGGGCTTCGTCGTAGTACCCGCTGCGCATCATCGCGAGGAGGGTGATGGTGGCGTCGCGTAGCCAGCAGTATCGATAATCCCAGTTGCGCGTGCCGCCCAGTTGCTCCGGCAACGACGTGGTCGGCGCCGCGACAATCCCGCCAGTCGGTTCGTAGGCCAGCGCCTTGAGCGTGATCAGCGAGCGGCGGATGGCAGGACCCCAGCGGCCATCGAGATTGCTGCGCCCGGACCATTCCAGCCAGAAATTTTCGGTGCGCGCGAACTGCGTATGGGGATCGAGCGCGCGCGGCAGGCGCAAGTGCGATTGCGAATAAACGAGCGAGAAGGGGACGCGCTCACCCTCGCTCACGGTGAATTCGCCGATCGTGCGCATGTTTTCGCCGCTGAGTTCGATGGGCGTGCGCAACACGCAGAGATCAGGGCCGGCGATCGCGCGAATGCCGCTTTCATCGGGGAGCTTGCTGACCCAGGGAATGGAGGAACCGTAATCGAAGCGCAGCACCAGTTCCATCTTCATCTTCACCGTGCCGCGCCGTCCCACGACGATGCGCACAAGGTCGGACGCGCCATCGCGGACCGGCATGAAGTCGATAAGCGAAACTTTCCCGTCAGACGTTTCGAAGTCGGTTTCCAGGATCAGCGTGTCGCCGCGATATCGGCGCGTGATGACTGGTGGCGGAGCGCCATCGGGCAGGTCGGGCGTGATCAGCCAGCGGCCGTTTTCCGGCGTGCCCAGCAGGGCTGCAAAGCACGCGCCGGAATCGAAGCGCGGCCAGCACAGCCAGTCGATGGAGCCTTCTTTTGAAATCAGGGCGGCGGTGTGACCGTCGCCGACCAGGGCGTAGTCCTCGATCAATGCGGGCATAGGCTAGGAGAATGAAGTCGATGCGGCCGCAGTTCAGGCGCCGCGTGGTTGGGGGAGGCAAGCTTCCAGCCTTTCGAGCGTTCGATTATGAAGCGCATGCGGATTTCGCGTCTTTCGTGCTTGCTTGTCTAAAGTCGTGCGTGAAGTCGTGCGTCAAGTGTCTCAGGCATTTGCTGCAAGTTTCGGTCCGCCGCTTCGCGTTCAATCGGCCTTGCAATGGCCTTGCAAAAACGCAAGCGCAGGAAGGTTGAAAAAACTTGTGACAAATGCCTAGAATGAATCTTTGCGTCTGACGGATCGGCCAAGATAGCCATGCAGGTCTGCAATACAGGACCTGTTGATGCACGTCACGCGCGTCCTGCTTGCTTAACGTTTCGAGGACATCGAAAGTGAAAGCCATGCTGAATCCGTCGAGAGCTGATTGCATCGCCATCCTGTCGGCTGCGAGCCGTATCGCCGATCAAAACACGCTCCTGGATCTCAATTACAAGAATCTCGGCCTGTCCCGCAACGGGATGGAAACCGCTGCGTCGTTCCTGATCGAACGCGCTTGCTTCACGAGGTATCGCGAGATCGACGGGCATACCGCGGTAGGCGGCTTGTCGCTGCAGGGCCGCATGCGGCTCGATCAGCTTGCCAACAACTAAACCCGATTGCGCTGCGATTGCCCTGTATTAAGCAGCGCTGGGGTTTGATTCCAGACCATTTTTCGGCGCGCGGGATCGCGAATTGCGACCCCGCGTTCAGCGTTTGCACGTCGCCAGGAACCACGTTTGGAACCTCGCTCCCATAACAGCGTCTTAAGGAGCGCGTCGCGGGTGGCATCGCTACGGCGATGTTCGGGATGCCGGCGTCAGAAGTGGGTCGCGCTTAGTCCGAACACGCCGATCAGTCCGATGATGATGAGGTAGATCGCGACGATGAAGTTAAGCAGGCGCGGCACGATCAAGATCAGAATGCCTGCGATCAGTGCAACCAGCGGTCCGAGGCTCAGATGGATATCCATGGTGACTCCTTGTTGATATTTTGATGGGAATGGGTGTGCATCAGGTCTACGTCAGGTCTGCATCATGCGCCGAAGCGATGACCGGTGACAATTGGGACAATCGGGCGCATTCCTTGGCTCGCGTACCTTGCAGCAAGCTTGATGCAAGTTTGAACAACCTGAAAACAAGCCGTAATAACGAACGATCAGGAGGCGGTATGCAATTGGCAGATTTCACTCACTTCACTTCTCATTTCAGCTACTTCAACTATTTCGCTCGTTTGACGGGTTTTAGCTTTCGGTTTCCTCATTTACCTTCCGCGTTCCATGTCCGGGGCTTCGCTTCCACGCAAAGTTCGTGCCGCAGCGTTGGGTCGACCGCTGTGTCCAAGTCTGAACGTCCGGCTGCGCGACTGCACTTGATGTCGAAAGGCGTCGCGGCGGGCGTGGCCGCTGTGTTGTCGGTTGCCGGGCCTCAAGCGTTTGCGCAAGGGGCGGGGACGACCGCCGGCACGTCGACAACTGCGTCCGGTACGTCCGGTATGTCGAGCAACGGCGTATTCGACCTGCTCGTGGGCACCTATACCGGCAGCGGCAAGAGCGAGGGTATCTATGTGTATCGCTTCGATACGGGCACCGGCGAGATCACGCGGCTCTCATCCGCGCAGGCGGTGAATCCGTCTTACCTTGTGGTGAGCAAGGATCGACAGCATGTCTACGCCGTGAATGAACTTCCTGGCGACAACGGACCCGCTTCGCAACGCGGCGGCATCAGCGCTTTCCGTTTCGATCCGCCGAGCGGGCAGCTCACCTTCGTGAACCGCGTCTCCTCCGATGGCAACGATCCCGCGTATCTCGCTTTATCGCCGGATGGCCGTTATTTGCTCACGGCCAACTACTCGGTGGCATCGAATCCGGGCGGCAGCTTTGCCGTGTTTCCGCTGCAAGGTGACCAGGTGGGTCCGTCCGTGCTGACCGTGCATCACGACGGCAGCGGTCCCGTGAAAGGGCGTCAGGACAATTCGCATGTGCATTCCACGGTGTTTTCGCCCGACGGCCGTTATCTGTTCGCGCAGGATTTGGGCGCCGACCAGGTCTATTCGTATCGATACACACCCGACGGCAGCCGCGGCTTGTTCGGCCCGACCGAGTCACGCTATACGCTTGTGAAACCAGGCTCCGGACCGCGGCACCTGATCTTCGATCAAGCCGGCAAACACGCGTACCTCACGACCGAAATGAATGCGTCGGTAATGGTGTACGACTATGACGACGGCAAGCTCACGTTGAAACAAACCTTGCCGATGACGCAGCCCGGCTTCAAGGGCAAGGTGGGCGGTGGCGCGATCCATATGTCGCCGGATGGCCGTTTTCTGTATGCCACCAATCGCGGCGATGCCAACGAAATACTGACCTACGCCGTGAATCCGTCCGATGGTCATCTCAAGCTGCTTGGCCGCAATTCGTCGCTCGGCAAAACGCCGCGCGAATTTGCTATCGATCCGACCGGACGCTGGTTGATCGTCGGTAATCAGGACAGCGACAGCGCGTACTTTTTCCGGCGCAATCCAGACACAGGCGAACTCGCGTCCGATCCGAAGCGCCTGGAGATTGGTTCGCCGGTCGATTTCAAGTTTGTTTCGCCATCCTGAAGATTGTTTTTTCATCTGTGCGGGTCGTCGTGCATTGTCCGTGCGTTGATACACGAACACGACTCGCGCAGTTTCTTGATTCTCAAGTAACAAGGTTTCGTTTAACCGGTAAGGCCGGGATTGTCCTGGTATTGAAGGAAGTCAACGTTGAATATTACGTCAGCAGTTAGCACCCAGTCTGGTTCCACCACCGGCGGCGCTTCACAAAACGCGCCGCCGGGTTTCATCTGCGCGTTCCGCTTTGCCGGCGCGGAGGCTTTGCGGCTGTCCTGGGACGAGGCGCGTCGCGAGATCGTGGGCGATGGCCCCACGTGGCTGCATTTGAGCGCGAACGACGACACCGTCGAAAGCTGGTTGACCGGCGTGACCGCGATGCCCGATGTCGCGCGTGAATTCCTGAACGGTGAAGACAAGCGCCCGCGCGTGCATATGGGCGGGACGTTCATGTACGGCGTGGTGGCTGATCTGGAGCGCGTCGCCGAAACGCCCGACGCCGATCCGAACGCGCAGGCCACGCGCCGGGCAACCGGCGCGCTGCGCTTTTACGTCGATAAGAACCGCATGATTACCGTGCGCGCACAGCCGTTGCAATCGACTGACCGGCTGCGTCATGCCGTGCTCGAAGGCGCCGTGTTCCGCGATACCGTCGATCTTTTCGCCGGGTTAATCCGGGCGTTGAACGAGACGTTCGCGGATCGTATCGATGAAATCGGCGACCGGCTCGACGACGTCGAGGAGGGCGTGTTAGATGGTCGTCACTCGAACTGGCGTGCGGAGCTGGGCTCGGTGCGCAGGCGGCTGGTGGAGGTGAAGCGGTTCGTGGATCCTGAGCGCAATGCATTGACGCAACTTGTTCTGCGCCGGCTCGAATGGGCGGAGCCCCGATCGATGGAAACGCTGATCCAGGCAATTCAGGTGCTTAACGGGCTGGCCGCCGGGCTCGAGGCGCAATACGAACGGGCAAAGCTTCTGCAGGATGAGATTGCTGCGTTGCTCTCGGAAGATATCAACCGCAAGCTGCTGTGGCTCGCGGTCATGTCTGCGTTGCTGATGCCTGCAACGCTTGTGTCCGGCATCTTCGGCATGAACGTGGCCGGGCTGCCCGGCACGCATGACCGTTATTCGTTCTTGATCGTGATGGGCGTGATGGCTGTCTGCGCCGCTTTCACGCTGTATTTGTTGCGGCGCTTGCGATTGTGGTGACCTGATTGTGTGTGGGCGGTGCCGGGCGCTAAAGCCGCTTGAGCACCGCCAGCCGCTAACCAGCAGCCGCTTATTCCGATGGTCCCGGTGCGAGCACTTCGCGGTTCCCGTTCGTGCCCATCGGCGATACCAGGCCCGCTGTTTCCATCTGTTCGACCAGCCGCGCTGCGCGGTTATAGCCAATGCGCAATTGCCGCTGCACCGAGGAAATCGATGCACGGCGCGTGCGCAATACGAACGATACGGCTTCGTCGTAGAGCGGATCGGCCTCGGCATCCGGTGTGTCGCCGAACAGGTCCGGCGTGCCGCCTTCGGGCGTCGGACCCGACAAGATCCCTTCCTCGTACTCCGGTTCGCCGAACTGCTTCAGGTACTCCACCACGCTATGCACTTCCTCGTCCGCGACAAACGCACCATGCACGCGCTGCGGATAACCGGTGCCGGGCGGCAGGAACAACATGTCGCCGGCGCCGAGCAGGGACTCCGCGCCCATCTGGTCAAGGATGGTCCGCGAGTCGATCTTCGATGACACCTGGAACGCCACCCGCGTCGGAATGTTCGCCTTGATCAGCCCGGTAATCACATCCACCGACGGCCGCTGCGTCGCCAAAATCAGGTGAATGCCGGCGGCGCGCGCCTTCTGCGCGAGTCGCGCGATCAACTGCTCGATCTGCTTGCCCGCGACCATCATCAAGTCCGCGAGCTCGTCGATGACGACCACGATCATCGGCAATTTGGCGAGCGGTTCGGGTGCGTCGGGCGTGAGTGAAAACGGGTTCGTCAGCTTCTTGCCCGCCGCTTCGGCATTGCGGATTTTCTGGTTGAAACCCTGCAGATTACGCACGCCCACCGCCGACATCAGCTTGTAGCGCTTCTCCATTTCCCCGACACACCAGTTCAGTGCGTTCGCGGCCAGCTTCATGTCGGTGACGACCGGCGCGAGCAGATGCGGAATGCCCTCGTAGACGGACAGTTCGAGCATCTTCGGGTCGATCATGATCAGGCGCACGTCTTCCGGTTTCGCCTTGTACAGCAGCGAGAGGATCATCGCGTTGATGGCGACCGACTTGCCCGAACCCGTTGTGCCCGCGACCAGCATGTGCGGCGCGCGCGCGAGATCGGTGACGACCGGATTGCCGACGATGTCCTTGCCCATCGCAATCGTGAGGAACGACTTCGAGTCGCGGTAGACATCGGCTTCCAGGATTTCGGAGAGCCGGATCATCTGCCGTTTGGCGTTCGGCAATTCGAGCCCCATGCATGTCTTGCCGGGAATGGTTTCGACCACGCGGATCGATGTCAGTCCGAGCCCGCGAGACAGGTCCTTCATCAGGCCGACAATCTGGCTGCCGCGTACGCCGAGCGCCGGTTCGACTTCGAAGCGCGTGATGACCGGTCCCGCCGATGCACCGACCACGGTCACCGGCACCTTGAATTCCTGCAGGCGCTGCTCGATCAGCTGGCCCGTTTCGGCGAGATGTTGCTCGGAGACGGGTTCGACTTCGTCGGATGCCGGTTCGAGGAGATCCAGGCCGGGGAGATCGACAGCCGATGCAGCCGGCGCGTGGAACTCGAATTCGGTGGCGATGAAACCGCGGACGGGCGGCCGGGATTCGGGTTGAGGCACGGCGATATCAGGCGATGGAGCCGGGGGCGTATTCGTGTTCGCTCGCGGGAAGTGGACGACGTTCGACGCGGGGTCCGTGTTCGGGTGTGTTTGTGCTTGTGTTTCGGACGCGCGTTGCCATTCTGTTTCGCTCGTGCGGTCGGTTGGCGTTTGCGTCGTGTAGCCGTTCGAGGTGAGATGCGCGGACGTAGCGTCCGTTTCGTCTGGCGCGGCGTGCGACGACTCGACGACGCTGAGCGGTGCGCGCGTTTCTACTTGCCACGGCGGTGTGTTGACTTGATCGGACCGCGCAGTTGCTGAGGTTTCCGATACCGGCGATATCGGTGTCGCCGGGACGATGTCACGCGTCGTCTGCACGGGATGCGTTTGCCCGGCGCGGACGGCCCACGGCGGGAGATCGGCGAGATGAGCCGGCGTGTATGCTGGCGTGGTCTTCGGCGCTGAAGGTTCCGGGCGCGGAAATGAACCCGAATCGTTCGGTGAATTGGGCGCGGAGTTGCCTGCAATACTGGATGAGATTGGGCGCGCGGTTGTATCGATATTGGCCGGCGCTGTCTGATTCAACGTCCGATGCGTGGTCTCGTCGATTTCAGTCCGATGCACGGGCGGGTTCGACAACGGATTCGAATGCGCGTCGATCGATTGCGTCGTGACCGGGGCGGTTGCCTGTGTCTGTTGGACACCGATGTCACGGGCTGTCGGCGATTCGGGATAGGGCAGGGCGCCGTTGGTATGGATTGCCCCGGCGTTCGTGCTGGTATCGGGCTGTGTCGGCTCGCGCACGATCGTCTGGGCGCCCGGAGTAAAGGTGTAGCCATCGCGTGGCGATGCGCTCGACGAATACGTGCCCGCTACATTCGATGCAACCATCGACGCAACGCCCTCCGCCATTGCTGGCTGGCTAGGCGTCATCGGTGTTGTCGGCGATGGAATATTCGTGCCTGACACCGGAGGCGAATCGGAAGCGATTGAGGCCTTCGCGAGATCCGTCGCATTCGGTGTCGGTGTGCTGGGCGTTGAGTGACCTGCACTTAGCGGCAATGCAGAAACGGCCGAGGGCATCGAAGGAACCGAACCCTCAGAACTAGCCGAAGCGGTCGGCGCATCGGGCGAACCCAAAGCGTGCAAAGCCGCGGCATCGCGTCCTTCATCTGCACGGCTCGCATCGGGCAACGCTTCCGCGTCCCGCGCGGCATCGGCGCTACCTGGGCGCGTCCATTGCGCCGTGCTTTGCTCGATAGAGCGCAGCGTTTCCTTGATACGTTCAGGCGCCGGCGGCGGCCCGGCGGGTCTGACGGGAGCGCCTGCGGATGCTGTTGTCGCAGCAAAAAAAGATTCGCTCGATACGACCGGAGGCATCGATTTGCCGCGCGCCGGGTTTATCGATGTATTGCGTGAAGCGGCGTGCGAAACGCTGGAGGAACCCGGCACGCTCCGATTCAGCGATGAACGCGAAACGTCCGCACGAGAAGGGTCGATTGCACGCGTTGTCGATGTCTGGGCGACCCTCGGCGGCACGGCACCCGGCGTTCCCCCCGAGGTCCTCACATCACCTGCCGCATTCGCGACCCGCGTGGCGCCAGCCGATGCCGCGCCTGTCGCCGCCGCGCTCGCGACGGCTCCCGTTGCCCGCGTCCCAGACGACGAACCCGACGACGTTCCCGCCGGCGCGTCCGTCTTCAACCAACCAGCCGGCGCGACAGGTTCGAGCGGCTCCCGCGCTCCCGCTCCACGACCGCTGTGCGCAGCGGCGGGGCGTGCATCGGGAAATCGGTCCGAATAGGCGTTGCTGTCCGTACCCGGCTCACGATGATTCGGCGACAACGGTTCGCTTGGACGCGCGGCTTCGGGTCCACGCAGCGGCCGCTCTGCGTCGCTACGCCGGGCCGGCTGCGGGCGCCAGACGGTTGGTCGCTGATAACGGCTGTTTGGACGTTGCGTCGCTGTCGGCAAGCCGAGGGCCGGCGCATCGTGTGAGGTTCTGCCCGACGTCGTGACGCCGCTTCCAACCGTGCCTCCGGCCTTGAAACTGCCGAGGCCCGGGCCCGTG
This sequence comes from Caballeronia eucalypticola, assembly GCF_047608185.1. Taxonomy (NCBI): domain Bacteria; kingdom Pseudomonadati; phylum Pseudomonadota; class Betaproteobacteria; order Burkholderiales; family Burkholderiaceae; genus Caballeronia; species Caballeronia eucalypticola. Next base: position 179,821 of record NZ_JBLKRU010000002.1, read on the forward strand.
CCCCGCGTTTCCGACTTGTCGCGCGATGCCCGCCCACGCGCCGGTCTCTCGCGGACTGTCCGTTCGCGCGGCGAGAACCACTCGGGTTTGAGCCCCAGGCCGAATGCGCCGTTTGCCCAGCCAAAAGTGTCGCGCCACTGGAATCCGCAGAGCCACGGCAAACTGATGAAAAACACGACGGCCGCACCGGCCCCCACGCTCAGCGCAGCCGGCGTGCTGACGACGCCGGCATGTCCGCCCAGGCCGAATAACAGCGCGTGGCCGAGATGGTTGACATCGGCGGCGAATGTGAACGAATGGAACAGCGCGGCTTCGAGCGCGCAGCTCGCGAGGAGCACGCAGAAGAAACCGAGCCAAAGCCGGATCGTGCCCGGACCGCGCAGACCGCCGCCGTTGGGCAGAACGGACTTGACGATGCGCCAGAGAAGGGGGATGAACCAGACGGCCGAAGCACCGAACCAGCCGAAAACTACCGTGTGCATGCAAGGAACCAGGAATGATGTAAGCGATGTGAGCAGCGAACCCAGGCTCGGACAAAGATGAATCGATACCGCCGAGTTTAACCGCCATGAACGCGGCGAGCGCGGGCGGTAGTCAAGCAATCAAGCAATCAAGCTTTCGGCCGCTCGTGACGATTGATGCATCGAAACGATGTTGGCCGGGTCGGAGGGGCGTTTATCGAGCGTTCAGAGATGAGCAGCCCAGGCGAAATCAAAACGTTCATCGCGGTCAAACGTCTGGACGCCGGTTGCCTTAAACCCCCACCTTCAAAAACCTTAACCCTGCAACCCGGCCTTCATCGACCTTGATTAAGGCTTTGCGACGCGTGTGAACGTCATCACGTCGCCGTTCTTGAGCGTGATCTGCAACTGTTGTGGCGGCTGCATTTGCACACCGGTCTTTTCGATATCCGCCAGGCCCCGGAGGAACGGTTGTTCGAGCGCGCTGCCGGGTCCCGACGCGCAGGCCATACGCGTGCTCGCAAGGGGCCCGAACGAAAGCGCGCCGCCGGCCAGATTGTAGGTGCCGGTGAAACTGTTGCATCCGGAAAAGCCGTTCGCTTTGCGTTGGCCGCTTAGCGTCGAAAAATTCAGGGTGATCGGTGCTGCGCCAGCGCTACTACTACCGCTAGCGGCATCGGCCGGAGCGGTCGGAACCGGGCGCGTTTTGCCGTCGGCATTGGCCCAACTGGTGAGTTGCCATTGGGTATCGTCGAGAAGCTGGGTCGCGGCCGGGTTGTAAGGATCGGTCGGCGGCGCGGCGCTGTCTGGATGCGTCGGCATCGTGCAGCCCGCCAGCGCGGCGCCGAAAACCACCGCGGCAATAGACGCCATGGCGGCAAATGATTGCCTGGAACGCGGGAACGCAGCATGGACCCGGCTGCGCGCCGAAACACGCGCAGGTTGCGAACGGGAAGGCTGCATCGACATGGAATTTCCTTGGGGCTGGCAAAACCGTAAGGGTATCGCACTCGTCCTAAGATTGACCAAGGCAGATTGCGGCAAAGTCATTGCAACATGTAAAGAAAAGTGAGCCGAAGCCTCTGTTCGATGAAGCGAAAGCCTTCACCCGGGCGGTTGCCGGCAAAGCTAATCGCCGTCCTGGATCTGACAAGTCCCGGCTGCAAACACAACACCGGTCGCGTGTGGAAAAGGGTCCGCGTGTTAACATCGCGGACTTAACAGGCCTCTTTTTCTGGAGCATCCATGCAGAGCGCGAAGTCCGCTGCGTCCGCCGTTTCTTCCCCTCAATCCGGCGTGCAGCCGACGAAAATCGGTACGCCGCTCACGCCCGGCGCGACGCGCGTGATGCTGCTCGGCGCGGGCGAACTCGGCAAGGAAGTGATCATCGCGTTGCAGCGGCTCGGCGTGGAGACGATCGCGGTCGACCGTTACGCCGATGCCCCCGGCCATCAGGTCGCGCATCGCTCGCACGTGATCGACATGACCGACGGCGCGGCGTTGCGGGCGTTGATCGAAGCCGAACGGCCGCATCTGATCGTGCCGGAGATCGAGGCCATAGCAACCGATACCCTCGCTGAAATCGAAGCTGAGCAACTCGCCGTCGTGATCCCGACGGCGCGCGCGACCCAGCTCACCATGAATCGCGAAGGCATCCGCCGACTCGCCGCTGAAACGCTCGGCCTGCCCACTTCTCCGTATGCGTTCGCCGAGTCGCTGGACGAGATGACGGCGGCTATCGGCAAGATCGGCTTTCCGTGCGTGGTGAAGCCGGTGATGTCGTCGTCGGGCAAGGGGCAGTCGGTGCTCAAGAGCGCGGCGGATATCGAACCCGCCTGGCAGCACGCGATGGCCGGCGGCCGCGTCAATCATGGGCGCGTGATCGTGGAAGGGTTTATCGATTTCGAGTACGAGATTACGCAGCTCACCGTGCGCGCAGTCAATCCGGAAACGGGCGATCTCCAGACGTATTTTTGCGAGCCGATCGGCCATGTCCAGGTGGCGGGCGACTACGTGGAATCGTGGCAACCGCAGGCAATGAGCGCCGTGGCGCTCGAAAAGTCACGCAATGTTGCCGCGAAGGTCACCACGGCGCTGGGCGGCCGTGGATTGTTCGGCGTCGAATTGTTCGTGCGCGGCGACGACGTCTGGTTCTCCGAAGTCAGTCCGCGACCGCATGACACGGGCCTGGTCACGCTCGCCACGCAGCGCTTCTCCGAATTCGACCTGCACGCGCGCGCGATCCTCGGTCTTCCCGTCGATACAACGTTGCGCGCGCCGGGTGCATCGGCGGTCATTTATGGCGGGCTGGACGAAGCAGGTGTCGCGTTCGAAGGCGTCGCCGAGGCGCTCGCGGTGCCGGATTCGGACCTGCGATTGTTCGGCAAACCGGAAAGTTTTGCGAAGCGCCGCATGGGCGTCGCGCTCGCCACCGGACGCGATACCGACGAAGCGCGGGAACGCGCGAAGCTGGCCGCGTCTAAGGTAAGACCCGTCTCCACTCGATGACGGCAACACGCCGCTCGTGGCGAGTTTTTCGCGAGCGGCACGGAGGTTTCAAGTGAAATGGTGTGCAATGGTCGCGCTGTGCGCGACGTTGGTGGGTTTGGCCGGGTGCGGCGTTGCGGCAGCGCCGTGCCGGGTGGCATCGGCGGGATTGAAGATGGTGCCGCTGGTCGGCCATGTCGCGGCGGCGCCGACCGACGCGTGCGCGGGCGTTATCGATCCGTGAGGAGCAGTGGCTTAGGGCATGCACGGCTGATTCACCGGGAAAGAAGTGACGAAAGGATGGAAAGATGAAGGATGGAATGAAGGGAATGAAGGGAATGTTGGTGGAAAGGATCGGACGAATCATCAGATCGACGGCAATGACCGCCGGTGCGCTGTGTCTGATTGTCGTGAGCCATTCGGCGACCGCGATGCCGCTGACCGTGCCGCAGATCCAGACGGCGACGGCCAACACGCTGCGTTACGCGTGCCGCGGTGGCAGCACGCTGACCGTGCAATACATGAACACGAAGAACAAGCAGAGTTTTGCGCTGCTGACCGTCGATGGCCGCAAGATGTTGTTTGTGAATGTCCTGTCGGGATCAGGGGCGAAATACGTTGCCGATCACTACACGTGGTGGACAAAAGGCCCTGAAGGCACGCTCACCGACGACACCGCCGATCCGAAATCCGCACCCATGCTTTCTGAGTGCAAGACACAAAGCTAGCGACTCGTTCGACCGCAAGATGAAAACAGAGCCCGTTCCGATTCGCGTCGGAACGGGCTCTTTGCATCCGATGCCCCCGCCGCCGTCCGCGACACCAAATGGCGATCCGGAGTAAGGTTGTATTCGCACGCGCAAACCGCGTGCGGTCGACTGACCATAAACGGACGGGCGGGTGCCGCGCGGCCTACGTGTAGCCTGCTTCAGTAGCACCCGGTCCATTGCATTCCCGTCTTTTGCACGGCATTCACCGTGCACGCCGTCCCCTAGCGAGACTCTCCATGAAAGCATCGGATCTGTTCGTCAAAGCGCTGGAAGCAGAAAGAGTCGAATACGTGTTTGGCATCCCCGGCGAGGAAAATCTCGATCTCCTCGAGTCGCTGCGCCGCTCCAAAATCAAGCTCGTCCTGACTCGCCACGAACAAGCGGCGGGTTTCATGGCCGCCACCTACGGCCGGCTGACGGGCAAGACCGGCGTGTGCCTGGCCACGCTCGGGCCCGGCGCGACCAATTTCGTGACCGCCGCCGCCTACGCGCAACTCGGCGGCATGCCCATGCTGATGGTCACCGGTCAGAAACCGATCAAATCGAGCAAGCAGGGCAGCTTCCAGATCGTCGATGTCGTGCGGATGATGGAACCGCTCACCAAATACACGCGTTCGATGGTGTCTATCGGCAATATTCCGGCGTCGGTGCGCGAGGCGTTCCGGCGCGCGGAAGAAGAGCGTCCGGGCGCGGTGCACCTCGAACTGCCGGAAGACGTCGCGCACGAAGAGGGCGACGGCGCGCCGATCCCGAAGAGTTACAGCCGTCGTCCGATCGCGGAGGACCGGGCGGTGGAGCATGCCGTCGAGGCGATCCGAGCGGCCAAATATCCGCTCTTGATGATTGGCGCCGGCGCCAATCGCAAGACCACGACGAAGATGCTGCGCGAATTCGTCGACCAGATCGGGATTCCGTTCTTCACCACGCAAATGGGCAAGGGTGTGATTGATGAATCGCATCCCATGTGGCTAGGCAACGCCACGTTGTCAGATGGCGATTTCGTGCATCGGGCGATCGATCACGCCGATTGCATCATCAACATTGGCCATGACGTGATCGAAAAGCCGCCGTTTTTCATGCGCAGCGGCGACGGCGACGAAAAGACGGTGATACACGTGAATTTCCTTGGCGCACAGGTCGACCCGGTGTATTTCCCGCAGATTGAAGTGGTTGGGGATATCGCGAACGCGGTCTGGCAGATGAAGGAATTGTTGAAGAAGAGCGAGCAGCATTGGGATTTTTCGCGCTTCAAGATGATCAAGGAACATTTCGACGCGCAACTGGCAAAGGGCCAGCGCGACGACCGGTTCCCGCTGTATCCGGTGCGGATCGTCAAGGACGTGTACGACACCATGCCGAAGGACGGCATCATTTGCCTCGATAACGGCATGTACAAGATCTGGTTCGCCCGCTATTACCGAGCCCACGAGCCGAATTCTATTCTGCTGGACAACGCGCTGGCATCGATGGGAGCAGGTCTGCCGTCTGCTATTGCAAGCAAGATCGTGCATCCCGACCGCAACGTGATGGCGGTCTGCGGGGACGGCGGTTTCATGATGAATTCGCAGGAAGTGGAGACGGCCGTGCGCCTGAAACTGGATCTGGTGATCCTCCTTCTGCGTGATGACGCGTTCGGCATGATCCGCTGGAAGCAGGAAAACATGAATTTCCCGGATTATGGGATGACGCTGCAGAACCCCGACTTTGTCGCGTATGCACAAAGTTACGGAGCGATCGGGCATCGGGTGGATTCCGCGGCGGCGCTCGCGCCTTTGCTACGCGAGTGTTTCACGACGCCGGGCGTGCATCTGATCGATGTGCCTATCGACTATTCGGACAACGAGCGCGTGTTGAACCGCGAAATCAAACGGCTGAGCGCGCAACTTTGAGCCTACTCGGAGAGTGAGATGCTGAAGAAAACGTACCCGTATTACTTGGCAAACGAACCCGTAGCGGCAAACACGGACCTGGAAGTCACCGATAAATTCAGCGGCGAAGTGGCGACCCGTGTGGCAATGGCGGACGCGAAGGCTATCGATGCCGCTATCGGCCACGCTGTTGCTGCGCAGCGCGCGATGCGTGAATTCAAGCCGTATCAGCGGCAAGCAGTGCTCGATCACTGTGTGAAGCGGTTCCGCGAGCGTTTCGACGAACTCGCCGAGGCGCTGTGCATCGAAGCAGGAAAGCCGATCAACGATTCGAAAGGTGAGGTCACCCGGCTTATCGATACCTTCCGGGTCGCGGCCGAGGAGTCGGTGCGTATCGATGGCGGCATGATCAACCTGGAGATTGCGCCGCGCGCGGCTGGTTACCACGGCTATTACAAACGCGTGCCCATTGGCCCGTGTTCGTTCATCTCGCCGTTCAATTTCCCGCTGAACCTGACCGCGCACAAGGTCGCGCCGGCGATTGCGGCCGGTTGCCCGTTCGTGCTGAAACCTGCGAGCCGCACGCCGGTCGGTGCACTGATCATGGGCGAAATTCTCGCCGAAACCGATCTGCCGAAAGGCGCGTTTTCGATTCTTCCGGCGCATCGCGATGGCGCGGATCTTTTCACCACCGACGAGCGTTTCCGGCTGCTGTCGTTCACGGGATCACCGGCGGTCGGTTGGGAACTGAAGAAAAAAGCGGGCAAGAAGAAGGTGATCCTGGAACTGGGCGGCAATGCGGCGGCGATAGTCGATCGCGATCAGGCAGACCGGCTGGATTACGTTGTCGACCGTTTGGCGTTTGGCGCCTTTTATCAGTCGGGGCAGAGTTGCATCGGCGTGCAGCGGATCCTGATTCACGCCGATATCTACGACGCCCTGCGCGAAAAACTCATCGCGAAAACGAAGTCGCTGAAAATGGGCGATCCGAAGGATGAAAAGACCTTCGTCGGCCCGATGATCTCGGAATCCGAGTCGAAGCGGCTGGCCGGATGGATGGAAAGCGCGGTGGCGAGCGGCGCGAAAATCATCGCGGGCGGCAAGGTCGAGGGCGCCATGTTCGAAGCAACATTGCTGGAAGGTGTGAAGCGCGACCAGGATTTGTATCGGAAGGAAGCATTCGGGCCGGTCGCGATCCTCGAAAAGTTCACGGACTTCGGCCAGGCGCTCGAAACGGTCAACGACAGCGACTTTGGCCTTCAGGCCGGCGTGTTCACGGACAGCCTCACGAACGTGAATCTGGCGTGGGACGAACTGGAAGTAGGCGGCGTGGTGGTCAACGACGTACCGTCATTTCGCGTTGATAACATGCCGTATGGCGGTGTCAAGGATTCCGGGCTGGGCCGGGAAGGCGTCAAATACGCGATCGAGGACATGACGGAGTTGCGTCTGATGGTCGTCAGGGATGCACCAAAACCGGCGCAGAAACCGAAATAGGCTGTTATGGCAATCGATGTCGCGGCATCGAGGCCCGTCTGGCCGGGTTTTCCGGCCGCGGCGGTGCCTGAAGGCGCGTCGCTGAACAACGTGTTGGCGGGCGGGGGAGTGCTACAATAGCGGGCTTTTCCCAAGTCCGAACGCCTCGCCCGGCTTGCTGTTGCGAGTAGGGCTGGAGGCCGGATTAAACGCTGGACTGGATGCGGGTCGTTGGATTGGCAAGTTGGCGTCATTTCTTGTTGATTGCCGGCTGACTGTCGGCCGATTGCCACCGACTTCGAATATTTTCCAGCCCGTGGCGGTTGCCGCCATGGTCACGTAGCACCAGCACTTGCACCAGCACTTGCACCAGCACTTGCCACTCGTAACTCGTACTTAGCCTTGTGCACTCGCTTTGTACCGTACTACGCCATCCGGTTGCGCCAGACCGGACCCAAGTGAAGATTCGCAGCGAACAAAACCCTGCGGATCCGAAGTCCGCGCGTTGATTGTCGTTTGCCGGTTGCATCGACGAAACACGCGGTTCTTCTTCATCCGATGTCCATGAGCGGTGGAATGACCGCTCGCGCGCCGCTCCGGCGCATTTTTAGCGAAAGCGAAAGCCACTAAAGTCACCATGTCCGATTCCGTCGCCACGAACCCGTCCGCCGCTTCACCCGACGCTGCTCCCGGGGCTGATTCCAGCGCCGCAGTTCAAGCGAATCCTGTCACGCCTGAGATACAGGCGAGTCCCGCCACGGCGGCGCCCGGTCCCGTGCTCGAGTTGGGCGCCACTGAATCTGCCGTGCCCGGCCCCGTGCCTACGTTCGACCAGTTCGGCCTGTCCGCTGACATCCTGCGAGCCGTGGTGGATTCCGGCTACACGATCCCCACGCCGATCCAGGCGCAAGCGATCCCCGTGGTGCTGGCCGGCCGCGACATGATGGGCGCCGCGCAAACGGGCACGGGCAAGACGGCGAGCTTTTCGCTGCCGATCATCCAGCGTTTGCTGCCGATGGCCAGCACGAGCGCATCGCCCGCACGCCACCCGGTTCGCGCGCTGATCCTCACGCCAACGCGTGAACTCGCCGACCAGGTCGCGGCCAACGTCCAGGCGTATTCCAAGCACACGCCATTGCGCAGCACGGTCGTGTTTGGTGGTGTCGACATGAATCCGCAGTCGGAAGCTTTGCGGCGCGGCGTCGAAATCCTGATCGCCACGCCCGGACGCTTGCTCGATCACGTTCAGCAAAAGACGCTGAATCTTGGTCAAGTGCAGATTCTCGTTCTCGACGAAGCCGACCGGATGCTCGACATGGGCTTCCTGCCGGACCTGCAGCGCATCTTGAATCTGCTGCCGAAGGAACGCCAGACGCTGCTGTTTTCGGCCACCTTCTCGGGCGAGATCAAGAAACTGGCAGCAACGTATCTGCGCAATCCGCAAACCATCGAAGTTGCTCGCAGCAATTCCACGAACGCGAATGTGCGTCAGATTGTTTTCGAAGTCGCGGAAAGCGATAAATCCGGCGCAGTGACGCAACTGATTCGTGAGCGCGGCCTGAAGCAGGTGCTGGTGTTTTGTAATAGCAAGATTGGCGCGAGCCGGCTGTCGCGCGTGCTGGAGAAGGACGGGATTATTGCGACGGCGATTCACGGCGATCGTACGCAGGGCGAGCGGATGCAGGCGCTTGAAGCATTCAAGAAGGGCGAGATCGAAGCACTGGTTGCAACCGATGTGGCCGCCCGCGGTCTCGACATCACCGACCTGCCTGCAGTGATCAACTTCGACCTGCCGTTCAGCGCGGAAGATTACGTTCACCGGATTGGTCGTACGGGCCGCGCGGGCGCGTCGGGGGATGCGTTGTCGTTGTGCAGCCCCAACGAGCGCAAGCAACTCGCCGATATCGAAAAGCTGATCAAGCGGCCGCTCGAAGTGATGGTGCTGAAGGTCGACGTGCCGGTGCGGCGCGAATCAGCTTCTGCTCCGCGTCGCGAAGAGCGCTCGGGCCGGCCGGAGCGTGGTGAACATCGCCATGCGCGTAGCGAGGAGCCGCGTCGCCGTTCGACGTCGTTCGAACGTTCGCGTACGCGCCAGCAACCAATTGACGATTTCTTCCTGAAACCGTACGAGCCGTCGGCGGCATCGACGAGAAAGACCCAGGACGATGCGGCGGCTGAAGCCGAACGCAAGAACACGCCGCGCCAGCCGCTGGCTGCATTGCTAGGTGGGCTGGGTATGCCGCGGAGAACGCCTTCGGGGTCTTGAGGTTATCTTGTCGTTATTGGAGCGGGGCCCAGTGAACAAACGATGAAGCGGCAGCGATGCCGCTTTTTTGTTTTTAACGGTCCGTTCGCAACGTTCTGGAATCAACGCCCTGCAACCAGGTCTTAAATCCCGAACCGTTTTGCCCACTGCGCGGTGACATCGGAGAAAAACGCTTCGAGTGACGCGGCCGGGGACGGGTGCAGACCAAGATGTTTTGCCGCTTGCGTCAACTCAACCAGCGGGCCTCCTGTATCGAGCGCCGTTGCACCCGTTTGCTTGCTGAGTTTCTCGCCGAGGTCATTCACTATGACGGGCACGTGCAAATACACGGGCGTTGCAACACCCAGACAACGCTGCAAATAAATCTGGCGTGCGGTCGAGTCCAACAGATCGGCGCCGCGCACGATATGCGTAATGCCAGCATCCGCGTCGTCGACGACCACCGCCAGTTGATACGCCCACTCGCCGTCGGCACGCTTGAGCACGAAGTCACCGACTTCGCTTGCCAGATCCTGCGTCTTCGTTCCTTGCCAGCGATCCTCGAAGCTCAAAATGGCGGCATCGCCATCTGGAACACGCATCCGCCACGCACGCGCTGGTTTGCCATGCAGCCCCTTGCGACATGTACCCGGATAAGCCAGCGTGGTGTGCCGAGTGTGATTGTGAGCGAGGGAATCGGCTATCTCGCGACGCGTGCAACCACACGGAAACACTAAGCCGGCGGCTAGCAATTGCTCAAAGGCCTGCTGGTATGCAGCTTCCCGCTGACTTTGCCAGACCGGCTGCTCGGCGGAAAACATGCCGAACTTGCCCAGCGTGCCCAGGATCTCCGCAGCCGCACCCGGCACGGTGCGTGGGCCATCGACATCTTCAATCCTGACCAGCCACGTTCCACCATGCGCCCGAGCATCGAGAAAACTCGCCAACGCGCTCACCAAAGAGCCGAAGTGCAACGGCCCCGTGGGTGAGGGCGCAAAACGGCCCCGATAGCCCGGTTCAGGGTTCATCCGACCCGCCGATCCGTCAACGCAAGCTGCAACGCGGCCATCCGATCAGCGCGCGGCGCGCGACGAAAGGTCGTGCGCCGCTGATGTTGACGTGCCGGGGGCTTCTGCCTGCGACGCGTGCTGGCCATGGCTCGGACCGGGGAACGACGCTTGGCCGTCTGCCGTAATCGCTGCGTGCGCCTCGTCGTTATCGGCTGCATCGTCTTCCGCGCCTGATGTGACAGCCGACGCTCGCTCCCCGCCGTTCTGCGCAATTGGCGCCGGCTCGAGCGCGGCGTTCAACGCCGTCCGGTGATCGAATACAAAACACTCGCCGTGGTAATGCGCGCCGCCCACTTCCTCGAAGTATTTGAGAATGCCGCCCTCGAGTTGATAGACATGGTCAATGCCCACTTCCTTCATGTGGATTGCCGCTTTCTCGCAGCGAATCCCGCCCGTGCAAAACGACACCACCGTTTTGCCTTCGAGATCCGCGCGATGCTCCTCGATCACACCCGGAAACTCGCTGAATTTCGCGATGCGGTAATCCAGCGCCTGATCGAACGTGCCGACATCGACTTCGAACGCATTGCGCGTGTCCAGCATGACGACGGGACGACCCTCGTCGTCATGTCCCCGATCCAGCCACGACTTCAGCGTGGCCGCGCCCACAGACGGCGCGCGGCCCAGTTCAGGCCGGATTGCCGGCTTTTTCATGGTGATGATTTCGCGCTTCAGCTTGACGAGCATCTTGCCGAACGGCTGGGTGGCCGACACGCTTTCCTTGAACTCGAGATCGGCGAATTTGCCTTCGAAAAGCGGATCCGTACGAAGGTATTCCATGAACGTGCCAATCCGCTCTGGCTCCCCCGCGACAAACAGGTTGATGCCCTCGGGTGCGAGAAGGATCGTGCCACGCAGGCCGAGTGCGGTACACCGGTCGACAATCAGCGGACGCCAGTCGGCGCCCCTCTCGATAGTCACAAACTTATAAGCAGAAAGGTTGACGATGCTCATGACGCAAATGCTCTTAAAGTGCTGGAAAACGGGCGTTGCCGGAGGAAAAAGCGGTTTCGACGAGTACTTGGGGCGTTCATCGGATCCGTATTATCCCGCAAACGGCGCGCGCTTCCGACTCGACTGATCGGCCGATGAGCCCGCGCCGATTCGGCACTTTTTTCGTCCCGCTTTTCATCCAGCTTATTGGTCGAATTAATTACCCCTGGCCGAACGGCTAACGCTGTCTTCGGGGCGAATTTCGCGAATAGGCGCATGTACAATATCGTTCATGTCAGATCCCCGCTTTGTCCATCTTCGTGTTCACTCCGAATTCTCGATTGCCGACGGCATCGTGCGCCTTGACGACGTCGTTAAAGCCGCTGCCAAGGACGGTCAGGGCGCGCTCGCGCTGACCGATCTCGGCAACGCTTTCGGCCTCGTCCGTTTCTACAAGGAAGCGCGCAGCAAGGGTGTCAAACCCATTGCCGGCTGCGACGTCTGGATCACCAATCCCGCAGATCGCGACAAACCCGCGCGTTTGCTGTTGCTGGTGAAGAACCAGCGCGGTTATTTGAATTTGTGCGAGCTGCTGTCGAAAGCCTGGCTGACCAATCAATATCGCGGTCGCGCCGAAGTCGAATACGAGTGGCTGGAGGGCGGATTGTCTGAAGGCTTGCTCGCCCTGTCGGGCGCGCAATATGGTGACATTGGCATGGCGTTCGCCGCCGGCAATGATCAGGCAGCCGTTCGTCACGCGGAACGCTGGGCCAAGCTCTTTCCGGGCGCGTTTTACATCGAATTGCAGCGTGCTGCGTTGCCCGGCGGCGAGACCTATATTCAGCAAGCCGTCGCGCTCGCCGCGAAGCTCCAGCTGCCGGTAGTCGCTACGCATCCCATGCAGTTCATGACCCCGGACGATTTCACGGCGCACGAAGCGCGCGTGTGTATTTCCGAGGGCGATATCCTCGCGAATCCGCGTCGTCAAAAGCGCTTCACGACCGAGCAATATTTCCGCACGCAAGAGGAAATGTGCGCGTTGTTCGCGGACATTCCGTCGGCGCTCGCCAATACGGTGGAGATTGCGAAACGCTGTAACCTGAAGCTCGAACTCGGCAAGCCGAAACTGCCGCTGTTCCCGACACCTGATGGCATGTCGCTCGACGACTACCTTGTGCATTTGTCGAAGGAAGGTCTCGAGAAACGGCTGATCCAGCTTTATCCTGACGAAGCCGCGCGCGAAGCGCAGCGCGAGACGTATTACGCGCGCCTGGAATTCGAGTGCAAGACCATTATTGGCATGGGCTTCCCGGGTTACTTCCTGATCGTCGCCGACTTCATCATGTGGGCGAAGAACAATGGCGTGCCGGTCGGTCCGGGCCGCGGCTCGGGTGCCGGTTCGCTGGTCGCGTACGCGCTGTTCATTACCGACCTCGACCCGCTCAAGTACAACCTGCTGTTCGAACGTTTCCTGAACCCGGACCGTGTGTCCATGCCTGACTTCGACATCGATTTCTGTCAGGAAGGGCGGGACCGCGTCATTCAGTACGTGAAGCAGAAGTACGGCGCGGACGCTGTATCGCAGATCGCGACCTTCGGCACGATGGCGGCGAAGGCGGCCGTGCGGGACATTGGCCGGGTGCTCGATCTTGGCTACATGTTCACCGATGGCATCGCGAAGCTGATCCCGTTCAAGCCGGGCAAGCACGTGACCATCGCGGACGCGCTAAAGGAAGAGCCTACGCTGCAGGAACGCTTCGACAACGAAGACGAAGTGCATCAGCTGATCGAACTTGCGCAGCGCGTGGAAGGGCTGACGCGTAACGTCGGCATGCACGCGGGCGGCGTGTTGATCGCGCCGGGCAAGCTGACGGATTTCTGCCCGCTTTATACGCAGGGCGAAGACGGCGGTGTGGTCAGCCAGTACGACAAGGACGACGTGGAAGCGGTCGGGCTGGTCAAGTTCGACTTCTTGGGTTTGACGACGCTTACCATTCTCGATTGGGCTGAACGGTATATCCGCAGGTTGGATCCATCGAAGGAAAGCTGGAACTTGTCGCAGGTTCCGCTCGACGACCCCGCCTCGTTTCAGATCCTCAAGAAAGCCAATACGGTGGCTGTGTTCCAGCTGGAAAGCCGCGGCATGCAGGGCATGCTGAAGGACGCACAGCCTGACCGCTTCGAAGACATCATCGCGCTGGTGGCGCTATACCGACCGGGTCCAATGGACCTGATCCCGAGCTTCTGCGCGCGTAAGCACGGCCGCGAGATCGTCGAGTATCCCGATCCGCGTGTGGAGTCTGTCCTGAAAGAGACCTACGGCATCATGGTCTATCAGGAGCAGGTGATGCAGATGGCGCAGATTATCGGCGGATACTCGCTCGGTGGCGCAGACTTGCTGCGCCGTGCAATGGGTAAGAAGAAGGCCGAGGAAATGGCCGAGCATCGCGAACTGTTCCGGCAGGGCGCAGCGAAGAATGGACTGACCGCAGCAAAAGCCGACGAAATCTTCGACTTGATGGAGAAGTTCGCGGGCTACGGTTTCAACAAGTCACACGCGGCCGCTTATGCGTTGCTCGCGTATTTCACAGCATGGCTCAAGGCGCATCATCCAGCCGAATTCATGGCGGCGAATATGTCGCTCGCCATGGACGACACGGACAAGGTCAAGATCCTGTTCGAGGATTGCATCGTCAACAAGATGGCCGTGTTGCCTCCGGACATCAACCAGTCGGCATACCGGTTCGAGCCGGTAGCCGAAGCCGACGGCAAGCGTTCGAAGACGATCCGATACGGCCTCGGCGCGGTGAAGGGCAGCGGGCAGAGCGCTATCGAAGAGATCTTGCGCGCGCGGGAAGAAGCGCCGTTCACCGATCTCTTCGACTTCTGTATGCGGGTCGATCGGCGCATGGTGAACCGCCGCACGGTAGAAGCGCTGATCCGCGCCGGCGCGTTCGATTCGCTGCACGACAACCGCGCGCAATTGATTGCATCGGTGGCGCTGGCAATGGAGGCGGCCGATCAAGCCGCGGCCAACGCCATGCAATCCGGTCTCTTCGACATGGGCGACGAGCCGCAACAAGGCCACGACCTTCTCGACGAACCCATGTGGTCGGACAAGAAGCGTTTGCAGGAAGAAAAGAGCGCGCTGGGCTTTTACCTGTCGGGCCATCTCTTCGATGCATACAAAACCGAAGTGCGGCGTTTTGTGCGCCAGAAGATCGGCGAATTGAAGGAAGGGCGTGACAAGCTTGTCGCGGGCGTGATCACCACCATGCGCACCCAGATGACCCAGCGCGGCAAGATGCTGATCGTGAATCTGGACGACGGCACCGGCCAGTGCGAAGTGACCGTGTACAACGAGCAGTTCGAAGCGAACAAGGCGCTCTACAAGGAAGACGAGTTGCTGGTCGTGCAGGGGCAGGCACGCAATGACGCGTTCACCGGCGGCATCCGTTTTACGGTGGAAGCGGCCATGGATCTCGAACGTTCACGCAGCCGCTATGCGCAGGCGGTGAAGGTGGAAATGAACGGCAACGCCGACGCACTGCGGCTCAAGAAAGTGCTGGAAGCGTATAGCGCGCCGCCTGAACAGGCGGCAGCACCGGCAGCGGTGCAGGCGCCGTCGCGTGGAGGTTCACGCGGAGGCGGTGATCGTGACGGCGGCCGCGGGCAACGGCAACCGGTGCATATCCCGAATGGCCTGAACGTGAGCATCGTGTATCGAAGCGAGCATGCGGAAGGTGAAGTACGGCTTGGCGATGCATGGCGTGTCAAGCCGACGGACGATCTCATCACGGCCCTGCGCGGCGAATTCGCGGGAAGCTCAATTGAAATCGTGTATTGATGCGCGCCGGGATAAAAGTCGCGATCTCCGCGAATGCGCTGAAACTCAGCGGCGGACTTGAACGTTACGCGCTGGACCTGGTTCGAGGGCTCAACGCGGCGGGGTTTACCGGCGAGCGCAAGCCGGTGTTTTTCGCACGCAAGATTGATCCGTCGCAGCCGGAAAGCCAGATGGTCGACGCGCGCCGGATCAACGTGTCGTTCCTGCCTTCCCGGCTGCGCGACACGTACTACAATTGGGCGCTCAAACGGGCGCGCAAGAACGCACGGGTCGATCTGCTGATTGGCTGCAATCGTGTGGAGTCATCCGAGATCGCGGTTTGCGGTGGTACGCACATCGGCTTTCTTGCTGCGACCGGCCGGCGCGAGCGGCGCTCGGACAGCCGCCAGATCGTGCTTGAGCGTTTGCAGTACCAGCAAGCCAGTGTGATCGTCGCTCACTCGGACATGATGCGCGACGAATTGCGCTCGCTCTACGGCGTGGCCGACTCGAAGATCCGCGTGCTTTATCCGCCAGTCGACGGCACGCGTTTTTCTCCCGTGCCGGGCCGGAAACGCAGTGCGTTGCGCAAGCAGTTTGGTTTCGCCGATAACGAGATCGTGTTGCTGTTTCCATCGAGTAGCCACGAACGCAAGGGCTTGCCGCTGATCGAGGCCGCGCTGCGTGACAGCGGACTTCCGGTGGTGGTCGCGGTCGCGGGGCGGCCACCCGCGCAGACTTCCGGGCAACTGCGCTATATCGGTTATGCGAAGAATATCGAGGACGCTTATCGGGCTGCGGATTTCACGGTGCTTGCCTCGAAGTACGAGCCGTTCGGGCTGGTCGGTATCGAATCCGTGATGTGCGGCACGCCCGTGATTTTCCCAACCAGCGTAGGCTGTTGCAGCGCGATTGCGGACGACGCGAAATTTACCTTCCAGCCGGGCGACGCAGCAGGCCTGCGGCACGCCATCCGGCGCGCACTGGATGCAAAAAATACCAACGTGACAGCGGCATCCATTCTCTACGACTCCAGCGTTGCCGCGCACATTTCAGCGTTGCTGGCGCTCGCCGAAGGCATAGTCGCCCACATGCCTGTCAGCGCATCCGGTTCAGTTCAGAAAGCTTGAGAAACCGGTAATACACGGTCTGTGCATTGAACACGGCAATCATGAAACCCGCGCGACCGTCGAGAAAACCGCGTCGCAGAAGGTAGGTGCGAATAAAGGCCCACATCCCGCGCAGAACTGCGGTTGCCAGGCTGCCGCGCTTGCCCGCTGCGTGCCGTTGACGCGCGCCGGCCGTGGAATAGCTATCCAGCTTGCGCAAGACAGTCTCGAAGTCCTCGTAGGAATAGTGCATCAGCTTGCCCTGCAGACGCGTGACCTTGGTTGCATCGGGGTTCGTCAGCACCAGCCGCTCGTGCACGAGGTCATTGGAGAAATGAGCTGTGCCTCGTTTGAACAAGCGCGGAATCCAGTCCGGATACCAGCCGCTATGCCGCACCCATTGCCCGCAAAAATTCGACAGCCGGTCGACCGAGTAGACCTCCGCTTGCGGCTTCGAGAGCGCCGCACGGATCGCCGCGCCCAATTCCGGCGAGACCACTTCGTCGGCGTCGATAGATAACACCCAGTCGGTCGTAAGCGCATCGAGCGCGCGATTTTTCTGCGGCCCGAACCCTGGCCAGTCGCGCGCCTCGATTACGCGCGCGCGATGCGCCTCCGCTATGCCGACGGTTGCGTCGGTACTGCCGCCATCGATTACGACGATTTCATCGGCGAAGGAAACCGCCTCCAGACACTGCGCGAGGCGTGCGGCTGCATTGAAGGTAATCAGGGCAATACCAAGCGTTGGACGAGTCATGGGAACGTAAGCGTGGGGTATGCGAATTGCTATAATTTGATGCGAAAAGTTTTAGCGGTGAATGCTGCGTTTATAGTCGCTGTCTCGTTGCTGGCCGGGTCCATAACAGGGCGTGGCAGTCTTGGCGAGGCCGGGTGAAATCACGCCATACGCGTTCCGCATCAATCCTGACCGCCCGGCCATCGTTATACCAGACCGGTGACTGCGTGCCGTGTGCGGCCGGCCACGCGTCCAAAAACCGCGGACGATCGCGAGACGGATTGCATCGCCGAAAAAGACGCAGCAGCGCCGGGAACACACGACGCGCAGGTCCGCAATCCGGCATCCGGTTTCGGCACCATTCGCGTTGAAACTACCCAGAGTCACTCGGAGTTCGCCATAGTAATGAAACCGCTGAGAATTCTGCACAGCGAATCGTCCAACGGATGGGGCGGTCAGGAACATCGGACGTTCAAGGAAATGCTCGCGCTGCGCGAGCGCGGTCATACGCTCGAACTCGTGTGCGTACCGGGTGCACGGCTCGGCGAGCGTCTTGCGGCTGAAGGCTTCACGGTCCACACCACGCCCATGCGTTCAGGCGCCGACATCAACGCGGTCGCGCACATGCGGCGCATTCTCAAGCAAGGCCGTTTCGACGTGCTAAACACCCATAGCGGCCGCGACAGCCTGCTCGGCGGCGCCGCCGCGCGGCTCTCGGGTACGCCGCTGATCGTGCGGACCCGGCATCTGGCGCTTGCCATCACGTCGCGGGCGACCTACACGTGGCTCCCGCACAAGGTCGTGGCGGTGAGCCAGTCGGTGATGCGTTACCTGGTCTCCGAGGGCGTGCCGCAGAAGAATATCGTCACGATCTATACGGGCATCGTCAAGTCGCAGCCGGTGAGCCGCGCCAGCTCCACGTTGCGCTCGGAACTGGGCCTTCGTGATGACGCCGTGATCGCGGGCACGGTGGCCATCATGCGCGACAAGAAGGGGCATCCCGACCTGATCCGCGTCGCGAAGCCGTTGATCGAACAGCGGCCGAACCTGCATTTTGTCTTTGCCGGCGACGGTCCGCTCTTCGACGAAGTCCGCGGGAACGTTCAAGCGCAAGGGCTTGCCGATCACATCCATTTGCTCGGCCTGCGCCGCGATATTCCCAGCGTATTGGCGGGCTTCGACCTGTTCGTGCTGCCGACTCATCAAGAGGCGCTGGGCACGTCGTTCATCGAGGCAATGGCGGCAGGCCTTCCGGTGATCGGGACGGCGGTCGATGGCGTGCCGGAAGTGATCGATGACGGCGTGAACGGGCTACTCGTGCCCGCGCACGACGACCCTGCATTGGCCGCCGCGCTGCTGCGCCTGGTCGATGCACCGGACGAACGCCGCCGCATGGGCGAAGCCGGTTTGCGGATCACGCAGACGCGCTTTTCCGTCGATACCATGGCAAACGAGACGGCGGCGTTTTATCGAAGCAGCTTGAGCGAGCGAGGCATTGCATGAGTACGACGCTGAGCACCGCGCGCGCCGTGCCCGTGCTGATGTATCACCACGTGAGTCCGGCGGCGGGCGCGGTGACAGTGTCGCCCGTGCATTTCGCGGACCAGATGGCCATGCTCGCGCGCGAGGGTTACACCACGCTCGGTGCGCAGGCGTTCAGCGCGTATCTGGCGGGCGAACCGGTGCCGGCGAAGTCGGTCGTGCTCACCTTCGACGACGGTTATCTCGACAACTGGGTTCACGCGCATCCAGTGCTCGCCGAATACGGTTTTACAGCGCTCGGATTCCTGGTGTCGGGCTGGGTGAACAGCGGGCCTGTGCGTCCGAACGCAACGCCCTCGACGTCCGCCGCGAACCTTCCGGGCCTGCTGGGTCACTCCGCCGCGAAAGCGGCAATCGAAGCCGGCGAGAGCGACCGGGCCATCATGCGCTGGTCGGAAATCGATGCAATGCGCCAAGCCGGGACCTTCGAGTTTCACAGCCACACGCACACCCATACGCGTTGGGATCGCGTGAGCGCGGATGCATCCACCAAACGCGCGAGCTTGCGCGACGATTTGCAACAGGCACGGGGGGCACTCGCGCATCACCTTGGGGATGTATCGGATCATCTTTGCTGGCCGCAAGGCTATTTCGATACCGACTACGTAGAAGAAGCGCACGCGGCGGGCTTTCGCCATCTATATACCGTTGAACCCGGCACGAACTCGCGTCACGGCGATCCAGCGCGCATCTTGCGACTCGATGTGCGCGACAAGCCGGCCGCGTGGCTGAAAAGCCGTTTGTGGGTGCATAGCCGGCCGCTTCTCAGCCGCCTTTACCTGAAAATCAAATGACGGGCTGCCAGCGCTTGGGCCAGCATCCTGGCCAGCATTTGCCCCAGCATTTGCCCCGCCCCGTGCCGACCTGCGCGGAGCGGCCTTCGGGCATCCCCGTCCTGACCATTACGAGTACCTATTGTTATGCATGATCGCCACGTCTCCGTCATTGGCCTGGGCTATGTGGGCTTGCCCGTCGCCATTGCATTCGGCCTGCAACGCCGCACAATCGGGTTCGATACAAGCCCGGCCCGGCTTGCCGAACTGCGCGCGGGCCTCGATCGCAACGGCGAAGTTCGCCAGGACGAACTGGCGGCGGCGCACCTCGATCTGACCGATAGCATCGACGTCCTCCGGCAAGCCAATTTCCATATTGTCGCGGTGCCTACGCCAATCAGCTCGGGCGCGCAGCCGGACCTGATGCCGGTGAAGCGGGCGTCCGAAACGGTCGGCCGGGCGCTCAAGCGTGGCGACGTGGTCGTGTATGAATCGACGGTCTATCCCGGCGTCACCGAGGAGATTTGCATCCCGATCCTCGAGCGTGAATCGGGCCTCACGCTGGGGACGGATTTCACGGTCGGCTACAGTCCGGAGCGCATCAATCCCGGTGACAAGCAGCATACGTTTTGCAATATCGTGAAGATCGTGTCCGGGTCGGATGCCGCCACGCTTGACCTGGTGGCGCAGGTCTATGGCTCCGTGGTGACGGCCGGCGTGTACCGTGCCGGTTCGATCAAGGTGGCCGAGGCCGCGAAGGTTATCGAGAACACGCAGCGTGACCTGAATATTGCGCTGATGAACGAGGCGGCCATCATCTTCGATTACCTCGATATCGACACACGCGAAGTCCTGGACGCCGCCGGCACCAAGTGGAACTTCCTGGATTTCACGCCGGGACTGGTGGGCGGACATTGCATTGGCGTGGACCCGTATTACCTGACGCACAAGGCGCAGATCTCGGGTTATACGCCCCAGCTGATCCTCGCCGGCCGGCGCGTGAACGACGGCATGGGCCGTTTCGTGGCCGATCGCGCCGTGAAGACGCTGATCGGGACCGGGCGCGCGCCGCTGCGTGCCAAGGCGGTGGTCCTTGGGCTGACATTCAAGGAAAATTGCCCGGATTTGCGCAATTCGAAAGTCATCGATATCGTCCATCACCTGCAGGATTACGGGCTCGAGGTTCAGCTTCACGATCCGCTCGCGGATGCCGTGGAAGCCTTCGATGAATACGGCGTGACGCTGACCGCTTTCGACGCGCTTGAACCGGCCGACCTGATTGTGCTGGCGGTTCCGCATCGCGATTTTCTGCAGAAGACCGAGGCTTTGCTGGCGCTGGCGAAACCCGGCGGCGTCTTCGCCGATGTGAAGTCGAGCCTGCCGCTCGATGTGATCAGCGCAGCAGGTCTCGTCGCATGGCGATTGTAAAACCCGGAAAACCTTAGCTCACCACCATCAACCGGCATAATCTCGATTTCACGTAGGAACGCCACCCGATGAGCCGACTTTCCGGACGCGTGCGCATCATCGCCCGCGCGTTGCCCCGGTTGGCGTTGAAGCCGCTGCGCCGTAAGCCTCAAGTCTTGAGGCGCATCCTGATCGCGCATCATTTGTTGCTCGGCGACACGCTATTGCTGACGCCGCTCGTCGCGAAACTTCGCGCGCAATATCCTGACGCGCAGATCGTGCTGACCTGTCCCAAACCGATCGTGCCGCTCTATGCGGGCCGGCCGTTTGGCATCGACGTCATTGCCTTCGATCCGCGCGACTTCCGCTCGGTGAATGCGGTGTTGCGTTCGGGACCGTACGATCTGGGCATCGTGGCCGGAGATAATCGACATGCATGGCTTGCATTGGCGGCCGGGTGCCGATGGATTGTCGGACACGCTGCGGACAAGCCGGCGTGGAAAAACATGCCGCTTGACGAAGCCGTGCTGTATCCGGATATACCGGCAGCATGGGCGGATCTTGCGGCTGAACTGGTGGCCGGGCCGCCGCCGCGGCCGTATCGAGTAAGTGACTGGCCGGCGCCCGCGCCTGCCGGGTTTTCAGAACCTGACGCGCGCGTGTTGCGAAGTCCTTACGTGGTCTTACATCCAGGCGCGAGCACCGAGGTCAAGCGCTGGCCCGACGATCGCTGGCGAGCGCTGGCGCAGTTCGTGGAAGCACGCGGATTCACGCCTGTGTGGAGTGGCGGACCGAGCGAGACGGCGCTGGTCGATGTGATTGATCCCGATGGCCGTTACCCGAATTTCGCGGGCCGGATCGATCTGGGACAGGTGTGGCATCTGTTCGCCGGCGCGCGCGCGATTGTCTGTCCCGATACGGGCGTGGCGCACCTCGGGCGCCTGACCGGCGTGCCGACGGTTACATTGTTCGGCCCTGGTAACGCGTTGATACATGGCGCGGGAAATTACTGGCGCGACGCACCGTTCATGCCGGTTACTATCGCGGACATGCCGTGCCGCAATGAACAAGATATCTTCAGACGGCACGTGGCCTGGGCTCGCCGCTGTGACCGCAACACGAAGACATGCGTCGCATGGCGTGGTGACCATGCGGACTGCATGGGATTTATTTCGCTTGAGGTCGTCTGCAACAGCTTGCAGGCGGTCCTTCCGGGAGTGCAATGACGAAGATGTGCAGGCAGTTGGAACGCGTTCTGTGGGTGGCGTGTCCAGTAATTATGTTTGTCGCGATGTTCGCCCATATGACCGCGCTGGAGAACATGGCGCTGGGACTGGTTGGTATCGGCACACTCGCCGCGGCTTTTTCTTCGGAGCGGCCGTCGCCGCTGCACTGGCCGCTGCTGTGGCCTATTGTTATCTGGAGTGCGTGGGCGCTGGCGTCGATTGCATGGTCGCCGTATCCGCGTGACAGCATGCACGCGTGGCTCGACGAAGTGTTGTATCCGCTGGTGTCGTTCTTCGCGTTCTGGCTGATCGGCACGCGCACGACGAAGCCCGAATGGATGGTGCTGATCAACTGGGTGGCCTGCCTGCTGCTGGCCGCCGGCAGCCTGTATTACTGGGGCCGTTTGCAGCCGCCCACGAATCCCGCCGACATCCTTCTCCACTATTACAACCGCGTCGGCCACACGAGCACACTCGTCATCTTTTCGATGACACTCTTCACCGGCCTGCTGCTGAATCGCCGCTGGTGGCCAATCGCCCTGAGCGGGCTGGTGCTGGCTCTTGTCATCGGGCTGGCGACGCTCAACCGGTTCTTCTGGCCTGCCGCGGCCGTGACGCTTGTTATCGCGTGCTACCCGCTGTACCGCAAGCACCTCGTGATCGCGGCCGTGTGCGTAGCGGTGATCGGCGTGGCTGCGGTGGGCACGCTCGAGATGAGCGCGCGGATGCGCTACGGCCACGCGATGCCGAAAGCCGCTGCGCGGGAGCTGAGAGTGGGCAAGGACCAGGTGTATGTCCCGGAGGCACTGGCGGGCATTGGAGATGTCATGTCTTCGGATACGCGTCCTAAACTCTGGGCGTTCTACGGCCGGGAAGGTGAGTCGCATACGTGGACCGGCGTGGGTTTCGGCAAGCCGTTGCCGGGCCGGGTATTTCAAAGCGAAATTCCGCCTGCGTTGCTGGAGACGGAACCACAGGCGCTGACGCATGCGCACAATCTATTTCTGAATACGTGGCTGGAGACGGGAATCGTGGGCGTGGTGCTGGAGGCGGCGCTGCTGCTTGCGTTGATCTGGCGTTTCTGGCGGCTGCGGCATGTGGTGCCCTGGCTGAGTTCGGCGGGCATGGCGCTGGTCATCGGAATGATTGCAAAGAATTTCACCGACGACTTCATGTGGCAGACCACCGCGCTCGCTTTCTGGTGTTTTTCCGGGTTCCTGCTCGGTCGCGGCGAGCGTCTCGCGGGGCGGGTTGCGCCTGCGCGAGGGGCTTTGTCGCAGCAGCAGTAGAGGGGGCAGCGGAGGCCGCGACTCGGCCTTGTTGCGGCATTCTCCCGGACAAGCCTCTTAATGAGACAAAGACTCACGGCGCATTACAATACCGGTTTGCCGTGTCGGCGCGGTTTGGCGCGCTTAAGCGTCGCCCGGGCGCAGGTTCAGTGCCGCTTCGCCCGCTGTCCGACGCACGGATTCACGATTAAGGACCTCTTTTGAGTCAAAAGCCAACCCTGAGCAAAACGATTGGCAGCGGGCAGACTACATCGCCGGCTGCCGTGATGCGCCGGCTCTGGCCGTACATCCGCCCCCTGATCTGGATTGTCGCGCTCGGCCTGATCGCCATGGGTTTCGTCGCTGCAAGCGAGGCCGGTATTCCCATGCTGCTCAAGCCGCTGCTCGATCACGGCTTCGGTGCGAAGGGCAGTGCCAGCGCCAAGTGGATCGTGCCGGGCGCGGTCGTCGGCCTCGCCGTGGTGCGAGGCGGCGCGCAATACGCGTCGGGCTACCTGCTCGCCTACGTCACCAACAAGATCCTGCTCGAACTGCGCCTGAAGATGTTCGACCGGATGATCCACACCAGTGCCGGTTTCTTCCAGCGGGAAACGGCGAGCACGATCATCAACGCCATCGTGTTCGAGGTGAATCAGATCCTCAACGTGCTCCAGAGCGTGGTCGTCACGCTCGTGCGCGATTCGCTCACCGTGGTTTTTCTGCTGGGATACCTGTTCATTCTCAACTGGCGGCTGACCTTGGTCATCGCGGTGATCCTGCCGGCTATCGGCTGGCTGGTGAGCAAGATCAATCGACGGTTGCGGCGGCTTAATCGTGAGTCGCAGTTGCTGACGAACGAGCTGTCGTACATCGTGGAAGAGACCGTTGGCGGTTATAAGGTCGTCAAGGTTCATAACGGCCAGCGCTACGAAAACGACCGCTTCACCGACATGAGCAATCGCCTGCGCGGCTACCAAATGCGCATGACAGTGTCCGGCGGTCTCGCACAGCCGCTCACGCAGTTTTTGGCGTCGATTGCACTCGCTATTGTCATCACCATTGCCGTGGTGCAGTCGGCGAATGACCAGACGACCGTTGGCGGGTTCGTGGCGTTTGTCACGTCCATGCTGCTGGTAATCTCGCCGCTCAAGCACCTGATCGATATCAACCAGCCGCTGCAGCGCGGCATGACGGCAGCGGAACTGATCTTCGGTCTTATCGATGAACCCGCCGAGCCCGAAGGCGGCGGCAGGCCGCTCGTGCGCGCCAGCGGCGAGGTGGAATTCCGCGAAGTGTCGTTCAGTTATGGATCGACTGGAACACCCACGCTCGACGCGATTTCGTTCAAGATCGCCCCGGGAGAAATGGTGGCGCTGGCCGGTGCGTCGGGCAGCGGCAAGACCACGCTGGTCAACCTGTTGCCGCGTTTCTTCGATCCCGCCAGCGGCGCAGTGCTGGTCGACGGCGTGCCGCTTCGGGAGTACAGCCTGCACGACCTGCGCGGACAAATGGCGATGGTGAGCCAGGACGTGGTGCTCTTCAACGACACGATCGCCGCCAACGTCGCGTATGGCCAGACGCCGGATCGCGATCGGGTGATGGCGGCGCTGGCTGCGGCGAATCTGGCCGATGTCGTCGCGGCCATGCCCGAAGGCGTGGACACGCGTGTCGGCGGCAATGGCATGCGCTTGTCGGGCGGGCAGCGGCAGCGGCTGGCTATTGCGCGGGCGATCTACAAGGACGCGCCCATTCTTATCCTCGATGAAGCGACGTCCGCGCTCGATTCCGAGTCCGAACGGCACGTGCAGGAAGCCCTGGAAACGCTGATGAAGGGGCGCACGACGCTGGTGATCGCGCACAGGTTGTCGACTATTGAGCGTGCCGACCGGATCCTGGTAATGGACGCAGGGAAAATCGCCGAGCAGGGCAGCCACGCCGAGTTGCTGCGCCACAACGGGCTATACGCGAACCTTCATCGGATCCAGTATCAGCAGCAGGCGGCTTGAAGCTTTTGAGGTTTTAATCGATGCGCGCCCCTGGCCAGAAACGACCAGGGGCGCGTTTTGCGTTGGGAGCGTGGATGAAACGCGGGCCTCGGGAGCCTGTGAACCCATCGGCGCATTCGGTAGCCTTGCAGACCGAGATTGCTCACTGCACTACGAAGGACCTACAGCCTCCGTAGGCGCGGCCGTACCACGCCGCTGAAGCTTCCTGCGATATATCAGCGTCCATGCCGTCAACGCGCCATAGATCGCATATCCGATGAACGGCGAGACAACAAGGAAGCGCTCGACCGGCCAGTGCCACGCCAGCCAGGCTCGAAGCGCATTCTCGCCGGCCAGGCCGAGCCCCCAAACAGCAGTCATCAGACGCACTGACCGACGCAGCGCGGGCCGTTCTTTCCAGAGCGCCTCGAATCTTTCCGCGCCGCCTTCTTCCTTGCGCGCGACGGTTGCCCGGGCGAGATAAAAGGTGAGCGGACGCCGCAGCACGAGCGAAACCAGGAACACAACGCCAATAGCGCCCGACGCCATCGACTCGCGCATCAGCAACAAGCGCGGACTGCCGCCAAGCGCCATCAGCACGATGGACAACACGATCCCGAGCAGGACCAGGATGCTGAGGGCATCGACGCGACGGGTTCTCGCGAACTCCACGAGGCTCCAGACAACCGGCGGCACCGCCGACGCGTACAGCGCGCCGAGTTCACCCCAATGCGGCAACGCGAGCCGATACGCAAGCCACGGCAGCAGGAGATTGACCACGAGTTCAACGACAGCGCCTGCTCGAATCTTCATGAGGGATGAGTGCCGGGGAAGGGAAGCGGCAATGAAAAACACGCAGCGCGCGCGACGCTCATTGCGTGAACACGGACACGACAATAGCCAGCCACAACGCGCCTACGCCACCCAAAAACGCATGACGCGCAATACGCACGCGCGATTCATCGTCGGGACGTTTGGTTGGAGACGTGGCCAGCCAGGGCACCAAACCCAGGCACGCGAAACCGGCGAGCGCCAGCAGCGCGACGGAGATATCGCCGGAGCGCCAATGCGAGCCCTCGTGAATGCCCCAGTAACCGAGGAACACGATGCCGATGGAAAACACCGTCGATGCGGCCGAACTGAGCGCCTGAACGGATCCTGCAGGAAACTGCATGACATGCCTCCCGATGCGCGAAAGTACGCGAGATTGCCATCATAGGGGAAACGCATCGGCGAAATTGGCCGGCTGCGCCACGTCGAACTATCCCTCTTGCGAACCTTGCACGTCGCGACGCGGCGCCTCGGACTCGACGGCGTTTGGCGTCACCTTCTCCCGGCTCATCGACTGCACGCGGCTTTGAATAAACCGCTGCCCCGATACAACGATATAAAACGCCAGCGGCGTGAACACCAGCCCGAGCACGGTCGCCGTAATGGCGCCGCCGAATACGCCGGTCCCGATCGATCGCCGGCTTTCCGCCCCGGCGCCCGTGGACACGAGCAACGGCACGACGCCCAGCAAGAACGCCGCCGATGTCATCACGATCGGCCGGAAGCGCGCACTCGCCGCGGCGACGATTGCGTCCTTCAATGGCGCGCCATCGGCGTAAAGCGTGCGCGCGAACTGCACGATCAGGATCGCGTTTTTCGCCGATAACCCGATCACCGTGATCATCCCGACCTTGAAATAGACATCGTTGGGCATGCCGCGCAGAAGCATCGCGATCACGGCGCCAATCACGCCCAGCGGCACGATCGTCAGCACCGCGAGCGGAATGGTCCAGCTCTCGTAAAGCGCCGCCAGCGCCATGAACACGGCCAGCAGCGACAAGCCAATCAGGATAGGCGTCAGGCGGGCGGCACGCGTTTCTTCAAGCGCGGTGTCGGTCCAGTCATAACCCACGCCCACCGGCAGCGCTTGCGCGAGCCGCTCCATTTCGGCCATTGCCGCGCCGGAACTGACGCCGTTGGCGGGACGGCCGCTGACATCGAGTGAAGGCGAACCGTTGTAGCGCGTCAGCACCGACGGCCCGGTCGTCCAGTGCAACGATGCCACGGAGGACATCGGCACCATCTGTCCCGCGGCGTTACGCACCGACAGGTTCATCAGACTCTCTTCGGTCATCCGCGATGGCGCGTCGGCGGCGACCATCACGCGACGCATACGGCCGCCTGACGGGAAGTCGTCGATATACGACGAGCCGAAGGTGTTCCCCAGTGCGTCGCCGATCTTGTCGAACGAAACGCCCAGCGCATAAGCCTTCGCGCGATCGACTTCCAGCACGATGCGCGGCGCGTCAGGCAACGCTTCCGAGTGGACATCGGCGAAAGCGGGACTGCGGCGGGCCTGGTCGAAGAGCTGTTCGCGTGCGGCAGTCAGCGCGGCAATGCCAATGCCGCCGCGATCTTCCAGCCGCATCACGAACCCTTCGGAATGACCCATGCCCGGAACCGACGGCGGCATCTGGGCAGTGACCTCGCCGTCCATGATCTTCGAGAACCCGCGATTCAGCGTGTCGCGCAGCGTGGCTGCGTCGGTCGTGCGCGCCGACCAGTCCTTCAAATCGACAAAACACATGGCCACGTTCTGGCCGCTGCCCTGGAAACTCCAGCCGACCACGGTCGTCACGTTGGCCACTGCCTGCTGGCGTTTCAGGATGGCTTCCGCCTGCTCGACGACCGCGAGCGTGCGCGCCTGCGTAGCGCCCGCCGGCAACTGCACCATCACCTGAAGCTGCGCCTGGTCTTCCTGAGGCAGGAAGCCGCCCGGCATATGCAGATAAAGCAACGCGCATGCGCCGGCCAGCACGAGATACACCACGAGCATGGAACCCGCGCGGCGCAGCACGCGCGCGACGAGCCCGCGATATTTGCGCGAGGTCCAGTCGAAGGCGGCCGTAAAGCCGAACGAACGGCCACTGGCCCCGTGCGATCCATGCAAGCCGTGAGCACCATGCCGCACAGCACTGCGCGGCGGTGCTTTCAGCAGGTTCGCGCACAACGCCGGCGTCAGTGAAAGTGCCGTGAACGCGGACACGAGAATCGATGCGATCATCGCGACCGTGAATTGCCGATAAATCCCGCCGACGCTGCCGGGGAAAAAGGCCATCGGCACGAACACGGCGGTCAGCACGGCGGTAATGCCGACAATCGCGCTGCCCATCTGCTGCATCGCCCGGCGCGTGGCCGCGCGAGGCGCCAGTCCCTCTTCGCGCATCACGCGATCGACGTTCTCGACCACGACGATGGCATCGTCGACCAGGATCCCGATCGCCAGCACCATCGCGAACATGGTGAACACGTTGATCGACATGCCGAGCACATACAGCGCAAGCAGCGCGCCGGT
This sequence comes from Caballeronia eucalypticola, assembly GCF_047608185.1. Lineage (NCBI taxonomy): Bacteria > Pseudomonadati > Pseudomonadota > Betaproteobacteria > Burkholderiales > Burkholderiaceae > Caballeronia > Caballeronia eucalypticola. Next base: position 208,349 of record NZ_JBLKRU010000002.1, read on the forward strand.
CAGCGCAACCGGAATCACCACTGTGGGCACCAGCGCATAACGCAGGTCGCGCAGGAAAAGCCACATGACCAGGAACACCAGCAGCACGGCTTCGAAGAGCGTCAACGCCACTTCGTGCAGCGCGACGCGGACGAACTTGGCGTTGTCGGACGGAATTTCGACCGCCGTGCCCGGTGGCAGGCTACGCGACAATTCAGCCAGCTTCGCGCGGATCGCGGCGGAGGTTTCCATCGCGTTGCCTTGAGGCGAAAGCCGGATACCGATCGTTGCCGCCGACTTGCCGTTCAGCCGAGAAAACGACGCGTAGCTGTCGCGTCCCACCTCGACCCGCGCCACGTCCTTCAGCCGGACGGCCGATCCGTCGGTGCGCGCTTTCAGCACGATCTCGCCGAATTCGCCTGGCGAGATCAATTGTCCCCTGACCGTGACCGACGCCGTCAATTGCTGACCGGCGACGAAGGGCACGTCGCCAAGCGTGCCGGCGGTGACCGTCGCGTTTTGCGCCGCGATGGCTTGGGTGACGTCGGCCGCGGCCAGGTTGTATTCGCGCAGTTTCATCGGATCGATCCAGACCCGCAACGCCTCTCCGGCGTCCCACAATTCGGCTGAGCCGACACCCGGCGCGCGCTTCAGGTCGCGCAGCATATAGCGATTGACGTAGTCGCTGAGTTCCACGGAATCGCGCTGGCCGTCGGTGGCAGTGAGCGCGACCAGCATCAGGAACGTGCCAGTCGACTTGAAGACGCTGATGCCTTGCTGCACGACTTGCTGCGGCAGGCGCGACTCGATCTGCTTCATCCGGTTCTGGACATCGACCATGGCGATGTCCGGGTTGGTACCCGCCGAAAACGTGGCCGCGATTTCGAGTTCGCCGAGGCTGTCGCTGGTCGTTTCGTAGTATTGCAAGCCCTCGGCGCCGTCGAGGCTTTCTTCGATCACGCTCGCCACGGTGTTGTCGACGCTTTCCGGCGCCGCGCCCGGATACATCGCGTCAATCACAATGCGCGGCGGCGTCAGCCGCGGATATTGCGCGACAGGCAGGAAGGGCGTGACCAGCGCGCCCGCCACGAAAATGGCCAGGGCAACAATCCACGCAAAAACCGGACGATCGATGAAAAAAGACGGCACGCGGGTCCTGACGATTCAATGAGGTTGATTGAAGGCTACCGGGATTTGCCGATCTTCATCGGAAGTCGTTGCATCCGCAATCCGCGCGATATTTCCGATTTTTCGCGATTCCCGCGACGACCGTCGGTGACAACTTGGCCGGCATTGCGCCGATCTTGAGTGGCGGAACGGTGCGTCAAGATTGTTGTTCAAGACTAGCGAGCTTGAAACCTGGCGACGGTGGGATTTCTTGTTGGCTTTTGTCCAAGCGTCAGCGGAGTGATATTAAAAACTTAAAATAATTGTGTCCAGTATTATTAAGCGGATAGCTATTCAGGGCGTTATTTCGATAATGAAAGGTGACGAGATTATGCTTTTAAAGCATGGGCTATTAATAGATGTGATATTCGAGAAAACCCGTTGCGGGCAGATGGGATTAAAAATGGGTCAGCGTGCGAGTAGACGTAGATAGGTGATCATCGACAGGCCGTTCGGACGGCCTGTCGATCGTTGCGTGCTTATTGGCAAGATGTCTTGCTCGACGCGGCTTGCTCAAGCGTCGCGATGATCGTTTCTATATGGGCTATACGCTTGCGTTGCGCCGGCATGAGGCGCATCGACAAAAAGGAATTAACGCGATTGCGCCAATAGGACAAAGACAGCCCGTGAATCGATGCAACCCGGTTGATTATCTTTTCAAGATGCACAAGATCAGTTTCTATTAGTCGGTGATTCATCATGTTTCCCCGGTAGCGCCGATATTTTTGCGGTCACTGGTTATTGCCATCCGGGGCAACGCTGTTTATATGCGCTGTAACAACGGCCCGAATGATGTGGTGCTTTATCGAAAATCCGGCCCGTCAGGATGAAGCGCCTGAAGAGCCGCATCACCGTCGCGTTGGTCAATGCGAGGCTTGAACCTTTTTCAGCATGAGCCGTGCCACGTTCCGCCATGCTCTGAAAAAAGACCCTCGGTCCCTTCACTGCCAACGCTCGACGCCGATAGGGCCTACCGAACGCAATCGAGGCAACCGTGCAAAACGCCGCTTGTTCCGCACGCTTGTTACATTTACGCCGTGGGACGTAACGTTCGTTGCCGGCGTGAACGGAGCGACGAGTTGAAGCAAACGATAAACCGACCGAACGTGCTAATTAAGACGTTGATTTGAGACGTGTAATCGTTGCGGATTTAAACAACCCAAGTATGGTTTCGATAAAACCTACCGACAATTTATGAATTGTGTTTCTCGAAAATAATCATTTGTACCGAAACTTCGTCACGATTTTTCGCAATGTTCAACAAATACCGCTACGAAAATTAAGCAATTGAATTAACCAATAATCTTTTCTCCGCAATGCCGAATAAGGATTAATTTCATTGAAATAAGCAGACGACGATAACGTCGTTATTACCTGTTTCTATCTCGCGAGGCGGAAGGACACCCGGCGCGGATGGCCCAGGAAGCAGACTTGCAAATCGCTTTTGCCCGGCCGGTTTGCAAGTGCTCGGAAGGAGCCTCCAATGACCATTAGAAAGCCGCCCGGTGCCCGGATCAGTTCGTCCGCCGAATCCTCATCTTCATCCGCAGTGTCGTCCAATCCTCGTTCAGTCGATTTCCCGATTGTTGGTATCGGTGCGTCCGCGGGCGGCATCCAGGCCCTGATGCGTTTGCTTCAGGGCATGCCGGCGGACGGCGGCATGGCGTTCGTCGCGGTGCTGCATATATCGCCGAACCACGCGAGCCATGTCGACGAAGTGCTGCAACGCTCAATCTCCATGCCGGTCGTGCAGGTCTTCGGCACCACGCCAATCGAAAAGAACACGGTCTACCTGATTTCGCCGTCGAACGATTTATCGCTGGCGGACGGCTGTCTGCATGTCGTCCCGAGCGATCCGGTGCGACGAAAACCGGTCGCAATCGACCTGTTCTTCCGGAGCCTGGCGGACGCGCACCGGGCCCGCTCGATCAGCATCATCCTGTCGGGGATGGGCAGCGACGGTTCGATGGGGATAGCACGGATCAAGGAGCAGAACGGTATCAACATCGTGCAGGACCCGACGGACGCGGAATTTGACGAGATGCCGCGCAATGCGCTGGCAACCGGGTTCGTCGATATCGTGCTGTCGGTCGAGCGGATGCCCGCCCGCCTTATCGAACTGCGCGACAACGCCCGCGCGATGAAGATGCTGTATGCCGTCGACGAGTTGCCCTCGAATGATCCCGATGTTGAACACGGTATTGAACAGCGGATCGAGCCGGCTGTTTCGACCATCGACGACGATTCTGACGTGCTCCAGGCATTGCTGACCATCCTGCGCATCCGCACCGGTCATGACTTCCGGCACTATAAACGCGGCACGGTCATGCGGCGCATTGAACGGCGGCTGCAGGTGAATGGTGTCGCCGATCTGGCTGGGTACAAGCGGTTTATCGAAACGCATCCTGAGGAAACGACCGCGCTCCTGAAGGATATGCTGATCGGCGTGACGAATTTCTTCCGTGACCGTAAATCGTTTGATGCCTTCGAGCAGCGCGTCGTGGCGAACCTGTTCACACGGCGCTCGCCCGACGATCCGGTGCGCGCGTGGTCGGCGGGGTGCTCGACGGGAGAGGAGCCGTATTCGCTCGCGATGCTGCTGATCGAACATGGGCCGGTCGAGGGCAAGTTTCCGTTGATCCAGGTTTTCGCGACCGATGTCGACGCAAGCGCGATCGATACAGCACGCGCGGGCATGTACGCGGGATCAATCGTGGCAGACGTATCGCCTGAGCGGTTGCGGCGGTTTTTCGTGAAGCCGGGCGGCAGTTTCCAGGTGAGCAAGGAACTGCGCCAGAAGGTTGTGTTCGCTGTCCATAACATCCTGAGCGATCCGCCGTTTTCGGGCATGGACCTGATCTCGTGCCGCAACTTGCTCATTTACCTCGACAGGACCGTGCAGCGCCAAGTGCTGGAGACGTTTCACTTTGCGCTGCGGCCGGGCGGGTTCTTGTTTCTCGGCGCGGCGGAATCCACCGACATTGCAAGCGACTTGTTCGAGCAAGTGGACAAGCGCAACCGTATTTATCAATCGAAGCGCATTGGCGCGCGTGCCATGCCGCCGCTGCCGCTCATTCGTCCCGCCGCGATCTTCGACGTCCCCAGACGGATGGGTCTCGGGCGCGAGACATCCGCGTCACTCACGGCGCTGCGTCGGCGCGTATTCGAGCGTTACGCGCCGCCGAACGTCACCGTGGATCGCGATGGCGCCATCCTGCATATGTCCGATCACGCCGGGCGTTTCCTTCAGTATGTTGGCGGCGAGCCCTCGCGCAATCTGCTCACGCTCGTCAATCCGGAGCTGCGCGCGGAATTGCGGAACACGCTGCATCGCGTATTGCGCGACGGGGACAGCGTCGTGTCGCAGCGCGTGTGCTTTTCGCGTGGCGAGACGTCATCGTTCGTCAAGCTATCGGCACGGCTGTTCAAGGACAATGAGAGTGGCGAAGACGTGGTTGTCGTGTTCTTCGACGAGACAGAGAATGAGAACGAGGCCGGGAACGAAGCCCATGCAGCAGTTCAACCGAATTCGCCCGCACACGACGTCTCCGCCGATGTCACCAAACTCGGCGATCTGGAACAGGACCCGTATCGTGCGCAGACGCAGATGGACACGTTGAGCGAGGACGCCAGCGTGTCGTCCGAGGAGTTGATGGCGTCGAATGAAGAATTGCAGGCGATCAACGAAGAGTTGCGCTCGACCAGTGAGGAACTCGAAGCGGGCAAGGAAGAGCTGCAGTCAGTCAATGAAGAACTGGTGACGGTGAATCTGGAACTCTCCGACACCGTCACCGAGACCTCCAAGGCGAACGATGACCTGCGCAACCTGATCTCGTCCACCGGCATTGCGACGGTATTCGTCGATCGGGAAATGCGTATCAAGCGATATACGGCGCCGGCGGTCGGGCTCTTCAAGCTGATTGCGTCGGACATCGGGCGGCCGCTGCTGGATCTCACGCATCGGCTCGACTATCCGGAGATGGCCACCGATGCACGCGCGGCCTTCGACACGCTCACGTTCACCGAGCGCGAGGTCCGCACGGACCGCGGCGAATGGTTCCTTGCGCGGGTGCTGCCGTATCGCACGGCGGACGATCAGATTGACGGGGCGGTCATCACGTTGATCGACATCACGGCGCGCCGCGCGGCCGAAGCGGCGGCGCGCAGCAGCGAGGAACGCTTGCGGCTGGCCGCCGTGACCACAAACGATTACGCGATCATCGTGTTGGACATGAACGGTTTGGTTGTCACGTGGAACGGCGGTGCGCAACGCATCTTTGGCTATGTGGAAAGCGAAGTGCGAGGCCAGCCGCTGGACCTTATTTTTCTCCCCGACGATCGTGCAGCGCGCGCGCCTTTGCGCGAGCGGCAGCGCGCCACTCAGGCTGGCCGTGTGGAAGACGAACGCTGGCACGTACGCGCCGACGGCACCGAAATCTATTGCAGCGGTGTGACTACGCCTATCGAATCCGATCAATTCCGCGGTTACGCGAAGATTGCCCGCGATGTCACCGACAAGACCGGTATCGAGAGCCAGAAGCAACTGGCGCTTACGCTCGAACGCGCGATTCGTGCGCAGTCCGAAGCGGCGAACCGGTTGAAGGACGAGTTCTTTTCGGTGTTGTCGCATGAGCTCAAGAACCCGCTCAACCTGATTCACGTGAAGGCGGAATTGCTCACGCGCATACCCGATGTGCGGGAGATTTCGAGCGTGCAGGACGCCGCCGATGCCATTCAGCGTGCGGTCGCCGGGCAGGCCAGGATCATCGACGACTTGCTCGACCTGTCGCGTGTGCGTACCGGCAAGCTCGCGCTCCGCTTCGCGCCGGTGGAGATCGCGTCCGTGCTGCACGCGGTCGTGGCCGCGAGCGTGGCGGATGCGCAGGCGGGTGGCATTGAGTTGTCGGCGGTGGGAACCGATGCCGCCGTGATGATTCATGCCGATGCCGAGCGCGTCGAGCAGATGGTCTGGAATCTCGTGCGCAATGCGCTTAAATTCACGCCGCGTGGCGGACGGGTGCGGATCGCTTTATCGCGGCATGAGGGGCTGGTTTGTATCGAGGTGGCGGATACGGGGCAGGGTATTGATCCCGGCTTCCTGCCGCGTATCTTCGAGATGTTCAGTCAGGCCGATGGCGGCGGACGGCGGGACCGAGGCGGCCTGGGGATTGGATTGTCGCTCGTGAAGCAACTTGCTGAGTTGCATGGCGGGCATATTGAAGCGGAGTCGGCGGGGAAGGGGCAAGGTGCGCGCTTTCGGCTGTGGCTGCCGGAAAACGCATCGTCGGTGCCGGTGGAAACGCCGCGTGAAATTGTTGATCCGGGCATCTTGCGGGGCTTGCGGGTGTTGCTCGTCGATGACTCCATCGAAGCGTTGGAGGCGTTTCGTACGCTGCTCGAAATGGAGGGTGCGCAGGTGCGCGCGGAGCCGAGCGCCGAGCGGGCGCTTGAAGCGGTGGCGCAGGAGGAATTCGATGTCGTGTTGTCGGATATCGGCATGCCGACCATGAACGGCTACGAGATGATCGAGCGGATGCGAAAGACGCCGCGGACCGCGCGGCTGCCTGCGCTGGCGCTTACCGGGTTTGGCCGTGAGCAAGATGTCATGCGGGCGCTCGATGCCGGGTTTAACGGGCATTTGAGCAAACCGGTTTCGCTTAAAGGATTGGTCGCGGCGATTGACCGGAGTTTGCGGCGGTGAGGGGGAGGGGGTGTTCCGAGATGGCGGTGTTTGCAATATGTTAGCATTATGCTAACGTTTGTTATGTACATAATCGAATACACCAAAGATGCCGCCAAGGTACTTAAGACAATGCCGCGTAACGTCGCTGCTACGATCCAAGCGAAGATAAAACTGCTTGCGAACGATCCGTATTCGGCTGCTAAGGAAACGCTGAACAAAGCAGCATCGTGCAACGCTGTGCGCACGATGCGGATTCCTTCGTGAACCGGCAGCGGATTTGCCTACCAGCCGCTGAGAATTTTCACTTCTGTGGGGCTTTCCCCCCCTTTTTGCGCGCTACGCCGCCTTGCAGACGGAGTTCTCCATTGATTGCAGCAACGCTTTCTTTGCAATCACCAAATTGCCCAGCGCAAACAACGCATCGTACTGCGCACCGTTTTTAGCCAGGCCCCGGTAGCGAGCCTTCTTCTGGTTGAACAGGTTCTTCACCACATGAAACGGATGTTCGACCCGCGCCCGGATTTGCGCTTTGACCTTCTCCAGGGCCTGCGTCAACTGCTTCAACGGCCCTTCGGCCATGCCCTTTAGCTTGGCACGCTTCATCGCCACCGACCATTGCACTTGCGTCTTGATGGCACCGTCGCCTTGCGCCTTCATTATCTCTTCGCGCTTTTGCACTCCCGTGTAACCCGCATCGAGAAACACGTGATCCTCTTGACCATGCAGCACCTCATGGGTGTGTGCCACATCAGACTCGTTGGCCGCCGTGTAGTGCGTGCTATGCACCAGGCCCGACTCAGCGTCAAGCCCACGTGCGCCTTCATCCCGTGGTACCACTGATTACGCTTTTTCGTTTGATGCATCTCAGGGTCGCGCGCCTTGTCGCGATTCTTCGTCGAGGTCGGTGCGTTGATCAAGGTGGCGTCCACCATCGTCCCCTCGCGCATCATCAGCCCGCGCTCGCGCAAGTGCGCGTTGATTTCCTCCAACAGCACAGCAGTCAACTTGTGCGCCTCCAGCAGCCGACGAAACTTCAGCACCGTGGTCGCGTCCGGCGCCTCCTCATGTCCCAGATCAATACCGACAAATTGCCGGATGGCCGCGCTGTCGCTCACCGCATCTTCCAGCCCCTCGTCGGACAATGCGTACCATTGCTGCACAAAGTACAGCCGCAGCATGCGCTCCAGCCCAATTGGCGGACGCCCCCTCGCGCCCTTCGGGTAGTGGGGCTCCAATGCCCCCAGCAAGCGCGACCACGGCACGACTTGCTCCATCTCGCCCAGGAATTTCTCGCGCCGCGTAACCCGCTTCTTGCCTTGGTGTTCTGCACTCGCAAAACTGATTTGTCGCATCCGTATCGCTCCGTCGTCGTTCCAGCTCTAACAACGCTTCACTACGTCACAGCGTTTACAAACGCGTCGATTAAATCAGCGTTTCCCTAACGTGAAGAAACTGACCCGACGTGATGGCTGTCGGTTACGTGTTGGTGACTGGCGTGTTTTGTTTGAAATCAACGATGGCAAACTAGTGGTCTTGGTGCTTGCCGTCAAACCTCGAGGAGGGCTTACGAATGACCACCATCCAATTTATCGAACGCGACGGTCGTGCTGAATTCGCAATCGTGCCTATCGAAATTTGGAACCGCGTCGCGCCGTTGATCGAGGATCTCGATGACGAAGCGCTTTTTGATCAAGCGAAAGCAGCCGATGACGGTTTCCATGTGCCCGCAGTTGTGCTGGATGCTGAATTAGCCGGCGTACACCCAATACGCGCCTGGCGTGAATATCGCAAGCTCACTCAAGAAGCTTTGAGCGAAGCATCTGGCATCAGTAAACCGTACTTGAGCCAGATTGAAAGTGGGAAGCGAAACGGCACCTTCAAGAAACTTGCCGCGATAGCCGGGGCGCTTTCTGTACCCGTGGATATCCTCGGGCAGCAATAGCGTTTTGCTCTCGCCGAGTTCTCACATCAAAACAATATCGTATTGTTCCTGACTCAGGTTCGACTCAACCTGCAGCGAAACCGGCTTGCCGATAAAGTCCATCAGCATGGCCAGATGCTGCGACTCTTCCTCAAGAAACAGATCAATCACTTGCTGCGACGCCACCACGCGAAACTCACGCGGATTGAACTGACGCGATTCACGCATGATCTCGCGCAGCACGTCGTAACACACGGTGCGCGGCGTCTTGACCTGGCCTTTGCCATCGCAGGTCGGACACGGTTCGCACAGCACATGCGCGAGCGATTCACGCGTACGCTTGCGTGTCATCTCAACCAGCCCCAACTGCGAAAACCCGTTCACCGTCACGCGCGTTCTATCTCGCGATAACGCTTTCTTCAACTCGCCAAGCACTTGATCGCGATGCTCGACGTTCTCCATATCGATGAAATCGATAATGATGATGCCGCCAAGATTCCTCAACCGCAGTTGCCGTGCAATGGTGTGCGCTGCTTCAAGATTGGTTTTAAAGATCGTATCGTCGAAATTACGGGCACCTACATAACCACCCGTATTTACGTCGATAGTAGTCATTGCCTCAGTCTGGTCGATCATCAGATAACCACCGGACTTCAGATCTACCCGACGCGACAACGCTTTCTGAATCTCCGCTTCAATGTTGTACAGGTCATAGAGCGGGCGCTCGCCGCCATAGTGATGCACGCGCGAAGCCACAGCGGGTGTGAACTCGATCGCGAAGTCGGCCAGCATTTGATACGTCTCGCGCGAATCCACTTGAATACGCGAAGTCTCGTCGTTGACGAAATCGCGTAACACGCGCTGTGCGAGATTAAGATCCTGATGCAACAGCGAGGTTGGCGCCACCCGCTGCGCCTGCGCGACAATTGTTTGCCACGTCTTGCGCAAATAAGCGACATCAGCCGCGAGTTCTTCACTCGACGCATCTTCCGCGATCGTCCGGACGATATACCCGCCTTTTTCATCGACAGGAAGAACGGCCGTGAGCCGTGCCCGAATGGCCTCGCGCTCGGCCTCGCTCGCAATCTTTTGCGAGATCCCAATATGCGGTTCCTGCGGCAGATAAACCAGCGTCCGCCCCGCGATACTCACCTGCGTGGAAAGCCGCGCGCCCTTGGTGCCGATAGGATCCTTCACCACCTGCACCATCAGCGCCTGACCTTCGAATACGATCTTCTCGATCGGCGTATGCGGCGTGTTCGAATGCGTTTCGCCAGCAATACGGGGATGCCAGATATCCGCTACGTGCAGGAACGCCGCGCGCTCAAGCCCGATATCGATAAAAGCCGACTGCATGCCCGGCAGCACACGCACGACCTTGCCGAGATACACATTGCCAACGCGCCCGCGCGACAACGTGCGCTCGACGTGAAGTTCTTGCACCGCGCCTTGCTGAACGAGGGCAACACGGGTTTCCTGCGGTGTGACGTTGATCAGGATTTCTTCGTTCATGGACTGTTTAGAAGTCGACGCGCGCCACGCGCAGGAGTGCTGCTGTTTCGAAAAGAGGCAGGCCCATGATACCCGAATAGGACCCTTCGATCCGTTCGATAAACGCTGCCGCGCGTCCCTGAACGCCATACGCACCGGCCTTTCCGAGCGGTTCGCCCGTGGCCGCGTAACGCTGCAGTGCAGCACGTTCGACAGCGGCGAAGCGCACGAGCGAACGCGATAGAACAGGCGTGAGCAGAACGCCGTCGGCACCGACCACGGCAAGCGCTGTCAGCACCTCGTGATCGCGCCCGGATAGCCGTTCGAGCATGTCGACGGCATGGTCGGCGCTGTCTGGCTTGCCCATGATCGAGCCATCGAGCGTGACGGTTGTATCGGCAACCAGGATGGGCGCCACGCGATGATCGCCGTGAAGGCGGCGGGCATAGGCGGCTTGCGCCTTTGCCGCGCAAACGCGCAGCACATAGGCGTCAGCAGCCTCGCCGGGCAACTCGGCTTCGAGCGCTTCGGCGTCCTCATCGGGACGCGGCAGCAGCAACTCGAAGCGCACGCCGAGTTGCTGAAGTAGTTCTTTCCGCCGGGGACTTTGTGACGCGAGATAGACGAAAGGGAAGGTGGTTAATGGCATGTTCGCGGATAAATTGAAGGTCAGGCGCCGTAGCCTCAGGCGTAGTCGTTCAACGCTCCGATGCCACGCCTCAAGCGCGATGATAGGGATGATTCTGCGTGATGCTCCACGCGCGATAAAGCTGTTCGGCCAGCAGCACGCGGACCATGCCGTGCGGCAGCGTGAGACTTGAAACTCGCAGCAAGACTTCGGCACGCGCCTTGATTTGCGGGTCCAGACCGTCGGCGCCGCCGATCACGAACGCTACATCGCGTCCTTCCTGCTGCCAGTCCGGCAATGCGCCGGCAAGTTGCATGGTGGTCCAGTCGCGGCCGCGTTCGTCGAGTGCGACAAGCCGCGCATTCTTGGGCAGCGCCGCCTCGATCCGCACGCGTTCGGCGGCCATCACGCTCTCGGCGTTACGTCCCGATGAACGTTGTTCGGGTTTGATCTCGCGCAACTCGACGCGCAGCTCGGGCGGCATGCGTTTCGCATACTCGTCGAAGCCGGTCGCGATCCAGTCGGGCATCTTGTGGCCGACCGCAAGGATGTGAAGTTTCATGGCGGCATTGCGAAGCGCTACGCCCGCGCTATCTCCGCGCTTCTATGGCGACGGACAGCGCGACGTTCGCGTTCGGCCAGTGTTCAGTGTTAGCGCCGCGTAGTCTTGCGAGCCGGCTTGGCGGCGGGCTCGTCGTCCTCGTCTTCGTCCGACACGCTGACCTGGGCGCCGCTGAAGCCACCCGAGCTTTGCAGCTTGACGCGCACGGGTTTGTCGCCCCAGACCTCTTCGAGGTTGTAGTACTGGCGCAGCGCCGGTTGCAGGATGTGGACGACTGCGTCGCCGCAATCCACCAGCACCCATTCGCCAATCTCCTCGCCTTCGGTGCTGAGGACGTCGCCGCCCAGCTCCTTGACCTTGTCGCGCACGCTGTTGGCTAGCGCCTTGGTCTGACGATTCGATGTGCCGCTCGCGACGATGACACGGTCGAAGAGGGCGGTCAGGTGAGTGGTGTTGAACACCTTGATGTCCTGCGCCTTGACGTCTTCGAGACCGTCGATGATCGCGCGTTGAAGCTTTTGAATTTCCATATTTTTACCGATGGTTTTTACCGATGATACAAGTGGTGTTGAACAATATAGTCCCATACGGCGGACGGTACATGACTCTCGGCGTCTATCTCGCCCGCCGCGTGCGCCCGCAGGCGTTCTCCCAGCTGCTCGCGGATTTCGGTCGCCGACACTTCCAGCTCCAGTGCGGAATCAATCAGCAGATGGCCGTGCGGCGTGGATTGCAGCACCTCAGCCGGCGCGCTGCGCGCGGCAATTTCCTCAGCGACAGCAGGAGAAACCGTTGAGACGTCAAATCCAGCGCGGGTTTCCACGCACACGTGCGCAAATTCGAACAGGCGTTTCCAGTCGCGCCATGAATCCAGGTGGACAAGCTGGTCGGCGCCGATCAAAAGCGACAGCGACGCGTCCGCACCTTCTCGCGCGCGCCAGCGAGCCAGCGTCTCCACGGTATAGGTTGGGCCGTCGTGGTCGATTTCATCGGTGGCGACAATAACCTGCAAACCTTCCACATGCAGCGAATCCGCTGCTGCGCGGGTCATGGCAAGCCGATGATGCGCCTCGGTGACATCCTTTTTTTGCCACGGCTGACCCGCCGGCAACAGCACAAGTTCGGTCAGGTCGAGCAACTCGGCGAAACGGCGCGCGAGGGCCAGATGAGCGTCGTGAATCGGGTCGAACGTGCCGCCCAGCAAACCGACACGTCGAGCACAAGGGAGGTTCGGTTTCAGTGGACGATCCTCTTCGGGGACAGATTGCAACAAGTGCAACGCTCAGGTCTCATAGTCTGCAGCTAGTCTGCGGCTTCTTTCGTGATTCTTGGTTCGTCGTTCTTTATAGCCACTCTCGCGCCACCAGGAAATCGGAGTAAAGCCGGGCTTCGGGCGTACCCGGCTCCGGTTTCCAGTTGTAGCGCCACGTGACAGCCGGCGGCATCGACATCAGGATGGATTCCGTACGGCCGCCGCTTTGCAGCCCAAATAGCGTGCCACGGTCGAAGACAAGATTGAATTCCACGTACCGGCCACGCCGGTACGTCTGGAACTCACGCTGCGCTTCGCTGTAAGGCGTGTCGCGCCGGCGTTCGATGATCGGTAGATACGCGGCCAGGAAACTGTCGCCGACGCTGCGCATCATGGCGAACGATTCGTCGAAACCGGGTTCCGAGACGTCGTCGAAGAAAATTCCGCCGATCCCACGCGATTCATTCCGATGCTTGAGATAAAAATACTCGTCGCACCATTTCTTGAAACGCGGGTACAGATCCGTGCCGAAAGGTGTCAGCGCATTCCGGCAGACGCCGTGAAAATGCTGCGCGTCTTCCTCGTAGCCATAGTACGGCGTGAGGTCCATGCCGCCGCCAAACCAGAACAGCGGTGGCTCACCCGCTTTCGTCGCGATCAGCAGGCGCACGTTCATGTGCACGGTAGGGCAGTGCGGATTGCGCGGATGCATGACGAGCGACACGCCCATGGCCTCAAAACCACGCCCGGCCAGTTGCGGACGCGCGGCGCTCGCCGAGGCTGGCAAAGCGTCGCCGGCTACATCGGAGAAACCAATGCCACCGCGTTCAAAAAACTGACCGCCTTCAAGGATGCGTGTGCTGCCGCCTCCACGCAATCGTTCTTCCGGGCCGCGCTGCCAGGAATCGATAAGGAATTCGTTGCCATCGAACGCGCCAAGCGTCTGCGCGATCTGCTCTTGCAAACCGGTCAAATAAGTGCGGACAGCTTGTACGTCGTAGGTTGGAGCGGTCATCGTGAACGGTTGTACGGCTTGCGGGCAAATAGCACGGAGTGCGGAAACCCTGGTTCGGTCCAGAGTTGCCTGGCCTCGTGCGCGTTCCTTCTAAAACACGCTGCCGGACGCGAAGGTCCGGCAGTGCGTTGCTCAATGTGCTGCGATCTTGCGGTTTTGGAGATTTCCCGCGATGGCATCGCGACATTAGCCGGCCACGTAGCCAGCATCTCCGCGCTTCAGCCGTGCCGGTCTGTCGCTTTACGATTCAGAGCGCGATAACCAATGTCCCGCCGATACTGCATGCCGTCGAACGCGATCTGATTGATCGTATCGTAGACCACGGACTGCGCGCCGCGTACCGAGTCCGACAAACCCACGACGCACAACACGCGTCCGCCCGATGTGCTGAGCTTGCCGTTTTCCAGCGTAGTGCCGGCATGGAACGTCACGGCTTCCGGCGTCTCCGGAGGAATGCCATTGATCCGGTCACCCTTGCGCGGCGTGTCCGGATAGTTGTGCGCAGCCAGCACGACGCCCAGCGCCGTACGCCGGTCCCATTCGATCTCCGCGGTCGCCAGCGTCCCGGCAATCGCCAGTTCCACCACTCTCGAGAAATCGCCCTTCAGGCGAGCCATGATGGGTTGCGTTTCCGGGTCACCCATCCGGCAATTGAATTCGAGCGTTTTCGGATTGCCATGTGCGTCGATCATCAGGCCCGCATACAGGAAACCGGTGTAGCGGATGCCTTCCTGTTCCATGCCACGCACCGTCGGCAGGATAATTTCGCGCATGACGCGGGCGTGCAGTTGCGGCGTGACGATAGGCGCGGGCGAATAGGCACCCATTCCGCCGGTGTTCGGGCCCTTGTCGCCGTCGAGCAGACGTTTGTGGTCCTGACTCGACGCCAGTGCAAGCACGTGCTTACCGTCCACCATCACGATAAAGCTCGCTTCCTCGCCGTCCAGGAATTCCTCGATCACCACGCGCGCACCGGCGTCGCCCAGTTTGTTGTCGGCGAGCATGGAATCCACGGCCGCATGCGCTTCTTCAAGCGTCGTTGCCACGACTACGCCCTTACCGGCAGCCAGACCGTCGGCCTTGATGACGATGGGCGCGCCTTTCGTGTCCAGATACGCGTGGGCAGCGGCGATGTCCGTGAACGTTTCGTATTCCGCCGTCGGGATAGCGTGGCGCTTCATAAACGCCTTCGCGAAGTCCTTCGAGCTTTCGAGTTGCGCGGCTTCCTTGGTCGGGCCGAAGATCTTCAGGCCGCGCGAGCGGAACAGGTTGACAATACCCGCCGCGAGCGGGCCTTCGGGGCCGACCACGGTCAGCGCAATCTGCTCTTTCTCGGCGAAATCGGCGAGTGCGGCAGGATCGGTGATGTCGACATTGAGCAGACGTTCGTCCTGAGCCGTGCCGCCGTTACCCGGCGCGACATAAACCATCTGCACGCGCGGCGACTGCGCGAGTTTCCAAGCGAGCGCATGTTCGCGACCGCCGGAACCGACGACGAGTAACTTCATTTAAATCCTCGAAGATCTTAAGAAATTCATGGCGGCAGGAGGGCGGACCGGTTTGAATCGATTGGTACCGATTCAAGCTCATTTAAACGGGTCCACCGCGCCTGATCCGCGGATATCTGCTTTTGCGATGCGCCGGATCTCGGCCGGTCGTCTGCCGAATTGCCGTCGGGTGTTTTGACCCGGAGAAGTGGTTCGCGCCATCACGCGGCTGCGTCACTCGACTTCCCGGCTGTCAAACACAACTTCCGGCCAGGTTCGGCTCACTTCAATAAATACTAACTGGCCTGTATTTCGGGAGCATGCTCGGCGCAGTTCGCCGGCTTGCCTTTCACATAACGCGCCAGCCGATCCGTTTATTCACCCATGACGGCGCTATTCGTCTACCCGCGCCCGGCACCGCTGATTAATCAAATAAACGACTGAAACGCATCGGCTACCCATGCAGCAATCGAGCCAGAAACGGGCAAGGGCGCGTTCCATGTCCTGCCGGTCAAAACCTTGCTGCACGGCCGTTCACGTAAGTGGAGCGGCGCGGCTTGATGGCCGCCCGACTCACCGACTTACTTACCCAGCAATCATTCCAGGTCGATGGCCGCGTTGGTATACACCTCTTGCACGTCGTCCAGATTTTCCAGCGCGTCGAGCAATTTCTGCATTTTCGCCGCTTCCTCGCCGGTGAACTCGACTTCAGTCTGCGGCTTCATGACGACTTCCGCCACTTCGGCCTTGAAACCCGCGGCTTCCAGTGCGTCTTTCACCTTCTGGAAGTCGTTGGCCGGGCAAACCACTTCCATGCTGCCGTCGTCATTCGTTACCACGTCGTCCGCGCCCGCTTCGAGCGCCGCTTCCATCAGCTTGTCCTCGGACGTGCCGGGAGCGAACAGGAACTGGCCGACGTGATCGAACATGAACGCCACCGAGCCGTCCGTGCCCATGTTGCCGCCGAACTTCGAGAACGCGTGGCGCACTTCCGCAACGGTCCGGGTACGGTTGTCCGTCATGGTGTCCACGATGATCGCCGCGCCGCCGATACCGTAGCCTTCGTAGCGGATTTCTTCGTACGTCGCGCCATCGACACCACCCACGCCGCGCTGGATCGCGCGGTTGATGTTGTCCTTGGGCATGTTGGCGTCGTAGGCCTTTTCGACGGAGAGCCGCAGTCGCGGGTTCGTGTCCATTTCTCCGCCGCCCATGCGTGCCGCGACCTGAATTTCCTTGATAAGACGCGTCCAGACCTTGCCACGCTTGGCATCGGTCGCCGCTTTCTTATGCTTGATGTTGGCCCATTTTGAATGACCCGCCATACCTTTCTCCATCGCGCGCGAGTTGCTCTCGCACGCTTGTGTGTCAATGATGCCGCCCTATCCCGAAAAGGCGCTTTTCGCCGGCCGGCATTTTATGTTCGCGCCGCATAATGCAGGGCTTGAGTGCCACACGCACACCCGGTTCCAGGGTTCTGCGGGGCCGGACAGGTTGCTGAAAATCTGCAAATTCACGCAAATTTACGATTCCCGCGAATTGTCACTCTCGCCGACAACCTGCAACCAACCGAATGACGCCAGGAAGTCCCGTCATTTGATTCTTCAGCCGGCCAAGCGCGGCCACTTATTTGGCGGACCCGAATTTTATCATGGCGCGCCGCTTCGGCAGGCGTTGGCCTTGCTCCGACGGTGCGCACGCCCTTGCTTGTTCCCGCGTTGGCGCTCGATTCTGCGCTTGTTACTGCTCGATTAAATGCGCTAGTTTTTCGTGCCGAATAGCCGGTCGCCGGCGTCCCCCAGGCCCGGCACGATATACGCGTGCTCGTTCAGATGCGAGTCGAGCGAGGCCACGTACAGCTTCACGTCCGGGTGGGCGTCCGAGAAAACCTTCACGCCTTCAGGCGCTGCAACCAGCGCCACAAAAATGATGTTCTCACCCAGCACCTTGCGCCGTTTCATGACGTCCACGGCATGAACCGCCGAATAGCCGGTCGCCAGCATGGGATCGCACAGGATGAACACGCGCTCTTCCAGATCGGGTGGCAGGCGCACGAGATATTCGACCGGCCGGTGATCCTCCGCGCGATACACGCCGATATGGCCGACCCGCGCCGATGGAATCAGGTCGAGCAACCCATCCGACATGCCGATACCGGCCCGCAGAACCGGCACGATTGCCAGCTTCTTGCCGGCAATCACGGGTGAGTCGATGGTGACCAGCGGTGTTTCGACACGCTTCGTAGTCAGCGGCAGATTGCGCGTGATTTCATAACCCATCAGCAGCGTGATCTCGCGCAGCAACTCGCGAAACGTCCGCGTGGACGTGTCCTTGTCCCGCATGTGCGTCAGCTTGTGCTGAATCAGCGGGTGACTGAGGATGAAGAGATTGGGAAAGCGGCTGTCCTGTTTCATGGAATTCGCGCGGTTGCCGCGGCATTAAGTGTGGATTCGGGTGAATCGGGTGTTTCGTTCAGCTCTGACACCGCGTAGGTCTTGCGTGGCTGTGCTCAAGCAATGACGCCAGTTTACCCAAATTAGGCGCGCCTAAAGTGGAGATTGGCGGAGATTGCGGGCGATAGGTCGTCCGGTCTATTGCGCGGCCGACGTCCGATCCCTCATTCTTCTAGAATTGCATCACGCGGTCCGCACAGAGGGCGGCGAACCAGGATTCGGCACCAGACTTCATTACCCCGGGCGGCGACCGTTTCCAGCGGTTTTAACTCGGGCAACCAGAAAGGGACAGCAAATGGACATGGGAATCAAGGGGCGCACCGCGCTCGTTTGCGCGGCCAGCAAGGGCCTGGGACGCGGTTGCGCCGAGGCGCTGGCAGCCGAGGGTGTCAACTTAGTGATCCTGGCGCGTACGCCCGGTCCGCTTGAGGCCACGGCCGAGCACATTCGTACAAACTTTGGCGTGACTGTGACGGCCATAGCGTGCGACATCACCACGGCGGAAGGCCACGCCGCGGCGCTGGCCGCGTGTCCTGCGCCGGACATCCTCGTGAACAACGCCGGCGGCCCGCCGCCCGGGGATTTCCGCCAATTCTCGCGCGACGACTGGATCAAGGCGCTTGATTCGAACATGCTCACGCCAATCGAACTTATCAAGAAGACGCTCGACGGCATGATCGAGCGTGGCTTTGGACGTGTCGTGAATATCACGAGCTCGTCGGTGAAAGCGCCTATCGACGTGCTGGGTCTGTCGAACGGCGCGCGCTCAGGCTTGACGGGTTTTGTTGCAGGGTTGTCGCGCAAGGTCGCGGCGACGGGTGTCACCATCAACAACCTGCTGCCGGGTTCTTTCGATACCGATCGGCTCGTCAGCACGTTCGAGGCGGACGCGAGGGCGACCAATATTTCGTTTGAAGAAGCCAAGAAACGCCGCATGAGCCGGCTGCCGGCGGGCCGCTTCGGTACGTCGGAGGAGTTCGGGAAGGCGTGTGCGTATTTGTGCAGCGTCCACGCCGGCTACATCACGGGGCAAAACCTGCTGATCGACGGCGGCGCTTATCCAGGCACATATTGATCGTCGATCGCTACAAAACATTACAACCAGGAGGCATTCGATGACCCCACGCGTCGCGCTGATCGCGCACGACATGAAGAAAGATGACATCGTGGCGCTGGCCGGCGAATTTGCGGCCACGCTGGCGCAGTGCCGGTTGGTGGCAACCGGTACGACCGGTGCGAGGATTGCGGCGGCCCATGGTCTGGAAGTGGAGCGCAAGCTCTCCGGACCGTTCGGCGGCGATCTGCAAATTGGTGCTGAACTGGCCGAGGGGCGGGTTGATGTCGTGGTTTTCCTGCGCGACCCCATGACGCCGCAACCGCATGAGCCGGATATCAATGCGCTGGTGCGCGCATGCGACGTCCACAACGTCGCGTGCGCGACGAATCTGGCGACAGCACGCATGATTCTCGATGATCTGAAGCTACGCCTGGACCGGGTTTAGGCATCGCTACATAGCGGCCGGCACTCGCCGGCAAAAGGAGACAAGGGTGACAAAGGCAATTCGATTCGATAAAACCGGTGGCCCGGAAGTGATGAAATGGGTCGACGTCGAAGTGGGCGAACCCGGCAAGGGCGAGATTCGCGTGAAACATCATGCGGTCGGCTTGAACTTCATCGACGTGTACTTTCGTACCGGGCTATATCCCATTCCGCTGCCCGCTGGACTCGGCATGGAAGCGGCGGGTGAGGTAACTGCGGTCGGTGAAGGCGTGACAGGGTTCAATGTGGGTGACCGCGTGGCTTACGCGTCGCGGCCGCCGGGTGCTTATGCGCAGGAACGGGTCATGTCGGCGCAGTATGTCGTGCGTCTTCCCGACGCCATAGCGTACGAAGACGCGGCGTCGGTGATGTTGCAGGGCCTGACTGCGCAGTATCTGTTGCGACGGACGTATCGCGTGAAAGCCGGCGACACGATCCTGATTCACGCGGCGGCGGGTGGCGTAGGCATGCTGGCGTGCCAGTGGGCGAAGGCGCTCGGCGCGACGGTGATCGGCACGGTTGGGTCGGACGAGAAGGCTGAACTCGCGAAGGCGCACGGCTGCGATCATCCGATCGTCTATACCCGCGAGGATTTCACGAAGCGGGTGCGCGAGATCACGAACGGCGCGGGCGTGCCGGTGGTCTACGATTCAATCGGCAAGGACACCTACACGGCATCGCTCGACTGCCTTGCGCCGTTGGGGATGTTCGTGAGTTTCGGCAATACATCCGGGCCGTTGCCACCCATCGATTCGTCCGAGTTCGCGGGACGCGGTTCGCTGTATTTCACGCGTCCCACGTTGTTCAGCTATATCGCTAAACGCAGCGATCTGGAGGAGATGACGGGTGAACTGTTCAATGTGTTGAGTACAGGCCAGGTCAAGACCAGCGTACGGCAGCGTTATCCGCTGGCCGACGCGGCAAAGGCGCACGAGGATCTGGAGGCGCGCCGGACCACGGGATCGACAATCTTCCTGCCTTGACACGAGCGTGAAGCGGGGCGGACGCGGCTTTCGTCCACGCCGCGCCGTCCAAAGCGGAAGGCGAAATGCGTTGAGCTCTGCGGAGAGACCGCCGCGATCCGCGTTCCTCAAATCCCCTCAAACGCCCGCTATAAGGCCGCAGCACCAAGAGCCGCAGCACCAAGAGCCGCAGCACCAAGAGCCGCTGCGAAGGTCTCCCACAACTTCATTTACACATTCTTTACGTCCGTATCCTGATCTTTGATCCGCCTTTTATGTCGGCGCGCTTAATGTTCGGGCCATCGTTCAATACTTAGGGAATATGCCTAGCTCGTCCTACCGGGAAAGCCGCGTGTCAGTATGTCGATGTTGAAACACAGAAACCGAACCTCGCCTCGGACGCGATTGCTCCGCAAAGCTAAAAAATGAACCGCCCCAACCCAGACGAGCTGCTCGGCAAATTGCAGAGAGAGGAAGAGAAGCGTCATCGCGGACGGCTGAAGATATTCTTTGGTGCGTCCGCGGGAGTGGGCAAGACCTACGCCATGCTGCTGGCGGCGCGCAGCAGGAAGCAACAGGGCGACGATGTAGTCATCGGCATAGTGGAAACGCATGGCAGAAGTGAAACAGCCGCGTTGCTGGAAGGCATTGAACAACTGCCGCTGGCGAACATGCTGTATCGCGGCCATGCGCTCCAGGAGTTCGATCTCGATTCCGCGCTTCAGCGTCACCCGCAGCTTCTCCTCGTCGATGAACTCGCTCATTCCAACGTCCCCGGCGCGCGTCATCTGAAACGCTGGCAGGACGTGCATGAACTGCTGGAGGCGGGCATTGACGTCTACACCACGGTGAATGTCCAGCATCTGGAGAGCCTGAACGATATCGTGGGCCAGATCACGCAGATCCGCGTGTTCGAGACGGTTCCGGATCGCGTGCTGGATCAGGCCGATGAAGTCACGCTCGTCGATCTTCCACCCGAGGAGCTGCTTGAACGGCTGCGGCACGGCAAGGTCTACATGCCGCAGCAGGCGGAACACGCGGTCCGCAATTTCTTTCGCAAGGGCAACCTGATCGCGCTGCGCGAACTGGCGTTGCGGCGCACGGCGGATCGCGTCGATGCCCAGATGCGCGAATATCGCGCGGATCGTTCTATCGAGAGAATCTGGCAGGCGCGCGACCGGCTAGTGGTGTGTATCGGGCCGGGACCGGAAGCCCCCACGCTCGCGCGCGCGGCGGCAAGGCTCGCGGCAAGCCTGCGCTCGGACTGGATCGCGGTGTACGTCGAAACCCCGCGACTGCAAAAACTCCCCGATGCCCGCCGTGAGCGCACGCTCGCCGCGCTCAAGCTCGCCGCCGAACTGGGCGCCGAGACGGTAACGCTGGCCGGTGACGATGCCGTCGCGACGTTGATCGGCTATGCGCAAGCGCGCAATGCATCGAAGCTGGTGGCGGGTGCATCGAAACATCGCGGTCTCGCACGATGGATAAAACGGTCGTTTGGCGAGCGGCTGGCGGAACACGCGGGCGATCTCGATCTCACGCTGATTCGAGCGCGGGAAAGCGACCTGAGTGAAGCAAGCCGCGGGGGTGTTCAAAGCGGATCGTCGCCGGAAGAGGCGGGGATCGCGCCCGACTGGCACGACGCGTTGAGCGCCGCGCGCGAGCAACGCTCGGCGCCGCGCGGCTACGCGTACGCCATTGCGATCTGCGCGGTCATCACGTTGCTCGCGAGCCAGATCCGCAATCATTTCGACCTCACGAACCTCGTGATGTTTTATCTGATCGGCGTGATTTACGCAGCGGCACGGATTGGCCGTGGCCCGGGCGTACTGCTGTCGTTCCTGAGCGTCGCGGCCTTCGACTTCTTCTTCGTGCCGCCGCGCATGTCGCTGACTGTCTCCGATACCCAATACCTGCTGACCTTCGCCGGCATGCTGCTGACGTCGCTGGTGATCAGCCACCTCACATCGAGCTTGCGGCGCGAGGCGCGCGTGGCGTCCAAGCGCGAGCGGCGGACGGGCGCGATGTATGCAATGGCCGGCGAACTCGGCGCGGCGCTTGGCGTCGAGCAGATCGTGGGTATCGGCATGCGGCACGTGAGCGAAGTGTTCCGGGCGAAAGTCGCGATGCTCCTGCCCGATTCCAGCGACAAAGTCCGCCAGAAACTCGATCCATCGGATACGTCCGCTGCTGCATTGCTGCTCGATGCAAGCGCGCTGGATATCGATGTCGGCCAATGGGTCTACGACCATCAGCAGCCAGCCGGTCATGGCACGGACACGCTACCCGCCACGGCCGCGCTTTATCTGCCGCTCAAGGCGCCGATGCGCACGCGCGGCGTGCTCGCGGTCGTTACGCGCAACGCCGGAGAGCTCGAGGTCCCCGAGCAAAAGCGCATGCTCGATGCCTTCGCCGCGCAGATCGCGCTGGCGCTTGAACGGGTGCACTACGTGGAAATTGCGCGCGACGCGCTCGTGAGCATGGAGTCCGAACGCTTGCGCAATTCGCTGCTGTCCGCCATCTCGCACGATTTGCGCACGCCGCTGACGACCATCGTTGGTTTTGCATCCATGCTGGCGGAAGCGCGCGGTGACGCCCGCTCACCGGCCAATGCCGAATTGATCGCGGCGATCCATGATGAATCGCTGCGCATGACCAGCATTGTCACGAACCTGCTGGACATGGCGCGCTTGCAGGCGGGTGGTCTGCGGCTGAACCGGCAGTGGTCGCTGCTTGAAGAGACGGTCGGCGCGGCGTTGCGGGCGTGCCGGCGCGTTCTGAGCGGCCGTCCGGTCGAGGTGCGTCTGCCCGCCGACCTGCCGTTCCTGCAACTCGATGCCGTGCTGATGGAACGCCTCTTCTCCAACCTGCTGGAGAACGCCGCGAAATATACGCCGCCGGGCTCGAAGCTCGTGATTGGCGCGGAGAGTGTGAATGTGAATGGCAAGCCGTTCGTGCGTGTTTATATCGATGACAATGGTCCGGGTCTGCCCGCGAACATGGGCGACCGTGTGTTCGAGAAATTCACGCGCGGCGAGAAGGAATCGGCGAAGCCGGGCATCGGGTTGGGGCTCTCGATTTGCCGCGCGATCGTGCAGGCGCACGGCGGTACAATCGGCGCGAATAACCGGCTGGACGATATCCTCCCGCACCCGCAGGTCCAGGGCGCCCGCTTCTGGTTCACCTTGCCCGTGGATGCAGCGCCCCCAGTACCCAGTTTCTCCGATGAAGCCGAACAGGACTTCGTCGATCTTTCTCCGCCGGACCCAAGCCTTCATAAAACCTCATGAGCGAACCTAACCTCACTGTCGTGTTGATCGAGGACGAGAAGCAGATTCGCCGTTTTGTGCGCGCGTCGCTCGAGGCCGAGGGCATTACCGTGCACGAGGCGGAAACGGGTAAACAGGGGCTGGTCGAGGCGGCCACGCGCAAGCCGGATCTGGTCATCGTCGATCTCGGCCTGCCCGATACCGACGGTCTCGATGTGATCCGCGAACTGCGAAGCTGGACCGAGTTGCCGGTGATCGTGTTGTCGGCGCGTACGCAGGAAGAGGAGAAGGTCGCCGCGCTCGATGCAGGCGCCGATGATTACCTGACCAAGCCGTTCGGCGTATCGGAACTGATGGCGCGGATTCGCGCGCACTTGCGGCGTCGCAATCAGGCGGCATCGAGTGAATCGCCTTTGGTGAAATTCGGCGACGTTTCCATCGATCTCGGCCTGCGCCAGGTCACGCGTGCTGGCGTGCTCGTGCACCTGACGCCGATCGAATACCGGCTGCTTTCCACCTTGGTTCGACACGCCGGCCGCGTGTTGACGCATCGCCAGTTACTGCGGGAAGTGTGGGGGCCGTCGCATGTGGAAAGCCACCACTACCTGCGCATTTACATGGCGCATCTGCGGCAGAAACTTGAACGGGACGCCGCGCAGCCGGAACATATCGTCACTGAAACCGGCGTGGGTTATCGGTTGATCGGGGCTGTCTGAACGGTATCGAGCACATCGTCTATTGGCACATCGCCGCCGATAAAACCAATCACCTCGTCACGCACATCGCGTTTGATGCATCCCACCGCGACGCGTGCAACATCCTCGCGTGAAACGGGCGCCGCATCCGCGCTGCGTTGCGTGGAGAGCACGATCGTGCCACGGCCGATTTCATCGGAGAGCGGTCCCGGCCGCAAGATCACGTACGGGACGCCGCTTGCCTGGACGTAGTCGTCGGCTTCGCGCTTCATTTTCGAGTAGTGCTTGAGGGCAAGCGGGCTCGATTTAGGCCAGTAGGCGGAGATTGCGCTGATGACCACGAGTTGTTTTGTGCGGCGGCGTTTCGCGTAGTCGGCGGTACGTTGGACCGCGTCGCGGTCAATCGCCCGTTCCTCATTCACACCTTCGCTTTCCGCCGATCCTGCGGCGTAGATGACATGCGTGACGTCGTCGAAGGTGTGGGAGAAATCGTGTGTCAGATCGCCAAGCACGATCTCGGCGCCGAGCGCGGCGAACTCACCGCGTTGCGCGGATTTGCGCAGCAAGACTTTGAAGGGAAGGGATGCAGCGCGTAGTTGCCGGGCAATGTGGCGACCGGTCCGGCCGCTCGCGCCGATAAGCAGGACTTTCATTGCTGATTCGCTCCTTCTGTGTGGGCAGGAGCTAAAACGGTAAGCGATTTTCGGGATTAATGCACGGAGAAGGGCGTTGACGCCTGAGTTTTACGGCTTACAGCCATCCGCGCCAATCCCGATCGCAATCCCAATTCCTCACTCAACGACTCGAGCCGGCCCTCTCCGGTCCCTTCGCGCCCGCCGTTCCTCAGACCAAATCCGGATCCGGTCCATATAAAGATAAACCACCGGCGTTGTATAGAGCGTCAGCAGCTGGCTCACGATCAAGCCGCCCACAATCGCGATCCCCAGCGGCGCGCGCATTTCCGATCCTTCGCCCGTCCCGAATGCCAACGGTAACGCACCTAACAAAGCCGCAGCGGTGGTCATCATGATCGGGCGGAAACGCAGCAAACACGCCTGCTCAATCGCCTCGCGCGATGTTGCAGCGCCATGCCGCTGCGCCTGAATAGCAAAGTCGACCATCATGATGGCGTTCTTCTTCACAATGCCGATCAGCAAGATCACCCCGATCAACGCAATGATGCTGAACTCCGTCTGGAACAGCAGCAGCGCGAGTAACGCACCAATGCCCGCCGAGGGCAAGGTCGAGAGAATCGTGATGGGATGGATGTAACTCTCGTACAAAATCCCAAGCACGATATACACCGCAGCCAGCGCGGCGAGGATCAGGATCGGCTGGTCTTTGGTCGAATCCTGGAACTGCTGCGCGGTGCCCGCGAAACTGCCGTGAATCGTGCTGGGCATGCCAATGGTCGCCATGGTTTCGTAGATGGCGGCGGTGGCATCGGAGAGCGACTTGCCGGGCGGCAGGTTGAACGAGATCGTCGACGCCACGAACTGGCTCTGGTGATTCACCGATAACGGCGTGTTGCCCGGTCCGAACTTGGCAATGGTCGAGAGCGGGATCATGGTTTCCTTCGACGTCGACACCGCCGCGCCCGCCGACGAACTGGACTTTCCGCTCGCGGCAATCGCGTTGGTCGCGGCGTTGCGGATGGACGCCAGCGCGAGCGAACTGGTGGTGTCGGTTGAGGACGTGCCGCTGCTCGAACTCGTGGACGTCGATGCTGACGTTGAGGTGGAAGCCGAGGTCGACGTCGTCGTGGTCGCATTCGTCGATGCCGCGCCGCTCGCGGTTCCACCCGACGTACTCACGTAGATCTGCTTGAGCATCTCCGGGTCTTGCCAGTATTTCGGCGCGACTTCCATGATCACGTGGTACTGGCTCAACTCGTTGTAGATGGTGGATACCTGGCGCTGGCCGAACGCGTCGTAGAGCGTGTTGTCGATCTGCGCTGGCTGGATACCCAGGCGCGCCGACGTCGCCCGGTCGATGGTTACAAACGATTCGAGACCGCCTTGCTGCTGGTCGGAATTGACATCGGTGAGTTCGGGGCGGGTGAGCAGGGCGTCGGTGAGCTTTGGCCCCCACGTGTAGAGATCGGTGGTGGAGTCAGCCAGCAGCGTGAACTGATATTGCGCATTCGATTGCCGTCCGCCCGCGCGAATGTCCTGCACGGCTTGCAGGAACGTCCGCACGCCCGCGACATCGGACAGCGGCGCGCGCAACCGCTGGATCACCTGTTCAGCCGATACCTTGCGCTCCCTCTTGGGTTTCAGCGAAATGAACATGAAGCCCGAGTTGGTCTGCCGCCCGCCGGTGAATCCGGCGACGCTTTCCACAGCCGGATCAGCTTGCACGATCCGCATCATCTCGGAAAACTTGCCTTTCATCGCCTGGAACGAGGTGCTCTGGTCAGCCTGAATGCCGCCGACGAGCCGCCCCGTATCCTGCTGCGGGAAAAATCCCTTCGGCACGATGATGTACAGATACACATTCAAGCCGATGGTCGCGAGCAACACCAGCAATACAATTCTCGGATGCGCGAGCGCCACGCCGAGCGTGCGCGCGTACCCGTTCTGCATCCACACGAACTGCCGTTCGAGCCAGCGAGAAAACCGGCCGGGCGGCTTCTGTTCGTGCGGTTCATGCAGCAAACGGGCGCACATCATGGGCGTGACGGTCAGCGAGACGACCAGCGAAACGGCAATCGCCAGCGACAGCGTCAACGCGAATTCGCGGAACAAGCGGCCGACAATGCCGCCCATCAACAAGATAGGAATAAACACGGCGACCAGCGAGATACTCATCGACAGCACCGTGAAGCCCACTTCCTGCGCGCCAAGAATGGCGGCTTTCATGCGCGGGACGCCGTTCTCTATATGCCGCGAGATGTTTTCAAGCACGACGATGGCGTCGTCGACCACGAACCCCGTCGCGATGGTCAAGGCCATCAGCGAGAGGTTATCGAGCGAGAAGCCGAGCAGGTACATGGCGGCGAACGTGCCGATGATCGAGATCGGCACGGCCACGCTCGGAATCAGCGTTGCGCGCCAGTTTCGCAGGAACAGGAACACGACCATCACGACCAGCGCCACCGCCACAATCAGCGTGAATTCCGTATCGTGCAGCGACGCGCGGATCGTGGTCGAGCGATCGGAGGTTGGCGTGATCTCGACATCGGCGGGGAGCGCGGCCTGGAGTTGCGGCACCATCGCTTTCACGCGGTCGATGGTGTCAATAATGTTCGCGCCCGGTTGCCGGTAGAGAATCACGAGCACGGCGCGCTTGTTGTTGATGAGACCCAGGTTGCGCAGGTCCTCGACTGAATCGACTACTTCACCCACGTCGCGCAGATGCACCGCCGAGCCGTTCCGGTAAGCCACTACCAGGTCGCGATACTGATCGGCCTTGCTCGCCTGGTCGTTCGTATAAAGCTGGAAGTGGGTGCCATTGAATTCGATAGCACCCTTCGGGCTGTTCGCATTCGCCGATGCCAGCGCCGCGCGGACATCTTCCAGGCCAATGCCATAGTGGAACAGCGCGTTCGGTTCCAGTTCCACCCGCACGGCCGGATTCGCCGAGCCGCTCACGTCCACTTCGCCGACACCGGGCACGGTGGAAAGCGTTTGCTGCAGCACGGTCGCGGCGGAATCGTAGAGCGAACCGGCGGTACGCGTGGGGGAGGAGAGCGCGAGGATCAGGATCGGCGCGTCGGCGGGATTAACCTTGTGATACGTAGGATTGCTTTTGAGCGCCGTGGGAAGATCGGCGCGCGCTGCGTTGATGGCCGCCTGCACGTCGCGCGCGGCGCCATCGATGTCGCGGTTCAAACCAAACTGCAACGTGATGCGCGCCGACCCGACCGAGCTTTGCGACGTCATCTCGGTGACATCGGCGATTGAACCAAGATGGCGCTCAAGCGGACTCGCCACGCTGGTCGCGACGGTTTCCGGACTCGCGCCGGGCAAGCTCGCCTGGACCGAAATGGTCGGGAAGTCGACTTGCGGCAACGGCGCGACCGGCAGCTTCGTGAACGCGAACAGGCCGGCGAGCGCAATGCCGATTGCCAGCAGCGTAGTGGCGACCGGGCGCGCGATAAACGGTTGCGACAGGTTCATGCGCTTACTCCTGGTCGCTCACCGGGCTCGCCGGACGGGGCGGAGCGTTCCGGTAAAAACGCGCCCGCGCGCGACGGGCGAGCGAATCGAAACCGAGATAGATCACCGGCGTGGTGAACAGCGTCAGCGCTTGCGACACGATCAACCCGCCAACAATCGCGATCCCGAGCGGACGACGCAATTCAGAACCGGCGCCCCAGCCGAGCATCAGCGGCAAGGCGCCAAGAAGCGCGGCCATGGTGGTCATCAGGATCGGCCGGAAGCGCAGCAAACACGCCTGGTAGATCGCGTCGCGCGGACTTTTGCCTTGCTCGCGTTCGGCTTCGAGCGCGAAGTCGATCATCATGATGGCGTTCTTTTTCACAATGCCGATCAGCAACACGATGCCGATAATCCCGATGATGTCGAGATCGTGTCCGGTGATCATCAGCGAAAGCAGTGCACCGACGCCCGCCGAGGGCAGCGTGGACAGGATCGTGATCGGATGGATAAAGCTCTCATACAGCACGCCGAGCACGATATACATGGTGACGATCGCGGCCAGGATCAGGAACAATTCGTTCGAGAGCGACGCCTGGAACGCCAGCGCCGCGCCCTGGAAACGGATCTGGAACGAGGCGGGCAAGCCGATGTCCTTCTGCGCCTGATCGATCGCTTTCACGGCCGCGCCCAGCGACGCGCCCGGCGCGAGGTTGAACGAGACGGTGGTCGCGGGGAATTGCCCGAGGTGCGTGACCAGCAGCGGTGCCGCGCGTTCATGGAAGGTCGCGATGGCCGATAGCGGCACTTGCCCCGAGCTTGCCGTGGACGAAGGCAGGTAAATGCCGTTGAGCGTCTCGCTGTAGTGCGCCTCGGTTGGCTGGGATTCCAGGATCACGCGATACTGGTTCGACTGCGTGAAGATGGTCGAGATGATGCGTTGGCCGAATGCGTCGTAGAGGGCGTTATCGACGGTAGCGGGCGTAATGCCGAAGCGCGCAGCCGTCGACCGGTCGATTTCCACATACACGGATTGCCCATTCTGCTGCAGATCGGTCGCCACATCCGCCAGTTCGGGCGCTTGCTGAAGCCGCGCTGTCAGCTTCGGCACCCATTCCGCGAATTCCGCCGAATTCGGGTCGGTCAGCATGAACTGGTATTGGGTCGGGCTGACGGTGGAATCGATCGTCAGATCCTGCACCGGCTGCATGTAGAGCCGGATCCCGGGAATGTTCGCCACGTCTTTCTGCAGCGCGCGGATCACGTCGCTCGACGTATTGCTGCGGTCGTCGCGCGGTTTGAGGTTGATCAGCATCCGGCCGCTGTTCAACGTGATATTGGTCCCATCCACGCCAATGAACGAGGTGAGGCTTTCAACGTCCGGGTTCTTCAGGACTTGCGCTGCGAGCGCTTGCTGCTGTTCGGCCACTGCCTGATAAGACGCGGCTTGCGGCGCTTGCGTAATCGCCTGGATCACGCCGGTATCCTGGATCGGGAAGAAACCCTTCGGAATCCAGATATAGAGCAGGGCGGTCAGCACGAGCGTAAGAAGCGCCACCACCAGCGTCGAGCGCTGCCGGTCGAGCACCCAGGTCAGCGCGACGCCGTATCGCCCGATCACATAATCGATGAACTGATGCGCCCGGGCTTCGAAGCGATGACTCTCCTTCGGCGGCGTATGACGCAACAGCTTGGCGCACAACATGGGCACGAGCGTGAGCGAGACGATTGCCGAAATCACGATGGTCACCGCCAGCGTGATCGCGAATTCGTGGAACAGACGGCCGACCACGTCGCCCATGAACAGGAGCGGAATCAGCACTGCAATCAGCGAGACAGTCAGCGAAATAATGGTGAAGCCGATCTGCTTCGAGCCCTTCAACGCTGCTTCGAGCGGCGGCTCACCTTCTTCCACGTAACGCGCGATATTCTCGATCATCACGATCGCGTCATCGACGACAAAACCCGTCGCAATGGTCAATGCCATCAACGAGAGATTGTCGAGCGAGAAGCCGCACAAATACATGACGGCCAGCGTACCGATCAGCGAGACCGGCACGGACAAACTCGGAATCAGCGTGGCCCAGACGTTCGCGAGGAACAGGTAGATCACGAGCACGACCAGCACCACGGAGAGCGCGAGTTCGAACTGCACGTCACGCACCGAGGCGCGAATGGTCGTGGTCCGGTCGGTGACGATGCGCACGTCGAGCGCGGCCGGCAACGCCGCCTGCAACTGCGGCAGGATCTTCTTGATGCCGTCGACAACCGCAATCACGTTCGCGCCCGGCTGGCGCTGCACGTTCAGGATGATGGCCGGCGTGTTGTCCACCCACGCGCCAAGCTTGGTGTTTTCCGGACCGGAGACGACCGTCGCCACATCCGTCAGCATTACCGGCCGGCCGTTCTTATACGCGATAACCGCGCTCTGGTAAGCGCTGGCATCGGTCAACTGGTCATTCGCGTTGATCGTATAGGCCCGCGAGGGGCCGTCGAAATTGCCCTTCGGCGTATTGACGTTCAGGTTCGAAATAGTGGTGCGCAAGTCGTCGATGTTCAGTCCATACGACGCCAGCGCACGCGTGTTCGCCTGGATCCGGACAGCCGGCCGATTGCCGCCGCTGACCGACACCAGCCCAACGCCGCCGACTTGCGAGATCTTCTGCGCGAGACGGGTATCGGCGAGATCCTGGACCTGCGTGAGCGGCAAGGTCTTCGAACTGATCGCGAGCGTGATGATGGGCGCGTCGGCGGGGTTCACCTTCGCGTAGATCGGCGGAGCGGGCAGGTCGGACGGCAGCAGGTTGCCCGCTGCATTGATAGCCGCCTGGACTTCCTGCTCGGCGATATCGAGCGGCAGGTCGAGACTGAATTGCAGTGTGATGACGGACGCGCCCGCCGAGCTTTGCGACGACATCTGGTTCAGGCTCGCCATCTGCCCGAACTGCTTCTCGAGGGGGGCTGTGACCGACGTGGTCATCACATCCGGCGACGCGCCCGGATAGAACGTCTGCACCTGGATAGTCGGATAGTCGACGGCGGGCAACGCGGACAGCGGCAAGAAACGCAGCGCGACGAGGCCGACCAGCATGATTGCCGCCATCAGCAGCGCCGTGCCGACCGGACGCAGAATAAAAGGACGTGATGGATTCATGCGGGTGCAGTGCGGTTATGGATCATGAGCGCTTCACTGCGACTGTTTGCGATGATGGCCGCGATGCGCGCCCGATGCCGCCGATGCCGCAGCCGATCCTGACGCTCCGGAAGCGGCTTTAGGCTTGTCTGCCGGGATCGTGATTTTCGCGCCTTCCTTGAGGCGGTCGGAACCGTCGATCACCACGCGTTCGCCCACTTGCAGACCCGTCTTGATGCTGGTGCGTTCACCATCGACCGGACCGATCTTCACATTGCGCACGGTCACCGTATTGTCCTGCGTCACCACGTAGACAAACGCGCCCGACGACCCGTTGAGCACCGCGGGCGTGGGCACGATGACCGCGTCCTTGATGACATCGACGAGTAGTTTCGTGTTCACAAACTGGTTCGGAAACAGCATGCTTTCGTTGTTATCGAAGGTCGCGCGCAGCTTGACGGTGCCCGTGGTGGTGTCGATCTGGTTGTCGATCGTTTCGAGATAACCGCTTTCGAGCGACTTGGTGTTGGCCCGGTCATAAGCGGTCACCGACATCTTCGTCCCCGCATGCAACGGCTTCAGGATGGCAGTGAGATTGTCCTCGGACGTCGTGAAAATCACGCTGATGGGCTGCAGTTGGGTAATGACCACGACGCCGTTCGTGTCGCCGGTCGTCACGTAGTTGCCCGGATCGACCTGCCGCAAGCCGACACGCCCCGACACCGGCGCCGTGATACGCGCGTAGGTCAGGTCGAGTTTGTACGTATCCACATTTGCCTGGTCCGACTTGACCGTGCCCTCGTACTGCTGCACGAGCGACGCCTGCGTGTCTACTTGCTGGCTCGCGATCGAGTCCTGCGAGAGCAGCATCTGATAGCGCTTCAGGTCAATGCGGGCAGTCTGCAGCAGCGCCTGGTCTTTCGCGAGCGTGCCTTGTGCGTTACGCAACGAGATTTCGTAGGGGCGAGGGTCGATCTGAGCCAGTACATCGCCCTTCTTGACCATCTGGCCTTCCTGGAACGCGACGTTCTGCAGCGTACCGTTGAGCTGCGTCTTGACCGTCACCGACGCCAGCGGCGTCACCGTCCCGAGCGAGTTGATCACTACCGGCATTTCACCTTGTGTGACCGTTGCGACATGCACGGGTTGCGGCGGAGCCGCCGTACCAGGACCGCCGCCACCATGCCGGCCGCCGCCTTGGCGCGCGTGCTGCGAATTATCAGCGCCACCACGATTCCACGGATGCCATGTAAACAGGCCCGCCACGATCAGGATAACGACAACGATCCATACAAGCCGGCGCCGGCGGGGCTGGACGGCGGACGGAACGGGAGTCGAGGCTTGGGAGGTGGGCGAACGGCTTTCAGAGTAAGGCGGTGGTGCTGGGTGTTTTTTTTGTTCGTCCATCGTTTCAGTGGCTCGGTGAGTCGGTGGGCTTGCAAACTGTCTTAGGGTGCTGGCGGATTAACATGGCCGGCGTTCGTGCCGATGGTTCTGAAGCGTGCCGGGAACGCGGTCGATATATAGGTCACGCGCGTCATTCGCGTCACGCACTTTACGCGACGCAGTGGTCAGTCACGTGGCGAGCACGCCATTAGATTGAAAGAATCGAAAGGTGGCCCGGGCGCGCGAAGCATGATGCTACGTCCCGTGCTTCGTTGCAGTCCAGCTATCTTTCTTTCGATTGATTACGATCGTTACGATTGCTAGCGGGGACAGAAGGCAATTCGAAACCATCGCCCCGGAGGGACGGGAAGGTCGACCGACATCGTATCGTCTAGTGTATTTGCGGGGTCTGGCGGTGGGCTGAAAAGGCGCGCTCAATGATTTTTGCGCCGGAAGCGCAACGATACATAGCGAAACACCGGATGTGCCGATGCAAGCACATCCGGTGTTTTACCGTCGTCCAAGCGTTACACGCTTTCATTGACGCGTTAATGGACGCGTTATTCGCTCAAGCGCGCGGACGGTGTTCCGCCGATCTCGTGCGTGATTTTCGCGACGCATTCCAGCAACGCGGGTGCAACCTCGCTCAGCAGTACGTCTCGTGGCGCCTGATATTCAGCACCGCCGCAATTCACCGCGTAGCGCTGCCCCGACGGGCCGACAAAGCCCGCCGCTACGGCATTGAGTCCGTGATGCCACTCGCCGGTCGAGATCGCGAAGCCACGGCGCATTGCGTCTTCCAGGCCCGGCTTCAGGCTGCCGTCGATACTCGGCCAGTCATCGCCCGAAGCGATCCGCAGGCTGTCGAGCAGGCCGGCCCTGTCGGGCTCGCCGAGCGCCGCCAGATACGCGCGGCCGACCGCCGTGCGTCCCAGGTCCATCCGCGAGCCGACTTCGAGCCGCGATACGAGCACGGCCGAACGCGGCCGGATGGTATCGATGACGACCATGTCCAGCCTGTCGCGTACGGCCAGATGGACGCTCAGCGTGGTCCGGTCCGCCAGGTCGATAAGAAACGGCCGCGCTCGCGCCCGGATGTCGAAGTTGCGCAGGAAACCGTTGCTCAATTCCAGCACTGAAGCGGTCAGTACAAACCGCTCACTGTCGGGTAATTGAAACAGCAAATTGGCGCTGACCAAAGTCGCTGTCAACCGCGAAACGGTCGGTTTTGGAATGCCCGTCCATTCGGCTAACTCGCGATTGCTGACGGGCGCGTCAGCGGCAGCGATACGACGGAGTACATCAAGCCCTCGCGATAATGCGACGACTTCTTCTCCATCACGCCCTTTTTCCTTTTCCCGGCTCGTAGGCCGGCTCTCAGTTGTTTGCATTATTTTTCGGAACTTGGTTTCGTTGGAAAGGCCGGAGACGCCGTTTGTCAATACTGACTAGCAGGCGCACCGCAGCTCTCCGGAATCGTACTATCCAGCAATGAAAACGTGCATCTGCCGGCCCCCTTTTTGTCATCGAACCCACGTACCATATTGTCTGATAGTCGCTCAATCCTCGAAATTTCGCTTGACTCGGTTTCGCATAACGTAAAAAATGGAACCCGATTTCGAAAGCACTCCGGAAGCGCTAGGTATGTGCGTCGAATTGCGATCGATAACCAGCTCTCAGGTTCTAGCACGGCCCTCGGAATGGCTAGAACTTTTAAGGCGCTACGGCAACGTAGCGCCTTTTTTTTGCCTGCACGAAGTGCGGGATACGCGCGCGCAAAGGCGGTGTTGCCTGGTGCAGGTGGTGATGAACGTAGGACAGTAGTGCGGGCGACTCAGGACCTTACGCTACCTTATCTCAGGTTTCTCAATTGATTCCCCGCGCATGTTTAGTATTTTCGGGTGAACTAAAAGAATTTAATGCGCTCGCCAATACGTCGACACGTTAATACGGCGATGCCCTTCCGAAACGAAAGGGCATCGTGAGAAGCGTTGGTATGCGCAGGACCGTGCAGGGCTGTTATGCCGCTGAAAGGCTCCTGCCGATCAAACCGCTTAGCGGTGCGCAGCAAACATCCTGCCGGGCTTCAGCAAGCGCCGACCGCGCAGCGCCCAATAAATGCCTGCCATAGCCAACACTGCCGCGCTGCCGAACACGAGCACAGGTGAAACCTGCTGCGGCGCGGGATTGCTGGTCGCGACAATCATGGCAGCGAGCAGCGCCACGCCTGCCTGCACAAAGGCACGCATGGCCTGGTTGCGATGGTCGGAAAATCGCGTTGAACGCGACATGGGCGTGCGCGTGAAGGGCTCGAAAAGGATCAGGCCGGCAACGAGGGCAATTAGCAGGTTCATCTGGATCATGACAACACTTCAATATCGAATTCAGGGATGGCCGCACTATAAGAAACGGCGTCGACGAAATGAATCAGAAGCGTCTTAAAGCGGATCGAATTTCAACTGTTCGCGGAAGCTGCAGAGGGTGTTATTGCGATTTATGCGGGATACGCCTGAAACCAGGCCGAACGGCCAGCATCGCGCGGTTGGAGGTAGTGGGCTGGCGTGCACGGTTATCATGGGGTTCGAGATAGCTTTTGAAGTGCCGTTGAAGCGGTGAATGTAACAACCGGGTGGCTGCACCTTGCTCGCCCAAGAGGACAATCAATGACGATGCAAAAGAAATGGATGAATCGGCTGGCCGGCGCCGCGGTTGCACTTGGGCTTCTTGCCGCGTGTGAGAAGCATGACGCCGCTGCAGGGCAGGCCGCCGGTGCGTTTAACAACGTAGCCAGCCAGGCGGGCCAGAAATTCGATCAGGCGGCGAACTATGTCAACCAGCAGGTTGACTCGGTCAAGCAGTCCGCGCAGCAGAACCTACAGGGAGCCGGCACGTTGCCCGATATGTCGGCGAGCGGTGTGGCGGCCGCTGCCCGAGCCAATCTGGAGGGCGCGGCAAGCGCAACGAATGCGGCTATCGTCAATGCTGCAAGCGACACCGGCGCGGGTCTGCAGTCCGCCGGCCACAAATTGCAGGACTGGTCGGCAAGCTCTGCCGGTCAAAGCGGCGCATCGGGAACCAGCTTGGGTAGTTCATCGAGCGGTTCGTCCGCCACGACAGCCGACCCTGGAAACGCGCGCACCGATATGGACAAATAGGTGGCGGCTCGCCGGAGTTCCGCGACCTGCCGCGCTTCTCAGCGCGGAAAATACGGCGTTCGCGGGCTAACATCTCGTTACCGGCGTGACCGTTTTGTCTAAAGATTATTCCGGCGCAGCGGCTAAACTGGCGGTCTTTTACCTTTTTGTCTTTTGCGCACCGCCATGAAACCAAGCCGCATCCGGGCGCTCGCTGGCGCGCTGGTATTCGCCGCGTTGGTCAGCTCGGCGCTCACGATCTTTGCCCTGAACGCCAACGCAGCGCCTCCGGCGCTCACGTTGCCGTCATTTCAGGAACTCATCAACAAACCGGCAGCATCCGACCCCGCCTCGGCATCGGCCGCGGTTTCCGGCTCGGCGGATGCCACGGCCACCTCGGCCAGCGAAGCAGATCTGACGCGCTCGCTCGACACGGTCATCTCCACGCTGGACAATGACCGTGAACGCACGGCGCTAGTCGCGCAGTTGAAAAAGCTTCGCGATGCCAAGCATGACGCCGAGGCCGCCACGCAACCGGCCGGCTCATCGGCTGCATCCGACGGTTCCGGCGCGGCAGTGTTACCGGAGGTGGCTGCGGCCTCGTCGGCGAGCTCGACGACGACTACGACATCAACGGCGACGTCGGCCGCGTCCTCGGTCGTTGCCGCCATCACGCCCAAAACGGGGTTGCTCGGGGCGATCGCATCGGGCCTGTCGAGCGTGGAAGCGGACTTCAGCCGTGGCCGTACGCCGTTCAACTATTGGGGCGGCCGCTTCAACGCTGCGGGCAACGAGCTGTTCACCATTGTCTCGGGCCAAAGCCGCGAGAGTTTTGGCCACACGGTGTTCAACTATTGCCTGATGCTGGCCGGCTGGGGCGTTTGCGCTTTTCTGCTGGTTTATCTCCAGCGGTATCTGCATAAGCGTTACAACGTTCATTTCGGCCTGCGTGCCAACCCGACCACCAGCGAGCTTCTGATCTTCGCGCTGCGGCGGGTCGGGCCGTACCTGTTCGCGTTTGTCGCGGCGCTGACCTTTGTGCGAATGATGCCGGTCTCGCTCGGCCGCACGCTCGCGATGGTGACCGCGTACGCGATTGTCGCGGGCGCCGTATTTTCATCGATATGCCTGATCATGTTCTCGCTGTTCGGCTCCGCGCATCGACGGGTGGCGGTGCATCTGCTGATCCTGCATGCGCGTCGCCTGATCTTTCTTATCGGCGCGCTCGGCGCACTCGGCGACGCCGCATCGAACTACGATGTGGCGCAACAGCTCGGCACGAATCTGGCGGGGCTTCTCTCAACGGTCGCGAACATGGGCGCGGCGATCCTGACCGGCTATTTCACGCTCGCGTTCAGGCGGCCGGTGTCCCATCTGATCCGCAGCCGTTCGTATGAGCAGCGCAGCCAGCACAAGGCGGCGACCGAAACGTTCGAGGTGGTCGGCTCGCTCTGGCAAGTGCCAATGCTGCTGCTGGCATCGGCTTCGGTGATCGCGACGCTTGCGGGTATCGGCACGTCCGAGAACGTCCTGCAAATGGCGATTGCAACGGCCGGCCTGCTGGTGGTCGGGCTGTTTCTGAGCGCCGTCGTTCTGCGGGTTACGCGACTGCCGCAACGCAAGACACGCCGGCAATCGGCGTATGTGCGGCGGCTTTTCAAGTTCTTCGGCCGCATGGTCGTGCTGGCGATCTGGCTGGCTTTCCTCGAACTTGCATCGCGTTTCTGGGGGTTTTCGCTCACCAAACTGGCTGAGGAAAGCGTAGCGGCACGCGGCATCACGCATGCGGTGAGCGCAATCCTGCTGACTATTCTTATCGCCTGGCTGGTGTGGATTCTTATTGATACCGGGATTCAAGAGGCGCTCAATCCCAACACGCCGCGCGGCAAAGGCCGCGGTCCGAGCATGCGCGCGCGCACCATGCTGCCGCTGATCCGCAACGTGGTGTTCGTGGGACTGCTGACCGTTGCCGCCATCATTACCGCGGCAAATCTTGGGCTGAACGTGACGCCGTTGCTTGCCGGCGCCGGTGTGATCGGCCTGGCGGTGGGCTTTGGCGCGCAGTCGCTGGTGGCCGATCTCATCACGGGACTTTTCATCATCGTCGAGGACACCATTTCGGTCGGTGATTCGATTGAGGTCGATGGCGGTCACGCGGGCGTGGTCGAAACGCTGACCATCCGTACCGTGAGACTGCGTGACGGACAGGGCGCAATTCACGCCATTCCGTTTTCGCAAATCAAGGTGGTGAAGAACCTGTCGCGCGATTTTGCTTATGCGGTGTTCGAAGTGCGGGTGCCGTTCTCCGCCGATGTCGACCAGATCACGCAAATGATTCGTGAAGTCGGTGCGGAACTGATGGCCGATTTTCGATACCGGCGCGAGATGCTTGGGCCTATCGAAGTGTGGGGGCTGGATCGTTTCGATCCCAACTGGATGGTTGTGAAAGGACAGATCAAGACGCAGCCGCTGAAGCAATGGAGTGTCGCGCGGGCGTTCAACGTCAGGGTCAAGCGCAAGATGGACGAGATCGGCATGGACGTGCCGGTGCCGCAGATGCAACTTCGGATGTCGCGGGAATCCGTGGGCATGGAGTCGGATTTGAACGATCTGGAGGAGTTGACGGAACCGGCTCCGTTGTCGCCGGTGGAACGCAGCGCGGCAGCCATGGCGCGCGATGTTTCACACAAGTCACAGCCCGCACCGCCGCCGACGGATCAATCCGCGCAAGTGCCGCCGCAGATTCCTACGGCGTCCGAGCCAGGGAAAGCATAGGCAAGGGTAGGACCGTTGCATGAGCCTGCCGACCTTGCCGACGACGCGCGTTAAGCGGCAGCCGCGACGAGATCGTTGACGTGCGTCGAAATATGCGCGCCGGGCACGCCATAAACGTGAAGCGAGAGCGCGGTGCGGCCCGTGGCCGATACATTGCCCAACTGGTGAATTGCGCCGCGCCCCGCGCCGACAAACGACACCGCGCCGCGCGCCCGGTCGTGGCGGCGCGTCTGAACTGCTCGATGCGTGTCGGCATCCCACGCGAAGAGCGTTTCGGACAACGTTCCTTCGATGACCGTATAAGCGCACCAGGTGTGATGACCGTGCACCGGGCTTGCCTGGCCGGGTTGCCAGACGAGCGTGGCGACGGCGTATCGGCCGAGCGGATCGGCAACCAGCAAATGCCGTCGATAACAATCCAGGCCGCCTTCGCGCTGGGCATCGGTCAAAAAGCCGGCTTGCGCGGAGACTTCTTTGAGAGCCGACCGCACGCCAAGCGCGAATTCCGCCGAAGATGGATCGAGACAACAGGCTTGATCGAGGGCATGGGATAGTCGCGAGAGCGGCGACTTTGTATCAAGGGCAGAGGTCATGGCAAGGCTCGTCAGACAGGTGAAATCAGGCGGAAAGGAGTGGAAAGCTGAGCTTCTTTTATACCGGTTTGCAGGCGGAAAAAGTTTCCATATAATTTCGTCAAGACGCGTAAAAGTAGAATAATTTCCTACAAGGGGCGGGCTGTGGGCATGGACCTTATCGATCGCAAGTTGCTGGAGCTGCTGCAGGAAGACGTGACAATGCCGATTGCCGAGCTGGCGACGCGCGTCAATCTCTCGCAGACGCCATGCTGGAAGCGCGTGCAACGGCTGAAGGAAACCGGCGTGATCCGCGCTCAGGTCGCGCTGTGCGATCCGCGCAAGCTGGGGGTCGGGACAACGGTATTTGTCGCGGTGAAGACCAATCAGCACACGCAGACCTGGGCGGAGGATTTCACGCGCGCGGTGCGCGACATTCCCGAAGTCGTCGAGGTGTATCGAATGAGCGGGGAAACGGACTATCTGATGCGCGTGGTGGTGTCGGATATCGACGATTACGATCGAGTCTACAAATCGCTGATTCGCGCTGTCCCGCTTTACGACGTGAGTTCGAGTTTCGCGATGGAACAGATCAAATATTCCACCGCGCTGCCGGTACGCGCGCCGCTCGGAGTCACCGGGAATTGATATTTGCGATCGAGGTGGAACGCGTTCTGCGGGTTGGAAGGAAAGGTCGCCGCAACCCTTCTGAAATCCATGTCGGGTAAGATCGTGCGCTTCGTCCAATCCCACTAGAGCTTCAATTTCATGACCGATGACCGCCGCAAAAAGGCCCCGACGCGGAAGAACCCCACCTTCGCGATCAGTATTCTTATCGTGGTCGTGGTGCTGCTGGTAATCGGCACGTTGTTCTTCAACGCGATCCGCGACAGGCGCGAGTACGAACGAGAAAATCCGCCGGAAGCAGCGAGCGCTACCTTACCCGCTGCCCCTGCTGCGGGTGCTTCACAGTAACGTTTTCCGGCATGCCGCTTGCGCACTGCATTGTGCGAAGCGGCGGCTGCCACGCCGTCACTCCGGCAGATTGATCAGGCTCGCGTCCTTGCGAATCAAGAGCGACGCCGTCAGCATTTGCTTGCACTGATGCGCAAGCAGCTTCAGATCCTGAACGGCATCGACCGGAATATCTTCGGCGCGCTCAGCGCCAACCACCATTGAATCCAGTTCGCGCGTGAGCAGCTTCGACTGCTCGGCTTGATCTTCCGGTGCGGGCACACCGTCCTGCGCCTGCGTTAGATTGTCGCGGATAACAGTCAGCGCGCGCTGCACGGGCTGCGCCGCGTGTCCCGCGCCAGATTTTCCAACCGATTGCAGCAACGGCCCCGCCGCGGTGATCTGCGACGCTAGCACGTGGCTGCGGATCAGCAGGTCATTGAGTTCAGGCACGAACTTTTGCTGCGCTTTCGGTTCGAGCATCATGCGTTGGAACGCTTGGCCGAGATTCGCAAACGCTATATGCACATTCTTGCGCGCGAGGCGATAGCGGAAGTCGCTGTCAAGCGCTTCTGCTGCAATGGCAGCTGCGGCGGAAGCGCCTGAAATAGCGGTTGCAGTTGCGCTTTCGCCGGCTGCGGTTTTTTTCTTCGATGCCACGGCGGGACGGGTGCTGCTGGTCTCGGCGATGGTTGGCTGGCCTGAAGTGTTCACCGTGGCGCCCGCGGGCGTCCTGTCTGGCCCGTCCACGGGCTTCGCCGACGCCGGCGGCTGCGCTTCGCCGGAAGTATCCATGGCTGAAGCGGCGGCAGCTTGTGTATTGAGGTTGGCGGCTATTTCGTTGTTCGCGACCCCTGCTGCGTTGCTTCCGTTCGACACCACGGTCTCCGCCGACGCAATTACGTGCTCGTTGACAATGGCTGAAAGCCCGTCCCCATTTCCACGCGCCGAGCCAGGAGCCGTATTCCCCGCTGTCGCGAGTTCTGTTGCGCCGGCTTCCACCCGCGCAAGCGCAGCCGTTGCTGCTTGCGCTGTTCCGGCGTTGGCGTCGGCGAAAAGATTGGCGTCCGCCGGGCTCTTCGCTTCAGCCTGAGCGGACGGCTTGCCAGTCCACCACCAGCTAGCCTCGAGATAGCTTCGCATCGCGCCGATCATGTCGCGTACTTGCTTGCCCATCAGCCGGTATTCCCAGTACGGGAACAGGTGGCTGGCGGCAATGGCGATGGCGCATCCGACGGCTGTGTCGATGGCACGTTCGCCGATCAGCCGCATGCCGCCCGGCGCAAGCAGGTGCAGCATCAGCAAGACATAAGCCGATGTGAACACCACGCTTGCCGTGTAGTTAAATAGCAGCAAGCTGTAACTCATGACCATGCAGGCGAACATGGCAACCAGCAAGACGTGCGGGTCCTTTACCACCAGGATTAGCCCGACGCACGCCGTGCAACCGATAGCGGTGCCGATAATCCGCTGCACGTTGCGTTGTTTGGTGAGCGAATAGCCGGGCTTGAGAATGATGACGGTTGTCATCACGATCCAGTAAGCATTGGTGAGCGGCAGCAGACGTCCGAGCCAGAACCCGACGCCCACTGCAATGGTCACGCGCAGCGCATGCCGGAAGCTCGGCGAGGCCATGGTCAGGTTCGAGAAAATCTGCATGAACGGCACGCGCCGGCTTGACACAAAACGCGACAAAGTTGGATCAACGCGAATCACCGTTTCCGTGATGCTCGGATCATGCCGCGTCTGGCGACGCATTTTGTCGATCAGCCGTGTCGCGCTCCACAGCCTCCTGAACGCGGCGGACACGGCCGAATACGCTTCCGGATTTTTCTGCGGCACGTCGTGGCGGCGCATCTGGTCGAGTTCGTATTCGATCGCGCGCAACTCGGCTTTCACGTTGATTCGCGCTCGCGCCGGCCGGTTTTGCAGCACGGCCAGGCCGATGTCCTCGAGATCGAGCGCGGTTTTTCTCATCAGGTCGCGATAGAAAATGAGGATGTCCTGCCCGCCGAAAGTGTTGCGCACGAGCGGGTAATCGGTGTGCGCTCCCACGAACATCTCGTGCAGGTCGACTACGTTGATGAAGAGGTTGAAGAGCATGACTCGGCGGGCATCGAGCTTGCCGCTTCGCAGTTTCGGCAGGTTGCGCAGCACGATGTCGCGCGCCGCATCCTGACGCTCGACCGCCGCGATCTGGTTTTCGATCAGCTTTCGGTAACACTCGTCGAGATTGGCGTCCAGATCGTAAAAAGCTGAACGCGCGATCAGGTATTCGGCGCATCTGAACACGCTCTCAGCCAGCGCCTGGCGCTCGATGCGATAGACGAGCAACCGGCTGACAAAGGTCGCCCAGTAGGTGTACCAAAGGCCGCCAAGCAAGATCCATGAAGCGTTGACGAGCGCCTGCATGGGCGTGAAGTGCTCCTCCAGCGTCACGATCATCATGAAGAGCGTGGCGAAGCTGATCTGCGGCCAGCGGTTGCCGTACACCACCACAAGCGACAGCACGAAGGTGAGCGGCACGACGGTCAGCCATAGCGTCACTGCGTTCGCGCTCGCGATGCCGGTAGCCAGCGCCGACAGGAAGCCGATGACCGTACACGCCAGCATCTCGTTGTGCTTGTACTTCAACGGCCCCGGCATGTCGACAACGCTCGCGCCCAGCGCACCGGTCGCAATGGTGAAGCCGAGTTCACGATTGTGAAACACGGTCAACATCAGGATGGCGGGCAGCGACACGCCGAGCGCGATCCGCAAGCCACCGAAGAAGTACTGGCTATAAATGAATTTTCTGATTTCTAGCGAGTAACGCATCGACTTCCTAATTTGCTGCCCGGGTCTTCGAATGTCTCAGGTCCCGGCATGGCCCTGGAGTGCCTTATCGACATCCGGACTTGACTTAATGTGGCTTCGAGTCTAACCCAACTCGACGGCATCTAAACCTAGGCCGTTCGGACGAATGCCGGTTAAGAACGGCCTTTGCTATCCTGTCGTTTCACTCGGCGACATGTCCGTTGTCTTAGTCGAACGAGCCGTTGCCTTCAATGCCCACCTAGCAGGATCCATGCTCGAACTTTTCTATTCGAATCGCCATGAAACGCTGTCGCAGGCGCTGCTCGACGACGTCGCCGCGTTCGCGCTAAATGGCGGCGATCCGTTCGCGCGCCAGACGATCATCGTGCCAAGTGCCGCGGTGCGCCGCCGGCTAGAGCTGGACATGGCCGCGCGCTTTGGCATCTGTGCAAACGTGGACCTGTGTTATCTCGCACAGTGGTTGTGGGCCAGGATAGGTGACGTTTTGACCGTGCCCGAGCAATCGCCGTTTGCACCCGACCGGCTGGTGTGGCGCTGCTTCCGCTTGCTCGGTGCAATGACGGATGCGGCGCCCGAGAGTTCGTCGCGGCTGCGTGCCTACCTTGACGCCGCCGACGACTCCATGCGTTACGAGCTCGCGCGCCGTATTGCAACGGTGTTCGATCACTATCTGACGTATCGGCCGGAATGGCTGCTGCAATGGCAGGCCGGCGGGTCGATCCTGGCGTCGGCTGGCGGGGCAATCGACGCGAACGGTCCGCGCCTGCCGAACGCCACGGAAATCCAGCGCGAGGACGAACGCTGGCAGGCTTCGCTATGGCGCGCGCTGCTAGCCGATCTCGCCGAGAATTCCGGCGCTCACGATCCCACGCCGCCCGCTTACCGGTTCTTGACCGAATCGCCGAAACTCGATCTCGACGCCGTGATGAAGGCCGAATGGCCAGAGCGCGTGAGTGTGTTCGCGCTGCCCACCATGCCACCGTTGCATATTGCGCTGTTGCGCGAGTTGTCGCGATGGATCGACGTGCGCATCTATGCCATCGATCCGTGCCGCGAGTTCTGGTTCGACATCGTGAGTGAGGCGCGGGTGGAGCAGCTTGAACTCGCGGGGAAGCTGGATTTTCAGGAGGTGGGCCATCCGCTGCTCGCCGAATGGGGACGCCAGACGCAGGCGCAACTGCATATGCTGCGCGAGTTGAC
The DNA here is from genome assembly GCF_047608185.1 of Caballeronia eucalypticola. Lineage (NCBI taxonomy): Bacteria > Pseudomonadati > Pseudomonadota > Betaproteobacteria > Burkholderiales > Burkholderiaceae > Caballeronia > Caballeronia eucalypticola. Next base: position 252,524 of record NZ_JBLKRU010000002.1, read on the forward strand.
GGAGAGCGCCGCGTCGCGGGAAGCCAGTCATTTTGAGGAGAATCCCGCGCCCACATGGCTTGCCCGCGTGCAGAACGCGATCCTCAATTTGAACGAGGTTGAAGCGCCTGACGAAGCGCTCGAACCCGGTATCGAAATCCATGTGTGCCATAGCCTGTCGCGGCAGCTTGAAGTGTTGCACGACCGGTTGCTCGGCTGGTTCGACGAGATCGATGGGCTGCAGCCCTCAGATGTGCTCGTGGCGTTTCCGGATCTCGCGGCGGCGGGTCCGCTTGTCGACGGCGTGTTTGGCACCGCGCCCGCTGGTGTGGCCGGCGAGCGCAGGCGCATTCCATATCGGATTACCGGTTTGCCGCCTTCGCAGGCAAACCCGGTTGCGCGCGTGTTGCTCGACTGGCTGGCGTTGCCTGAACGCAGCGTGGGCGCGCCCGATTTGATCGAGTGGTTGCGGGTCGACGCGGTTGCGGCGCGTTATGGCATAGACGCCGTCGCGCTGGAAACTGCGCAGACGTGGCTTGCGGCGGCCGGTGCACGGCGCGGGCTCACGCCCGCGGCCGTCACTGCCGCGGACGTGCCGGCGGCGCGTCACACGTTCTCCGACGCCCTCACACGGCTTTTCCTTGGTTATGCGCTACCCGACGGCGGTGCGCCGGTCGACGAATGGCTGCCGGTTGGCGGCGCGCAGGGATCGGATGCGGAATTGCTCGGGCGGCTGACGCGGTTTATCGACGACATTGATGCGTTCGGCGAACGGATAGCCACACCGCGTACGCCGCAGGCCTGGACCCAATTGCTGCTCGATGCGCTCACGCAGTTCTTCGATGCCGGCCTGCCGTTTGCGGACTCAATTGCCGACGTCCGGTCGACACTCGATTCACTAATGCTGTCCATGAGCGAAGGTGCTGTCGACGCTGAAATTGCCGCCGACGTTCTGCGCTCGGCGCTTACCGACGCCCTCGACGACGCCGCGCGTGGCGGCGTCCCGTGGGGCGGCGTAACGTTCTCGTCGTTGACGAGTTTGCGAGGATTGCCGTATCGCGTGGTCTGCCTGCTCGGCATGGACGACGGCATGTTGCCGAGCCTCGCACGCGCCGACGAATTCGACCTGATGGCGAGCTTCGGCAAACTCGGTGACCGGCAGCGCCGCGACGACGAACGCAACCTGTTCCTCGACTTGCTGTTGTCGGCGCGGGACCGTTTGATGATCGCCTACACGGGCCGCAGCATTCGCGACAACGCCGCGCTGCCGCCCGCCGCGCTGATCGACGAATTGCTCGACTATCTGGAACAAATGGTGGCGGGCGAGGGGGCATCGCCGGACGAGCTTGCGAGCGCGCGCGCCCGCTTCGTGTTCGAGCATCCATTGCAGCCGTTCGCGCCCGAGTACTTCAGCGCGCCGCTGTTCACCTACGAGCCGGAGCGTGCGGAACTGGCGCAGGCGCTCGCGCTTGGAAAGATCGAGCCGGCAATGAAGTTCTTCAGTGAACCGTTACCGGCAGAAGAAGTGGAACCCGTTGCATTCGATGACTTCGAGCGTTTCTGGCGACATCCGGCGCGCGCCATCTTGCGTGATCGGCTCGGCATTTCGCTCTTCGACGCCGAGACCGAACTCGGCGATACAGAACCGTTCGAGCTCGAATATCCGGGCCGTGCAGCGCTGGCCGATCGGGTACTCCCCGCGCTGCTTGCGCTCAACGCGGACAATGAAGCGCACGGGCTCGATCGTGCGAGGCGGGTCGCGCGTGCGAGTCCCGAAATGCCAGGCGGCGCGACGGGCGGCGTGTGGCAATCGCGGGAAATTGGCGCGTTGCATTCGCTTGCCAACCGGGTGCGGGTCGCGACGGGAGAAGGCGCGGCGCGCTTGCCGTTCACGCTGGATATCAAGCCACATTGGCCGGATGCCGAGTTGTTCGGCCACTATAACGCCGCGTTGCAAGCCGACGCTTTACAGCCTATGCAGTTTCACGGCACGTTGAATTTGCTAACCGACGAAGGCCAGATCATTTACCGATATGACGTGCCGCGCGCTCGCGACTATCTCTCTGCATGGCTTGCACATCTGGCCTATTGCGCCGCGTTGCCCGATGGCCCGCGACGCACTGTGTGGCACGGTCGCGGTGCGCAATCGAGTGGTTTCGAATTGACGCCAGTCGACGATCCTCACGCGCACTTGGCGACACTCGCCGCGTTATATCGCGCCGGGCGGCGCTTACCGTTGCGCTTCTTTCCAAAGAGCGCCTGGACATGGGTCAAGGAGAGTGAATCCAAGGCGCAGGGCGTGTGGATATCGGACAGGACGCGGGGTGAATCCGACGACCCCGCGTTGCGCATCGCGTTTCGCGGTGCTGAACTGAGACTCGATGACACCTTTGTTACGTTGGCGAAGATCGTCTTCGAACCGTTGATCCAGCATATGCGGAGCGACGCATGACGCGCACTGAATCAACCACACTAACGACCGACACGGCCGACGAACTCGACGTCTTCGAATGTTCGCTCGACGGCGTGAACCAGATCGAAGCGTCAGCGGGAACGGGCAAGACGTGGAACATCTGCGCGCTGTACGTTCGGCTCCTGCTCGAAAAGAAGCTCGCTGCCGACGCAATCCTGGTGGTGACGTTCACGAAAGCGGCCACGGCTGAACTGCATGAACGCATCCGTTCGCGGCTCGTACAGATCGCGCACGCGATGGAAACCGGCGACACCGCGGGCGACGCGTTCCTCGATCGCTTGTTCGAGACTACGCTTGAACGCGTTGATCCTGACGAAGCGCTCAAGCGCATCAGGATTGCCCTGCATACCTTCGATCAGGCTGCCATCCACACGATCCACGCGTTTTGCCAGCGTGCATTGCAAGAGGCGCCGTTCGCTGCAACCATGCCGTTCGCGTTCGAACTGGAAGCTGACGACAGCGCATTGCGCTTCGAGATGGCAGCGGACTTCTGGCGTGAACGGGTCGAGCCGGCGGCAGGGCGGGATACATCGTTTGCGGCCTGGCTTGTGAGCAAGGGCGCCGGACCGGCATCGCTTGATGGACAGCTGTCGCGCCGGCTTAAAAAGCCGCTTGCCACGTTGCGCTGGGGTGAGTCCGAGCTTGCCGGCCGTGAGGACGCGCAGGCGTTGTTCAATACAGCGTGCGCGGTGTGGCATGCCGAGCGCGACGCCATCGTGCAGTTGCTGATCGACGCCGAAGCGAAGCTCAGCAAGACCACGCACAAACGCACGCTGATCGATGCAGCAATTGGTGCATGGTCCGACTATTTCGCCGACAACGATTGTCATGCCGCTCCGCCGAAAGAAGCGCTGAAGCTCACGGCGAGCGCGTTGAAGAAAGGCACGAAGGTGAAGAACGAGCCGCCGCTGCATCCGTTCTTCGATCACGCCGAGACGCTGGCTGCCGCTGCTGCCGCCGCGGAAGCGGCGCAGCGCGCGGCATGGCTTGGCATCGTGCGCGAGTGGCTCGACTACGCGCCGCTGGAACTGGCGGTGCGCAAGCGGACGAGGCGCGTGGTGTCGTTCGACGACTTGCTGTCGAATCTGTATCAGGCGCTGGATGCCAATCCGTGGCTCGCGGATGCACTTCGGGCACGTTATCCGGCTGCATTGATCGATGAGTTCCAGGACACGGACCCGCTGCAATTTGCGATCTTCAACAGCATCTTCGCGCCGCAAGGGCCGTTGTTCCTGGTCGGCGATCCGAAGCAGGCCATCTACAGCTTTCGTGCCGCCGACCTGCATACGTATTTGACGGCGCGCAAGCAGGCATCGGCGAGATACACGCTTGCGGTGAACCAGCGTTCGACTGAGCCGATCATCGATGCCTGCAACCGGATTTTCGGTGCGAACCCTGCGGCGTTCATTCTCGATGGACTGACGTACTCGCCGGTGCGTGCAGGCACGCGCGAGCGCAAGCCATTCAATGACAACACCGTGTCCGCCGCATATTCCGATACCGCTGATTTCTGCTTATGGATGTTGCCGCAAGGCGATTCGGCGCTGTCGAAAACGAATGCCAACCGCCAGGCGGCGGAGGCCTGCGCGGCAGAGATCGTGCGTTTGCTGCGCGGCGCTCAGAACGGCGAAGTGACGATAGGCGAGAAGCCCCTGTCGCCCGGCCAGATTGCTGTGCTTGTGCAGACGCATCGGCAGGGCAGTCTCGTGAAACGGGTTCTCGCAACCTGGGGCGTGGGCAGCGTGGAACTGGCGCAGGCATCGGTGTTTGGTACGTTCGATGCAGAGCAGATCGAGCGCTTGCTGGCTGCTATCGATACCCCCGGCGACTTGCGCCGCCTGCGCGCGGCGCTCGCAACGGACTGGCTCGGGCTCGATGCAGCCGCGTTGTGGAACATGGAGCATAGCGAAGCCGTTGAAGGCTCCGCCGCAATCGATGCCATGAGCTGGGTCGAACGTTTCTCGCGTTACAGGATGCTGTGGCACGAACGTGGTTTTGCGGTGATGTGGCGCACGCTCGCGCGTGAGCTGCTGCTCGCGCAACGGCTGGTTGCCGGGCCGGACGGCGAGCGCCGCCTGACCAACGTCAATCATCTGGCCGAGTTGATCCAGGCGCGCGGCGCGGTTCAACCTGGCATTGCGCCCACGCTGCGCTGGCTGGCGGCGCAGCGCGCGGAGCAGGGCGGCGGAGAAGACGCGCAATTGCGCCTTGAGTCCGACCGCAATCTCGTGCAGATCGTCACGGTGCACAAATCGAAGGGCCTGGAATACGCGGTCGTGTTCTGCCCATTCCTGAACGATGGGGCGTTGCGCGACCCGCCGTCTACAGGCTTGCCCGATGCACGTGAATATCACGACGACGGCACGGCCATATTGCATTACGGCTATACCGACGAAGAGGGTGAACGCGCGTCCGCGCTCGCCACGCGCGAGCAGGCGGCCGAACGCGCGCGGCTCGTGTATGTGGCGCTCACGCGCGCTGTATACAAGTGTTATCTGGTCGGAGGCGTTTATTTGATCGGGAAATCGGCGAAGGAATCGCGGCGCAGCGTGCTGAACTGGCTGATCTCGGGCGCTGGCCGTGAGTTCAACGACTGGCTTGGTGAGCCGCCCGAAGAAGACGACGTAATCGGAAGTTGGCAAGCGCTTGCGACGGGTTCCATCTCCGTCGAGCCCTTGCCTGTGATCGACGTGCGCGAGCCGCTCGTGGTGATTCGCGATGCGGGCTTCACGCCGCAGCCGCGAACCAGCCGTCGCGTGTTGCGTGACAGTTGGCGGACCGCCAGCTTCAGCTCCATGATCGCGGCCGGTGCGCGCGAGGAATCGAATCAGGCGCAGCCTACCGATGAGCGTCCTGACCACGACGAGCGTATCGATGCAATTGCGGCGCATACACAAATTGAAACTCCATTGCCTCCGATCCAGCTCGGCACCGACGATATCCTCTTGTTTCCGCGCGGCCCGTCGGCGGGTGAATGCCTGCATCGAATGTACGAACTCGCGGATTTCACAGACTCTGAAACGTGGTCTGAAGCGATCAAGAATGCGTTACGTGAACATCCCATTCCCACTTCCGCGTTTGACTCTTTAGCCGCGAACCTGCCCGCGATGATGTTGCGTCTGCTCGCCGATACAGTGGCAACCGAACTTGTACCCGGCATGCGCCTCGACTCAATTCCCACCAAGCGGCGCATGAATGAACTGGAGTTCCTGTTCCCGGCGGAATCGCTGGATTTCACGGCGTTGCGGCGCGTGCTCGTCGCGCACGGCTTCTCCGACGTCGCGCTGGAAGCCGGAACCTTGCGCGGTTACGTGAAGGGGTTCATCGACTTGATTGTCGAACATGAAGGGCGTTTCTGGATCGTCGACTGGAAGTCGAATCACCTTGGGCTGACGCCCGCCGATTACGGCGACAAGGCTCTCCACGCCGCCATGGCCTCGCATGCCTATCACTTGCAGGCGCTGTTTTACACGGTCGCGCTGCATCGTTATTTGCGATTGCGGTTGCGTGACTACGCGTTTGAGCGGCACATCGGCGGATATTTGTATTTGTTCGTGCGCGGCGTACGACCGGATTGGCGCGACGGTGACAGGCCTGCGGGCGTGCATGTTGGCAAGCCATCGCTGGAACTGATCGAGGCGATCGATCGACTGATGCAAGGAGTTGCCGCATGAACGCGCCCGACCTGACTCTTGTCTCCGACGACAACATTGCGCTCGCCGACGGATTCGCGCGGCGGATAGGCGGGTTATCGAAGCGCCTTCAGGGAAACGCCGGCAATGTACGCTGGGCTCAGCGCGCGGCGTTTGCAGTCAGCCGCGCGACGACCCAAGGGCACGTATGTATCGCGCTCGATGCGCTCGCGCAGCGATATGGCGAAACCAGCTCTACGGTACATGCGGCGTTGCTTGCAAGCGGCGTGGTATGCGATGGAAATAAAGCCGCTGCGGATCTGCTTCCTCTCGTTATCGATTCCAGCCGGCGCATCTATCTCGCCCGCTATTTCGACTACGAACGGCGGCTCGCGCGAGCGCTGGTCGAGCGTGCCCAGGTGTCGGCCAATCCACCCGATCCTGCTGAGCTAAAAGCGCGCGTAGGGCGCTATTTCGCAGCGTCAGAGAACGACGATGACAACATCGACTGGCAACGCGTGGCCGCGCTCGTGGCGTTGTCCGGGCGCCTCACGATCGTGAGCGGCGGTCCGGGAACGGGCAAGACAACGACGGTTGTCGGCGTGCTCGCGTGTCTGCTCGACGAAAACCCGGCTTTGCGCATCGCGCTCGCGGCGCCTACCGGTAAAGCGGCGCAGCGCATGCAGGAGGCACTGGCCGAACGCGCCAGTGTGTTGCCGCCAGAACTGGCCGAGCGTTTGCCGCGCACGTCGTTCACGCTGCAGCGTTTGCTTGGCACACAGGCGAACGGGCGCTTCCGGCATCATCGCGACAATCCGCTGCCGTTCGATGTGATCGTGATCGACGAGGCGTCGATGATCGATGTCGCGCTCGCCGCGCATCTTCTCGAAGCGGTCGCGCCCGGCGCGCGGCTGGTGATGCTCGGCGACAAGGATCAGCTTGCCGCGGTGGAAGCGGGCGCTGTGTTCGCGGAACTGAGCGCGAGGCCGGTTTTCAGCGATTCAGGCTCGGCACGAATCGCTGCGGCGCTGTCGATGCCGGCAGAGCAGTTCATCGCCGCGTTGCCGAGTGCTCGCGAAACTGATGCGGATATTCAGGTGGCGCTGCTTGAAACGGAGCCCATGTGGATCGACGAACCCGGTTATCTGATCCCCGACGATGGCAACGAGGCTTACGAGGTGTTCGCCGGCTTGCCCGAAGTCGACTGGCATCCGGCGGCGCCCGTTGCACTCGACCAAACCGTGATAAGTCCGTTGACCGATTGCGTTGTTTGGTTGCAGCGTAATTATCGGTTCGGTCTGGATTCGGATATAGGCAGATTGTCAGTCGCGATCCGTCGCGGTTCTGTCGATGACGCGCTGAGCGCCTTGACGCTTGACAACCTGGACAACCCTGCCAGGGCAGCATTGCTTATCGACGATACGGGACCTCATCTCTCCGAGCGCACGCTGGCGCTCCTGAACGCCGGTTTCGAACAGTACGCGCGAACGCTCGCCAAAACGCTCAACGCGGGAACCGGGGCAGCACCGCTTTTCGATGCGCTCAATCGCTTTCGTATTCTCGCTGCTACGCGTCACGGGCCGCGTGGCGTCGATGAAATCAACGCGCGCGTATCGGCGTGGGTCCGGGCGGCTGCTTCCGTCACGCTGAGCGCAGGCGCTCAATGGTTCGCGGGGCGGCCGGTGATCGTGACGCGCAACGACTACGCGCTGGGCGTGTTCAATGGCGATATCGGCATCGCGCTACCGGCGGCCAGTGGCGCGATGCAGGTCTGCTTCCGGATGGCCGACGGCACGTTACGGATGCTCTCGCCCGCTGCGTTGCCGCCGCACGACACGGCCTTTGCGCTGACGGTCCACAAATCGCAGGGCTCGGAATTCGATCACGCCGCGCTGGTCTTGCCGAGCGCGTTTGGCCGCATGTTGTCGCGGGAACTGGTTTATACGGCGATCACGCGGGCGCGTAGCCGCATCGATGTGATCGGCTCGACGGACGTCTTCGCACAGGCCGTCCGGACACCCACTCGGCGTGACTCGGGTCTCGCCGCGCGCATCGCGGAGGCGGCATTGTGAATCATTCGATCGAGTATGTAATCCAGCCGAACGAGGTCGAGCTGAGCGCCGTGCGTGCACAGGGGGCGGGCGGGCAGAACGTCAACAAGGTGTCGAGCGCCATTCACCTTCGTTTCGACATCCAGGCGTCGTCGCTTCCGGAAACGATCAAGATGCGTCTGCTCGCATTACGCGACAGTCGCATCACGCGTGAAGGCGTGATCATCATCAAGTCGCAGGAACACCGCACGCAGGACATGAATCGCGCGGCGGCGCTGGCGCGCCTCGACGAAATGATCCAGCGCGTCAGCGTGACACGCCGTACGCGCGTGGCGACAAAACCTACGCGGGCGTCGCAGTTACGAAGAGTCGATGGAAAAGTGCGGCGAGGCGCGGTGAAGGCAACGCGGGGAAGGGTGGTGGGAGAGTGAGTGCAGGCGGGATGTCTCGTACGGTATTCGGCTTTTGGCCCGCTCGACGCTTACCGACTCCATCGCCGTGCTCGCATCAGAAGCCCAAGCCCCGCCACTCGCATACACGAGCGGCGGGGCTATCGAAGATCAAAACAACCTCGCGAAGTTCAGGAAGCTCGCCCGCTTTCTCCTCAATGCGGAATCATCCACGTCAGCACATTCTGCTGCAGCCAGACCAGCACGCCGAGCAGCACGGTCAACAGGATGGAGTGCTTGAAGGTCTTCGCGAAAACCACGCCTTCCTTGCCTTTAAGTTCGGTGGTGGCTACACCCGTCGAGATGTTTTGCGGCGAGATCATTTTCCCCATCACGCCGCCGGATGAATTCGTCGCGGCCATCAGGATTGGGTTCAGATTGAGCTGCCGTGCCGCGACCACTTGCAGATTGCCGAACAGGGCATTGCCGGAGGTATCGCTACCGGACAGGAACACCGCCACCCAGCCGAGGAACGCCGACACCAGCGGAAAGAACGCTCCCACCGACGCTACGCCCAGTCCCAGCGTGTAGTTCATGCCGGAGTAGTTCATCAGGTACGCGAGTCCGACAATGGTCGCCACCGTCAGAATGGCGATGCGCGTCTGGATCCACGTATCCACGATAGACGCACCGAACTCGCTCGCGGGCAACCGCACGATCAGGGCAGTGATGATCGACGCCAACAAGATCGCAGTACCCGTCGCGAGCGGCTGGAAGTCCCAGATCGCACCGTAAGGCTGGTTATAAAGCGTGATAAAGACGGCGTTGTGGAGACCCGGCCATGGCACTTTGACATCGCCGATCAGGAAGATCTTTGCGATCGTCCACACGATCACCACCACCGATACCACGATCCATGGCACCCAGCCGTGGCCACCGGAAAGCTTGCCGCGCACCTGATTGGCCCGGTCCACGTTGACGGCAAAACGTTCGTCCGGTGCCGGTTTCCATACGCGCAGGAATGCAATGGTGAGGATCAGCGACACCATCGACGACAGCACGTCAGTCAGCGAATAGTTGACGTAGTTCGACGTGATGAATTGCGTGAGCGAAAACGCTCCGCCAGAGACCAGCAGCACCGGCCAGATCTTGAGCATGTTGCGAAAGCCCGCGTACACGCCGATCACATAAAACGGCAGCAGCAGGGCGAAGAACGGCAACTGGCGGCCGACCATCTTGGCGAGCAGGTCAGGCGACAGATGGGTCACGGCGCCAAGCACGGTGATCGGCACGCCGAGCGCGCCGAACGCGACCGGCGCAGTGTTGAAGATCAGCGTGAAGGTAAGCGCTTCGAGCGTCGGAAAGCCGAGCAGGATCAGCAGCGAACTCGTAATGGCGATTGGCGTACCGAATCCGGAGATGCCTTCCAGCAGCGCGCCGAAGGAGAAGCCGATCACCACCAGAACGATGCGCCTATCGTTCGGGAGATTGTCGATCATCCATACCCGGAACGCTTCGAAGCGGCCGGAGCGTTGCGCGATGTTATAGAGCAGGATCGCAGTGAAGACGATCCACATGACCGGCCAGACGGCGAACACAGCGCCCGCCGCGACAGAATCGATCGCGAGGCCCACGGGGAAATGCCACACGGCGATGGCGATGACTATACCAACGACCAAGCCGGCGAGCGACGCTTGCCAGGCGGGCCGGCGCGCCCAACCGAGCAGCACCAGCACGACCGCGATAGGCAGCACCGCGACGAGAAAGGACAAGCCGAGCGAGCCGCCGACCGGCGTCAGAATCTGATGAAACATATCGTCTCCTGGTTTTATTTTGATGATTATTTTGTTGAACGCGTGGCGTTCTCCAGTCATGGCGACCGGTACTGGTAGCCCCGTGAGCTTCGTTCGCCTTGCAAAAAGCGCGCCGACGCCCGACGCACGGCTGTAACTAAGCGCTTGCCTAACGCGTCTGGACTAAGGATAGGGCGAGGATGGCGCGCGTCAAGGAAGGATTAACCATACCTTGGGTCCTTCGAACGTCCATCGAAGCTTCAGCGTGTAGCGGGTTCATGCATCTCTGATGCATCGGCCCCGGTCTTAGGGGAGTCGAACGAAACCGAGCGCAATACCCAGACGGAGATTACGCCGAGGCAGGCGGCAAGCCAGAGTAGGACCAGCGCGAAGACCAGCATGATGAGGATTCCTGCGGCGGCAGCGTCCGGAGTGGCGCTGCTAACAGGGATCACAGCGAAAATCGTGCCACATCACGGGGACTGCCGTGGAGCCGCCCGTGGCCCACTACTGGCGCGATTGGACGTCGTAATCAACTAGGACGTGTAAACACAAACCGCGCTATGACAGCGCGGTTTGTGTGAAAGGGTTACATCGAACGGGTAAGGCTCGCCCAAGGGGAAACGCGGAGGGTGTGCGCTCAGTGATACCGCTCAGTCATGCCTTCAGCGCCGATAATAATGTCCGCGCCCACCGCCGCCCCAGCCAAAGCCGATCGACAGGGAAGACCCATAGCCATATGCGGGATATCCGTAGCCGCCGTAGTAGGCTGGGTAGGCCGGATAGGGCGCATAGACCGGATAGCTCGGGTAATAAGCGGGATACGGCGCATAGACTACTGGCGGGGCCGCGGCGTATTGCTGCGGCGGTTGCATGGTTGAGGCATACGCGGACGCCGGGGTGTTATCGGCGCCTTGATAATTCTGCTGCACATAGCCGGTGCCGGGCGCGCCCGCTGGCTCAACGGGAATTTCTTGTTGCGTTTGCGCTGTGCTGACTACCGGCGTGCCCGGATAGGTCGGATACGCCGGGTAATAACCATACGAGCCGTACGGCACGACGTAACAAGCGCTCAAGCTCAAAGCGCCCACAAGGGCGGATAGTGCGAGCTTTGGGCTCATGGTGCGACTCCTCATTGCGTCGAAACGCGACCGTTCGAATGAACGGGATGCCAGGAGCCTAGCGCATCGCCGAAATGCGGGAAAGTGCAGGGCGGTTACCCAATGTTTCGATCGGTTCCACTTGCCCTGGTTGTGGACGGCTCAAACATTGAGATTCGTTGCTACCCGATCGCCGCAGTGTATTAGCACGGCGACCGGACAAAGCAGTTCGAACAAAACGTATCAATTCACCGCCAACTTACTTGCCGACCTGATTACCAATCAAGCCGCCTGCGGCCGCGCCGCCCACTGTCGACAACGCGCTGCCACCGAGTGCTGCGCCCGCTACGCCGCCGACGCCCGCGCCGACCGCCGTATCGCGTTGACGGGTACTCATTTGGTCGCATGCAGACAGGCCGCCGAGAAGTGCGGCGATGAGAGCAGCAGCGCCAACCTGTTTGACCTTGTCCATTTCAACTCTCCAAAAACGATAAATCGCGGGTTGCTGTTAGACCGGCGGGGTATATTTCCTGCCGATTCTTTCAATCAAGAAGCAGAAACAGTGCCCGATCATCGTATTCGGCAGACAAATTTGTCTGAGCTTCTCAAACGAAAAGCGGCCTGTCGCATATGGCATGCGACAGGCCGCTTTTAATCATCACTGGATCTCGCGCCCTTGCAGGCGCCGGGCCGTTTTTTAAGTGCGCTGGTAAATCTCAGAGCCCTTCTTCACGAACTCGATCGCCTTCGTTTCCATGCCTTGCTTAAGCGCCTCGATATGCGATACCCCTTGTTTCGCCGCATATTCACGGACGTCCTGGGTGATCTTCATCGAACAGAAGTGCGGACCGCACATCGAGCAGAAATGCGCGACCTTGGCTGAGTCCTTCGGCAGGGTTTCATCGTGGAATTCCCGTGCCTTGTCCGGGTCCAGTCCGAGATTGAACTGGTCGTCCCAGCGGAATTCGAAGCGCGCCTTCGACAAAGCGTTGTCCCGCACCTGAGCACCCGGATGACCCTTCGCCAGATCGGCCGCGTGTGCCGCGAGCTTGTACGTGATGATGCCGGTCTTCACGTCGTCCTTGTTCGGCAGGCCCAAGTGTTCCTTCGGCGTGACGTAGCAGAGCATGGCCGTGCCGAACCAGCCGATCATCGCGGCGCCAATTCCCGACGTGATGTGGTCGTAACCCGGCGCGATATCCGTGGTGAGCGGCCCAAGCGTGTAGAACGGCGCTTCGTCGCACCAGTCCAGTTGCAGGTCCATGTTCTCCTTGATGAGCTGCATCGGCACGTGGCCCGGACCTTCGATCATCACCTGCACGTCATGCTTCCACGCGATCTGCGTCAGCTCGCCGAGCGTTTTCAGTTCGCCGAGCTGGGCTTCGTCGTTGGCATCGTAGATCGAGCCGGGACGCAGGCCATCGCCGAGCGAAAAGCTCACGTCGTAGGCCTTCATGATTTCGCAGATGTCCTCGAAATGCTCATACAGGAAGCTTTCCTTGTGATGAGCCAGACACCATTTAGCCATGATCGAGCCGCCGCGCGAGACGATGCCCGTCATGCGGTTTGCGGTCATCGGCACGTAGCGCAGCAGCACGCCGGCGTGGATCGTGAAGTAATCCACACCTTGTTCAGCCTGTTCAATCAGCGTGTCGCGGAAAATTTCCCAGGTCAGGTCTTCGGCCTTGCCGTTGACCTTTTCGAGCGCCTGATAAATCGGCACCGTGCCAATCGGCACCGGGCTGTTGCGGATAATCCATTCGCGCGTTTCGTGGATATGCTTGCCGGTCGAGAGATCCATGACCGTGTCGCCGCCCCAGCGGATCGCCCAGGTCATCTTGTCGACTTCTTCGCCGATCGACGACGTCACCGCCGAGTTGCCGATGTTCGCGTTGATCTTCACCAGGAAATTGCGGCCGATGATCATCGGCTCGCTTTCCGGGTGGTTGATGTTCGCCGGGATGATCGCCCGGCCACGGGCCACTTCGTCGCGCACGAACTCAGCCGTGATTTCCTTGGGCGCGTTGGCACCGAAAGCCTGTGCGCCGAACGCTTGACCGGGGTGCTGGCGGCCCATCATCGCGGCGAGTTTTTCGCCGTTCGGGCCGCTCGTGCGCAGCGATTCCAGATATTCAGCGCGGCGCTGGTTTTCGCGGATCGCGATGTATTCCATTTCCGGCGTGATGATGCCCTGGCGCGCGTAGTGCATCTGCGAGACGTTTTTGCCCCGTACGGCGCGACGCGGCGTGCGATGCAAACCCTTGAAACGCAGGTCGGCGGTGGCCGGATCGGCGGCGCGCTCGCGACCGAAATTGCTCGAGAGGCCGCCGAGAGACTCGGTGTCGCCACGTTCTTCAATCCATCCCTGGCGCACGGCCGGCAGACCCGAGCGGATATCGATCTTGGCGTCCGGATCCGAATACGGGCCGGAGCAATCGTAGACAAAAACCGGCGGATTTTTTTCGCTGCCGAAACTTTCGTTGGTGTCGGACTGCGTGATTTCGCGCATCGGCACGCGGATGTCGGGACGCGAGCCCGTCACGTAGATCTTGCGTGAATTGGGCAGCGGCGCGATGGCGGCAGCGTCGACGACGGCGTCGTCAGACAGGAATTTCGGGTTGGCATTCATGCGGCTCTCCTGTGTCGACCGGAGTTAGCGTGTCGGCCGGAGTTAGCCATTGAGTGCCTGCTCCGGTCCCTTGCGCTTCTTCCGGTCCCATGCAGTTGGTTGCTGTGGGGACGGATGTTTCCCAGCCGGCCGGCGATAAACGCCACGCGCACGAAATTGCACCCAATGGCACGAGACCGCACGAGAAACGGCTGAGTCAAACGCTAGCGCTGGGAGACTGGAGAAAAGCAGAGGGGAGACGAGCGGACTTGGCGGGGATGCGCGAGGAAGAGATAGACCCTGAAGACCCCAAGCGCTGCGAAATCCGAACGCTTCCCTGCGCTGGCATTATCCAGATCAGGTTCAAAGGGTATTTCTCACCCGCGACACACCGGCAATCCAGCGATGGATGCCGATATGCAGCGCAGGACCCCCGCGTTAGCAGCCGCAACAATACACCTCGCCGTAGCGTGTTGGCAACCATCTGTAACACTCACGCGTGCGTGTGCATTGCTTACTGCATAATGGCGACCACCGTGTTTTCCCGGATGCGCTTCGACATTTTTTACCGAAACGCACCAGACTCGCGGCGGCTCATGCCGGCTTTCAAGCCGTTATCGAGCTTCGGCACGTTGTTGCCCGACCCTTTTTTCTGCTTCCGACATGTTGTCCTGCCTTGCCCGTTTTGCCGCGATGCTCAAGCGGCATACGCGCCGTTCTTCACTTCCCCTGGTTTCGGGCGAAGCGAAACCGGTGTTTTTCAGCTTGCCTGTCAAGTTGACTGCGAGCTTGGTCATCCGGCCGGCTGGCGTTGCAATCATCTTCGCCGCGGAGTAACGGATGTCTACACCGCTGCCGCCGCGATTGCCGGATTCCGATTCGCCACCCCACCCCTTCGTGCCACCGCAGTCACAGCCTTTGGCTGACGTGCTGCCGTTTCCGCAGGCAGCAGCCGACGCTGCGTCGCCGTCGCCGGACGTGCTGCCGGACGTGACGAGTACACAATCTGTCGCCGATACCCCCGCGCGTCGGCCATTCAATCTTCCCAACCATTTCCCCTTCCGGCTTCCCGCGACTCGCAGCGGCCGCGTGGCGCTTGCCCTCTGCGTGGTGTACATCGTATGGGGTTCGACCTACATGGCGGTGCATCTGTCGCTGGAATCGTTCCCTCCGCTGATGCTGTCCGGGTTGCGCAACCTGTTCGCCGGCATTGGTTTGTTCATCTTCGCTGCGCGCCGTGATCCGGTCTGGCCGACTTTCGCCGAAGTGCGAAACGCTGCGGCTGTCGGAACGTTGCTCGTGGGTTTGTCGAGCGGGATGCTTGCGTTCGGTATGCGCACGGTCGAGACCGGCACGGCTGCCGTCATGGTGGCGACCGTGCCGCTGTTCGCCACGGTTATTGCCGCCATTGCAGGCCGCAAAGTGGCGAAGGGCGAGTGGGTCGCCGTCGGGCTGGGGCTGGTCGGAATTGCGTTGCTGAATCACGGTGATCCGTCGTCGGGGTCGACTGCAGGCAGTCTTGCGATTCTTTGCGGCGCGCTCTTTTGGGCGGGCGGTTCGTTTCTCGCGGGGCGTCTGAAGCTGCCGTCTGATTTGTTGGTATCGACGGCATTGCAGATCAGCCTTGGAGGCGCGATGGCGACTATCGTTGCGTGGGTGTCCGGTGAACGTATCGTGAGCATGGGCTTCACGCCGTTCATGGCTTACCTGTACCTGATGCTCGTCGGCTCGATGGCCGCGTACGTCGCGTATGCGTACCTGATTCGCCACACGAGTCCGATTATCGCGAGCAGCTGCATGTACGTGAATCCGGTGGTGGCCGTGGTGATAGGCGCGCTGTTTCTCGGCGAGGTGATCACGAAGTGGACCGTGATGGCGACCCTCATCATCCTGGCGAGCGTGGCTTTGTCGTTCTGGTTCGATTACAAGAGGCGCGGTCTGGTTTGAGGACGGCGGGACGAAACAACCGGCACTTCAAAAACGGCGGACCGTTCGGAGCAAATCCGGAGAAACGGGCCGCTGTTTTTTTGAGTTGCGCAAGTCGTAGGGCGAAGATGGAAATTCAGGGCTTGGCCGGCAGCATGATTTCTCATCAATCAAACAAGAAAAGGACCGGGCATGACATCATTTTGCGCATGAAAGCGTTAGCCTTAAAATTGGCTGTGAGCCCTTTCAGCATTGGCTTTAGCCAAATTTTGCGCACAACCGCGCGCTGAAAAAAGCACAAAACTCTGGATATGGTGCAGCACAAAACTCTAGTTATGGTCTTAGGTCTCGGGAGTTCACTTTGTGGCCCCGTCCAATAAAAGACTGGATGCTTCACTGCCAACTGATGCAATTTCGCATGTCTTTCGCTAAGACGCAAAAAAAGAACCTCCGCAAAGGGAGGTTCTTTTGATCGTCATCCTGGCGAATTCCGCGGCCGGTTCGGCTTCGGGTGGGCAACAAATTGCCGGCGGTCACTGACCGCTAAGCCTTTGTCGCTGGCTTTCTCACTTACTCGGCGTTGTGCTTATCGGCCGAATTCGTGATGGCGTTGCCGCCCTTTGACAGGTCCTGGCCGGCGCCGGCCACTGTGTTGCAAGCTGCGAGTGCGGCGGATCCAACGATCAACAGCAAAGCGATAATTCGAGTCATGAGCAATTCCCCTTGAGTTTGATGCAGGTACGCTGGCGGTTCGGCCTTGAACGCGTACCCGATGTTCGAATCCTGGCCACTCGATGTCCAGCAGCGAAAGCGAATAACGAAAGCGGCTGCAAAAGCAAATACCGGACACATTGTGGCCTTGGCTAAGACCGATCGCGGAAGCGGCCGCCGGGATCAACTCACGTGATCAAACCAGCACCAAAAACCCGCGGCTACCACTTCTTTAATCGGCCACACCGGTCCGATGAATCATAAAAAACTGCGCGATCGCAAGCTGTAGGCGCGGATGTTTTTATCGTGTAGGTGCAGTCTGCAACTGATGTCGGCACCGTCCTACAAACTAAGTGCGAGCGCCCGCCAATAAAAGCCAACAGGCCGTCCACTTTCCATCCTCATGCGTCGAAGTTACGCGCGCGGGGCATGGTGACACGAATATCGGTTCCGTGCGGAACACGCCGTTCGATTTCAATACGCCCGCCGCGCGCGCTGACCCTCTGGCGCATCCCCAGCAGGCCATGCGTGTGCGTGCGCTGCAGGTCCTGCGGGCGAATGCCGACGCCGTCATCGGCTATATGCATCGATACCCTCACGTCATCAAGCGCCAGCGCGATCGACACACTCGATGCCCGCGCGTATTTGGCCGCGTTCGTCAGCGATTCCTGCGCGACCCGGAACAACGCGATTTCGACTTCTTCGCCGAGCTTGATGTCGTCATCGGGGAGCGCGAGTTCGAGCGTCCAGCCGGTGCGTTGCGCGGTTTCATCGGCGAGGGTTCGCAGCGCCGTGACCAGTCCGAAACTGGCAAGAACGGTTGGCCGCATGTCTTCGATAATCCGCCGCTTCAGCGCAATCCCCTGATCGAGATTCGCCAGCGCACGGCCCAGTTTTTCGGCCATCGCGGGCTCGGCGCCCTTTAGCTTGTTGTTGACCCAGGCCACATCCATCTTGCTGGCCGTCAGGATTGAACCGAGTTCATCGTGCAGTTCGCGGGCAAGCTGGGTCTTCTCGTTTTCACTCACCGATTGCAAATGCCACGCAAGGGCTTCAAGTTGCCGCGTGCGATCAAATACGAGCTGGTCGAGCTCTTCCTGTTGCGTAATCAGTTTTTGCTGCACCCGGTCTTGCTTGTCCAACTGGATACCGAGATTGCGAAACAACAGCAGGAACAACACGATATTCAACGCGCACAACGCGCCCACGCAGAACGTGGAAATGCGCTGGTCGGCGCGGCTCGCGTCGAGCGCGGACTGCGCCCGCCGTTCTTCATTTAGACGCAGCAGGGCGAGCGCGCTGTCGAGGATATCGGTACTCGATGCGCTGTCTGAACCCGAGCGGGCAGCGAGTCCCGAGTTGATTCGCGCGTCGAGGATCGTGCTGACCTGGTTGAAACTGGCGAGCGCGGTGTCGTCCGCTTTGCGCCGATAGTACGCATCGAGCGACGCAACCGTTTGTTTGATCCGCGCTGCCGCCGCGTTGTAGTGGTCGGTGTAGGTGTTGTCGGGCGCGAGACGGAACGCGCGTTCATCGGCAGTCAGGGACGCGATATCCGCCGCCAGCGCGGTCAACTGGGTGGTGGCACCTTTCGCGTCGAGCGCGGTCTCGTATTCCGCGGCAATCCGCATGCGGCCGGATTCGAGTATCACCAGGCCGCCAACGGTAATCACAATAGCGACGGTCATCGCGACGGCCCAACTCCAGCGGCGCATCCAGCCATTCAGACGCGCGCTGAACCGGGTTGCGCGCCGCGTGACGCCCGCCGCCGGATTCGTCGCGCCGCCTTCGTGTAAAGAGGAAGTCATAGGGAGCTGCCGGGTTTTCTGTGCGGCCAGTGTAACTTTTCACGCCGTATAGGGCTGATCGAATTGCGCTGACTTACGTTAATCAGCGCTGATTGGCGCCAAGCCGCATTAGCCGGAAGTGAATTGAAGTTGAAAGCGTTTGTCGGTGAAGTCCTACACGAAAAACGGCGTGCATCCAGATGCCGCCTCATGACCGCCTCGCTAACATCCTGTTACTAGTCATCCTTATTGGGGAACGGATCATGTTGAAGTGGGCATTGTTTTTCGCCATCGTCGCAGTTATCGCTGGTTTGCTCGGCTTCACCGGCGTGGCAGCGGGCGCGGCCAGTATCGCGAAGTTCCTGTTCGTGCTGTTCCTGATCTTGTGCGTCGTGTTCCTTGTGCTCGGCTTTATCGTGACGAAGAAAATTGTCGATTAGCGGTCTTAACCACCGTTATTTAAAGCGACTCGACTCATCCCGAAAGCCGGATTCAATGCTTGATCCGAAGCCTATAAGAACTCACAGGAGGGAAGATCGCCATGCTTCATTACGCCGTTGTTTTCTTCATCATTGCGATTATCGCGGCTGTGTTCGGCTTTACCGGCATTGCAGCAGGCGCTGCAGAGATTGCGAAGATCCTGTTCTACATCTTTCTCGTGGTTTTCGTTGTTACGTTGCTGCTGGGTGTGTTCCGAACGTGATGTTCGCGAGCAGGCACGCCGTATGCGAGCGGTACTGAAAGTGACTGTGGATGGCGGTCCATGTGTTTGTCCAGCGAGGCTGCCTCCTCGAACCCGTCCAACCGCCGAACAAAAGATCCATTCTCTTTCTGGAGCACATCAATGTCGAAATCCTCTGCTGTAAAAGCTGCACCCGCACAACCGAAAGAAGCCGGTAGCAAGTCCGATCCTTTCGTACTGGACATGGAAAAAATCCGCGCCAACGCGCGTCAGCATATGGACGATGGCTCAGTTACGTCGACATACGGCGCTGACAAGGAAGTCGTGCTGAAGCTATTGAACGATTCACTTGCCACGGAGATCGTTTGCACGCTGCGTTATAAACGCCATTACTTCATGGCGAAGGGCATCCATTCGGAAGCCGTTGCATCGGAATTCGCGCAGCACGCGACCGAAGAGCAGGAACACGCCGATACCATTGCCGAGCGCATCGTCCAATTGGGCGGCGAGCCGAATTTCGCACCCGATAGCCTCGCGTCGCGCGCGCATTCCGAGTACAAGGAAGGCGCCAATCTGATCGATATGATTCGCGAGAATCTCATCGCGGAACGCATTGCGATCGACACGTATGCCGAAATCATTCGCTACCTCGGCGAAAAAGATGTCACCACGCGCCGGCTTTTCGAAACGATCCTCGCGGTCGAAGAAGAGCACGCCGATGACATGGCCGACCTGCTCGACGGCCTCGACGGTTGATTGCGCGTTAGCTGTAAAAGCGCGCGAAAGCGAATACTGAAGCTCCAGGACGACGCGCGGCGGGTTCATCCCGCCGCGCGGCGGCGGGACAATGATTAACTGTAAAAAGGCCGCGGGGAGCGCAGATGATTCGAGTGTTGATAGCGGACGATCACGCCATTGTGCGAAGCGGGTTCCGGCAATTTGTCGCCGATGAACCCGACATGGAAGTCGCCGCCGAAGCGTCCACCGGCGATGAAACCATCGCGCGCGTGCGTGAAAGCGCGTTCGACGTCGTGTTGCTGGACATCGCGATGCCGGACAAGAACGGTATCGACACCTTGCGCGTGATCAAGCAGATCCGCCCGGAGCAGGGCGTGCTGATGCTGTCGGGGTATCCGGAAAGCCAGTACGCGATCAATCTGCTGCGCGCCGGCGCCAACGGATATCTGAACAAGGATGCGGCGCCCGACGAAATCGTGCGGGCCATCCGGACGGTGGCGCGGGGCCATCGTTACTTGTCTGAATTCATCGCCGACGCACTCGCTGACAAGCTGGAAAAACCCGCTACCGAGCGCCCGCACGAAGCCTTGTCCGAGCGTGAGTTCCAGATTTTTTGCAAGCTCGCGGGCGGCCAGATTCCGACCGAAATAGCGGAGGAACTGCATTTGTCGGTGAAGACGATCAGCACGTATCGCGCACGCGTTCTTGAAAAAATGCGGCTCGCGAACAATGCCGATCTTACGTATTACGCGATCAAGAACGGTTTGATCGAGTAAGGAGGATGCCCGCCGTGGGCCAACAACCGATCGTCGATAAAACCGGTCTCGCGCATAAGCGGCCACTGCGCGTGCTGTTGATCGAAGACTCGCCGTTGATCCGGCGCAGCCTGGTGGAGGCGATCGATGCGTCCGGCGAACTGCGGGTCACCGCTTGGGCGGATACGCCGGAGACGGCGATCGCGTTGCTGGACGCGCAGAGCTTCGACGCGATCATCGTCGATCTGCAGCTCAAGCAGGGCTCGGGCGTTGAGGTGCTGGCATATTTGCAACGCACCGGAATGATCGATTCGACTTTCGCCGCCGTGCTGACGAACCATGCACTGCCGGCCTACCGCGAGCGCTGCCTGCAATACGGCGTGCGCCATTTCTTCGATAAATCCCTGGAATTCGATCGCGTTCTCGACGCGTTGCATCACTACGCCCGCGCGCGGAATTAATCGCACGGGCGCGGCCGCCTTTCAGACCTCCGGCACGGCGCTCTTTGAACGGCTTCGCGAATGGCTCAGGCCGGCAAGCGCAGTCGCCGCGAGTCCCGCGACGCACACGCCGACCCAACCGAACGCGTGCCACCCCAACGATGCAACCGCCGATCCCACCGCGCCGCCAATGAAATAAACCACCATGTACACCGTATTCACGCGGCTGCGTGCTTCCGGCTTGAGCGCGTAGATTCTCGATTGATTCGATATCTGCGCGGCCTGCACGCCGATATCGAGCACGATCACGCCGATCACCAGACCCACGAGGCTGCTTCCCGACATCGCGAACACGACGAACGAGACGGCCACGAGCACGATGCACAGCGACACCACCGCTCGCGGCCCGCGCGTGTCCGCCGACTTGCCGGCGAGCGGCGCGGCCAGCGCACCCGCTGCACCGACAATGCCGAACAAACCGGCTGCCTGCGGCCCGAGATGGAACGGCTCGCCCGCGAGCAGCAACGTGAGCACCGACCAGAATATGCTGAACGCCGCGAACAACGCACCGCCGGTCATCGATGCCTCGCGCAGCGCGGGCGATTCGACCACGAGATGCCACATCGACGCGAGGAGCTTCCCGTAGGGCAGCGTCGAAGTCGGCTTGCTGCGCGGCAGGCGCATCACCACGAGTACGGCAAGCGCGATGGTCGCGGCCACCGAGGCGCCGTACACCGCTCGCCACCCGAAATACTCCGCGACGAAGCCCGAGACCGTGCGTGCAAGCAGGATGCCGATCAGCAAGCCGCTCATGACCGTACCGACTGCGTGACCGCGTTGCGCCGGCGGCGCGAGTTCGGCGGCGAACGGCACGGCTTGTTGCGCGATGGTCGCCACGATGCCGAGCGCCAGGCTCGCCGCGATCAGCACGCCGAGCGTGGGCGCGGCGGTTGCCGCGACGAGCGCGATGCCAAGTGCGGCCAGTTGCAGAAGGATGATCAGGCGGCGGTCGAAGCGATCGCCGAGCGGCGCGAGCAATAACATGCCGATCGCGTAGCCGAGCTGCGTGACGGCCGGCACCGCGCCGATCAGCTCGGCGCTTTCCGGGAACGACGCACGAAACGCCGCGAGCAGCGGCTGATTCGTATAAATATTAGCGACGGATACGCCTGCGATCGTCGCCAGGACGAGCAGCGTTGTCCGCGAGTAATGCTGGTGGGGCTGGTGGGGCTGGTGTTCCGGCTGATGCGGGGTGTGGGAATTTGAATCGGTGGCGGCAGCGGACATGGGCGAGGGCTCGAGGATTCAACGCATGAAGCGAGCCGCTGATGATACTAAAGACGACGGACGTCCGCTGACGGTGGATCGGTTCGGCGTCGGCCGGTGCGCGAGTCGCTGGGTTCATTGACGCGTCGGCTTGACCATGTCTTCCGACGTTGCGGAATACCGTTACTCCGTGGCAGAGGCGTCCGGTTTCGGCGGGTACTTTTCAGCGAGATCCGCCGGTGTCAGCCACTGGAATGTCTTGATCTGATCGCCTTCAAACGTGCATTCGACGGCTGCCTGTACCTGCGTCGATGTTACTTTGATAGGGGTCACGCCCACGGGCGGAATCTGTTTGGTGTAGCTGCCTTCGACCACCACGCGCGCACCCTGGTATGCGACCCGAGGTATTTCATACGTCAGTTTGGGCTTGGAGTCCGGGTAGGTTTCCACCATCTTGGCCTTGCACTCCTGGCCGTTGCGGTACGGGGTCGTGCAGCCTGCGGTGCAGGTAAGGACGGCAGCAGCGGCCACCGCATAAAAGGTTCGATGTTTCATGATGGCTCGCGCTAGGTGGGACGCGCAGTCTACTTCAGTCGGTTAAGCGAAGACAGGATGACTGGCGGTTTCAGTATCGATAAAACGGATCTGCAGTGCGCGACCGGTGCTTCTTTCGTTCGCTTTCTCGTTTCCTTCGTTCCTTTCAGCCAGGCCAAATGAAATCCGGAAGTGCGCAACGGCGTTGAGCCGCTTCTGTATGAACATACAGTAATTATTGCGTTGAGCTTCGGGGACGTTCAATCAATCTGACGCTGGTAGCGGGGACCGGACTTGAACCGGCAAGCCGTTAGGCGGCGGATTTTAAGTCCGCTATGTTTACCAATTTCATCACCCCGCCAAGCGGACGGGATTCTACCATCGGACGGCCGACGGGCCAATCCAGAGCGGCGCGAACGTCTCGCTTCTGGCTGCCTTTCGGTGATTGTGCGGCCGGTTTTCATCGGGCGCATAAATTCTCTTCGGCAGCTTTCGACGTGTTCCGCGGGATGGAAATTAATAGATAGCCTCCCGTTCTGCATCCATTCGGACCTGAGCACGCGTATTTAGGTAGATGAAAATCCGCCACGGCGGGATCAACAAGTCGGTCCATCGATGTCAGGAGGCGAGAATGAAAGAAATTTCTATTGGCGCATGGCGTGAACGGACGCGTCTGGGCCTCGGGCTGGCAATTCTCGCGGCGGGGGCAGGGTTACAACTGCTGCAATGGCTCCATTCCTCCGTTCCTGGATAAAACCCGGCGCTCCTTTCTCTCGTTCAGGCTAAATCGACAGCGCCAGGTTGCTCGCGCATAATTTGTTGCGCGCGCGGGGCGCTGACAACAAAGCCAAAAGCACGAGAGAGGAAGAGGATGGGCACGAATCGGATCGAGGCATTCAGCGACGGCGTGATCGCCATCATCATCACGATCATGGTGCTGGAACTCAAGGTGCCGCACGGCGCCGATCTGGCGTCTCTCAGCGCCCTCGGTCCCGTGTTTTGCGCCTACGTGCTCAGTTTCGTGTACGTCGGTATCTACTGGAACAACCACCATCACCTGATGCACGCAGCCCAGCGCGTTAACGGCAGCGTGCTATGGGCGAACCTCCACGTACTGTTCTGGCTTTCGCTGCTCCCGTTCACCACCAACTGGATGGGCGAGAACCACATGGCGTCATTGCCCACTGCGCTCTACGGCTTCGATCTCTTCATGACGGCCGTCGCGTGGTACCTCCTCACGCGCGCGCTGATCGGGCTGCATGGCGCCAACTCGATGCTGGAGCGCGCCATTGGCGCCGATCGCAAGGGCAAGATCTCGGTGGTGCTGTATCTCGTTGCCATTGCTGCCTCGTTCTGGGAGCCGTGGGTCGCCGCGGCCTTATATACGGTTGTGGCGATCGTATGGCTTGTCCCGGACCGGCGCGTGGAGAAAGTCCTGCTGACGCAAGAGTAACGACCTGCGCCAAGGTGATTTCATCGACATGAACAGTGCTACGCTCGGGCCATAAAGTCCTGCGAGCGAAGCCCATGTCATCTGTTATCCGCATCGGCATCATCTCCGATACCCACAACCTCGTGCGCCCCGAGGCGCTCGCGGCGCTGCGCGGCTGCGAGCACATCATTCACGCCGGCGATATCTGCAATCCCGCTGTCCTTGATACGCTCAACGAACTCGCGCCCGTCACAGCGGTTCGCGGCAATAACGACTCGGGCGCGCGGATCGATGACCTGCCGGAAGCGCTGACATTTCATATCGACGGAACGGCGATTCATCTCGTCCACGACATAGCCGACGTTCCGAAGCAGCTGAATGGCATTGACGTGGTCGTCACCGGACATTCGCACAAACCTTTGATCGAACGCCGCGGCGCGACGCTGTTCGTCAATCCGGGAAGTGCCGGGCCGCGTCGATTCAAACTGCCCGTGACGCTCGGCATCATGCTGATCGACAACGGCGAGGTACAAGTCGAGATCGTGCAGCTGATCGAATGAATGGCGGCCGAGTTCCGCTTTTGAGCGACAAGAAAAGAGGCCATCAAGCGAACGCTTGATGGCCTCTTTTTTAACAATCAGATCGACGGCTGTTTTGCGTGTGCGGTCGCCTCGGGCATCCGGTCGTCCATTTCGGCTGCTTGCCGAACACCGCGCAGCACGGCATGCGCTTCCGAGCGCGAACCCACGCACGGCGGCGAACCCTTCAGCGGTTTCCTGGCCGTTTCATGAAGCGCCAGCACCGAAACAATGCCGATTACCGATGCTCCCATCAGGTAGTACGCCGGCATCATCAGGTTTCCCGTCGATGAAACCAGCCACGCGGTGACCAGCGGCGTCGTGCCTCCGAACAGCGAAACCGACACGTTGAAGCCGATTGCGAGCGCGCCATAGCGAATCTTGGTGGGGAAGAGCGCGGGCAATGCCGACGGCATGGCGCCCGTGAAACACGACAACAACACGCCGAGGATCAGCATGCCGCTGAAAATAGGCAGCAGGGTGCCCATGCGGATCAGGTTCAGCGCGGGTATCGACAGCAGCAGCAAGCCGACGCATCCGAACAGCATCACCGGTTTGCGTCCGACCTTGTCCGACAGATGGCCGGCGCCCAGCGTCATCGGCATCATCAGGACCATCACGAGCAGTACGATGAAGAGCCCGTGCGTTTCGTTGAATTTCAGCGTAGCGGAGAGATAACTCGGCAGATACGACAGCGCCATGTAATCCGTCACGTTGAAGATCAATACCAGCCCGACGCATTGCAGCATCGGCCGCCATTGCTTGACCAACATGTCGCGGAATTGCTCTTTGGGCGTGCTGTGCGCTTCGCTTTCGCGCTTGTCTGCTTCGCGTTGGAACGCAGGCGTTTCTTCAAGCTTCAGCCGGATATACAAGCCGATTATCCCCATCGGCCCGGCGATCAGGAACGGAATGCGCCAGCCCCAGGAGAGCAGCGATTGCTCGGACATCGTCGCGGTCAGCACTGCAACACATCCGGCGCCCAATACGTAGCCAACCAGCGTACCGAACTCGAGAAAGCTGCCCATAAAACCGCGCTTCTTGTCGGTCGCAAATTCCGCGATGAACGTCGCCGCGCCGCCGTATTCGCCGCCCGTCGAAAAGCCCTGGACCAGACGCGCGACGAGCAGCAGGGTCGGCGCAAAAATGCCGATGCTTCCGTACGCCGGAATCAGGCCGATGCAAAACGTGCCGATCGCCATCATGATCATGGTCATCGCGAGCACGCGCTTGCGGCCAATGCGGTCTCCCAGCGGTCCGAACACCATGCCGCCCAGCGGGCGCACGAGAAATGCCGCCGCGAAGGTCCCGAACGTGGCAATCAGCTGCGCGCCCGGATTCGCCGACGGGAAGAACACTTTGCCGAGCGTCACGGCGATGTAGCTGTACACGCCGAAATCGAACCATTCCATCGCATTGCCGATCGCCATGGCGCCGACCGCGCGTTTGAGCAGCGATTTATCCACGATGGTGATGTCGTCGAGCGTCAGGTCTTTTTCGGGTTGGGGTTGTCGCCAGAGGCCGTCGTTCGGTGTTGCCATGAAGAGAAGCTCCAGGTTTGTTGCCGGGCCGCCCATGGGGCGGTTCGGCGTGCGCGCAAGCGCACATTGCCGGGAAAGTGCGGTTTCGCGACGAGGCGAGTGTCAGTGCACGGACGTCAGTGCATCCTCGGAAGGCGATTGCCCGCACGCGGAGCGCAAAAAGATGCGCTGACGGCGCCTCGATGCCTCGATGCATAAAGCCAATGCTGACGCCTCGCGGCGATGTCGCGAAATGGCACTTCGTGGATGGTCACAGGTGCACGGGTACTCGGTGCTACGGGGATAGATGGCTGGACGCAGCTAAATTGAGCAACGGAGGCGCGAGGAGCGCTTGCGAGGAGTGCATGAAACGCGATGCAGTCCGGTTGCGTGCTGTGTCACGGATTGAGAAGGCTTGAGAGCAACTTGTCCACGGGCAAATCCAGACCTGTGGAAGCCTCCACAACCACTCGCCGATATCTCGAATTAGCGCTTGAACGAAAGCTTCAGGCGCGTCATTGCTAAGAAGTTGACTTTGAATTGCAGTTGGAAAGACGAAGATGATAGCAGAATGCAAGACGATGCGCAAACCGGGCCCTTGAGAAGGATGCTCTCGCCCGACCGTGCCGCACTCTCAAAAAGAAAAAGCCGGCCCAGAAAGGCCGGCTTCTTATCGCCAGAAAATGGCTCGTCCGATCAGCTTGGTGTCGGCGGCACGTAGCCTTGCGCGGTATCGGCGCCTTCGCCGAAAAAGTATTTTTCCGTCTGCTTGAGCAGATACTGACGCGCGCGCGGATCGGCCATGTTCAGGCGATTTTCGTTGATCAGCATGGTTTGCTGCTTGAGCCAGCCCTGCCACGCTTCCTTCGAGATCGTTTCGTAGATCCGCTTGCCGAGTTCTCCCGGCAGGGGCGGAAAGTCGAGTCCTTCGGCTTCCTTGCCGAGTTTCGCGCATTGAATCGTTCGGGCCATCTGTATTTCTCCTGTAGCGGGGTAACCGGACGCCTCGCTGGGCCAAGCGACCCGCGTCAATCGATCGCGCTCGCAGCCGGACGGACGTCTCGAAATAAGCTTAAAGCTGCTTCATCAACACAAGCGATTTACGTTGCCAGTTGTAGAGCCGGCGGCGATCTTCGGGCAGGTCGTCGACCGTGACCTTGACGAATCCGCGTTTGAGAAACCAGTGCTCGGTGCGCGTGGTCAGCACAAAAATATGCGTGAGGCCGCGAGCCCGCGCACGCTGCTCGACGCGCTTGAGCAGGCGTTCGCCGTCGCCGGAACCTTGCGCTTCGGGCGAGACCGTCAGGCAGGCCATTTCGCCAATGCGTTCCTGCGTGTACGGATACAGCGCCACGCAGCCGAACAGCACGCCATCGTGCTCGATCACCGAGAAATGGTCGATATCGCGTTCAATCTGGTGTCGGCCGCGCCGCACGAGCGTGCCGTCCATTTCCAGCGGTTCGATCAGCGTCAGGATCCCGCCGACGTCATCCGGCGTCGCTTCGCGCAGGCTTTCGAGGTTCTCGTACGAGATCATCGTGCCGACGCCGTCGTGCAGGAACAATTCGAGCAGGATGCTGCCGTCGAGTGCGTAGGGAATGATGTGCGCCCGCGCCACGCCGCCGCGGCACGCGCGAATGGTGTGCTTCAGGTAGAACGCGGCGTCGCCTTGCAGCTCGCCGCTTTCGTGCAGCCGGTACGCGTCGTCGAGCGACATTTCGCGCACCAACTCGCCGTTTTCATCGACGAGACCGGGTGTTTCGGTCAGGAAAATGATCTTGTCGGCGCGCAACGCGATCGCTGCTGCCGACGCGACATCTTCCATCGACAAATTAAACGCTTCACCCGTCGGCGAAAAACCGAGCGGCGAAAGCAGCACGAGTTTGCTGCTGGTCAGCGAATGGCGAATGGAGTCGCCGTCGATCTTGCGCACCACGCCGGTGTGCTGGAAATCGACGCCGTCGAGAATGCCGACCGGCCGCGCTGTCACAAAATTGCCCGATACCACGCTGATGTGCGCATGCGCCATCGGCGTGTTCGGCAAGCCCTGGCTGATCGCCGCTTCGATGTCGAGGCGCACTTCGCCGGCGGCTTCTTTCGCGGATTCGAGCGCGCGGGCATCGGTAATGCGCAGGCCGTGCGAAAACTCCGATTCCACGCCGTGCAGGTTCAGCTGTTCTTCCACCTGGGGTCGCGAACCGTGCACGAGCACGACGTGAATACCCATGGCATGCAACAGGCCGACGTCCTGAACGAGCGCGTTCAGACGTCCTTCCTGCACCAGTTCGCCGCCGAACGCGACCACGAAGGTCTTGTTTCGGAACGCGTGAATATAGGGTGCGACGGAGCGCATCCATTCCACGAACTGGCCGTGTTCATCAGGCGCTTCAGGCTCGGCGATAACCGGCGGAGGCGCGGCGGGGAGGTCGGTTTGAGAATTCATGCCGGGATTATAATGCCGTGCTATGCCGAATGTTTCCAAACGTCCCGCCGATGCGGACAAGCTTGACCCTCAGGAGCAGTTGAAAAAGCTGCGTGAAGCGCTGCTGCGCGATGCAGCGGCGCGCGAAAGCGATGGGGAAAACGAGGGGGAGGAATCCGCCGATAACGCCGTCAATCGCAAGAAGGAAGCGGCTGCGCGGCGGTTTGCGGGTGCCTCGGGTGAGTCTGCCGCCGGGGCTTCGAAAGCGGCGGCGGGTGGTGCGGGCGGGAGTTCGTCTTCCTCGCAGACCGCGAAGAAAAATGTTCAGAAGGGCGCGGGAGTTTCATCCTCGGCTTCGCCTTCGCCGTTGTCTTCCCGCAATCAATCGACTGGGTCTTCTAGTGCAGCTCCGCCTCCCCGGGAGCCCGCGCGGCGAAAAGACGAGCGCGGCGGTCTGGACTTGTTATCGACTTTGTTGTCCGAAAAGGCGGTCGGTCCCGTTGTTTCATCGGACCAGAGTGCGGATGCACGGGTTTCGAGCCAGCGCGATTTATCGGTGGCGAAACGGGCGGGCGTCAAGGTTCCAGTAACGTCCCCGGCAGCCAATACGTCCAGGCCCACAGTTCACCCTGTTGATGCCGCTACTGACGCATCGAAACAACAGCGGGCCCCAGGAAAGCGTCCGGCACATGCCAAAGAGGTTCGGCGCGAACCAGCGTCTGGCATCGATAGCCGCGGCGCTACCGGACAAGCATCAACGAGCA
This sequence comes from Caballeronia eucalypticola, assembly GCF_047608185.1. NCBI lineage: Bacteria > Pseudomonadati > Pseudomonadota > Betaproteobacteria > Burkholderiales > Burkholderiaceae > Caballeronia > Caballeronia eucalypticola. Next base: position 282,104 of record NZ_JBLKRU010000002.1, read on the forward strand.
ATCGCGCGCAGGAACATTGGGGGCTTGGCGGAAAAGCCGCGCCGGTTCATAACCGGGCTCCGGATCAAAAACACACGGTTCACGACGCACGCACGCACGCACGTCCGGACGTGGTGAACAAGGCCGTGGCTGATCGAGATTCAGCGCGCGACGGTGTTCAATCCGCCGTTCATCCTAAAACGGTCACTGCCGATGCGCGCCCGGAACGCCACGAACGTGGCCCGAAGGCGGGACGTAATCCTGAAGCGCAGCGACCGCGGGAAGCAAACCGTTCGCGCAACCCGCCTGTGGCGGCAGTGGCCGAAGCTTTGGCTGCACCCGATTCGGCGCCGGCGCACCCCTCACGGGAAAAGGCGGAACACGCCGGGCCGAGCGGCGAGCAGCGCGTGCGTCGCGGTCCACCAGACGGCGGGACCGGATCGGCCGGCACCGCTGCCCGTTCAGTCGTTCAAGAAGCACGACCGCCTAAAGAAGCACGTGCGTCCCAAAACACTCAGCAACGCTCGAACGCGCCAACCAACGCTCCAAGCGCGCCGCGTCCGCGCCGAGTGGTCGAGCCGAATCCCATTCCGCCGATTCGTTTTCCTGAAACGCTTCCTGTTTCCGCTCGACGCGATGAAATCGCTGCCGCGATCCAGGCAAATCAGGTCGTGATTGTCAGCGGCGAAACGGGTTCTGGAAAAACAACGCAGCTACCCAAGATCTGCCTGGCCCTCGGTCGTGGTCTTGGCGCAGGCGGCTCAGGACTGATCGGTCATACGCAGCCACGACGTATCGCGGCATCGGCGACAGGACGGCGGATCGCTGAAGAACTCGGCACGCCGTTCGGCGAAGTCGTCGGCTACAAGGTTCGTTTCACGGACAACTTGTCGCCGGGGGCATCGGTGAAACTGATGACCGACGGTATTTTGCTGGCTGAAACGCAGACCGATCCGCTGCTCGCCGCCTATGACACGATCATCATCGACGAAGCGCACGAGCGCAGCCTGAACATCGACTTCCTGCTCGGCTATCTGCGTGAAATCCTGCCGCGGCGTCCGGATTTGAAGGTGATCGTGACATCGGCGACGATCGATGCTGATCGGTTCGCCCGTCATTTCGGCAGCGATGAAAAACCCGCGCCGGTCATTGAAGTGAGTGGGCGGCTGTATCCGGTCGAGGTGCGATATCGGCCCGTTGAAGAGGACAGTCCGGCGGTGAAAGCCGCGCAAGGAACCACGCCCGGCACGCAGCAAAAAGAGCGGCCTGATCGTCCGAGAAATCAGCGTGAAAACGACCGCGATCTGATGGAAGCGATCGTTGACGCCGTCGATGAACTCTGCCGGGAAGGTCCCGGCGACGTCCTCGTGTTCCTCCCCGGCGAACGCGAAATCCGCGACGCCGCCGAAGCGTTGCGCAAACACCATCCGCCGCACACGGAAATCCTGCCGTTGTTCGCACGTCTGTCCGCGACCGAGCAGGAGCGCGTGTTCAAGACATCGAATGCCCGGCGCATCGTGCTGTCGACGAACGTCGCGGAAACCTCGCTGACGGTGCCGGGAATTCGTTACGTCGTCGATACCGGTTTGGCGCGCGTGAAACGCTACTCGTATCGGAACAAAGTTGAGCAGTTGCAGATCGAACCAATTTCGCAAAGCTCGGCGAACCAGCGCGCGGGCCGTTGCGGACGCGTGGCCGACGGCGTGTGCATTCGTCTATACGAAGAAGAAGATTACAACCTTCGCGTGCGTTTCACCGATCCGGAAATCCTGCGGTCATCGCTGGCCGCAGTGATCTTGAGGATGAAGTCGCTGCACCTGACGGCCATCGAAACGTTTCCGTTTCTCGAACCACCGCCGGGTCGTGCAATCGCCGATGGTTATCAACTGCTGAACGAACTCGGCGCCGTCGATGACGACAACGCGCTCACGCCGCTCGGCCGCGAACTTGCGCGTTTGCCGCTCGATCCGCGCGTCGGCCGGATGATTCTCGCTGCGCGCCATCATCAGTCGTTGCGTGAAGTGTTGATCATCGCCAGCGCGTTGTCCGTTCAGGATCCGCGCGATAGGCCGATCGAAGCGCAGGAACAAGCGGATCTGGCGCACAAGAAATTTGCCGATGAGCGCTCCGAATTCCTGCAGTGGACAAAAATCTGGGCGTGGTTCGAGGATGCGATCACGCACAAGAAGTCGAACAAGCAGCTCACCGATGCCTGTCGCGCGAACTTCTTGAACCACGTGCGCCTGCGTGAATGGCGCGACGTGCATTCGCAATTGCTGACCGTCGTGCGTGAACATGGCTGGCGTCTGAACGAATCCGAGGCAACGTTTGAGCAGATTCACCTCGCGTTGCTGACCGGTTTGCTCGGAAACGTGGGCCTCAAGGCCGATGACGAGCCGTATTACCTTGGCGCACGGGGGATCAAGTTTTATCTGTGGCCGGGTTCGGCTTTGTTGAAGAAGGCAGGGCGCTGGGTTGTAGCGGGCGAACTCGTGGAAACGAGCCGACTTTACGCGCGCTGTATTGCGAAGATCGAGCCTGAATGGCTTGAGCAAGTCGGTGCGCATTTGCTGCGCAAATCGATTTCCGAGCCGCATTGGGAAAAGAAAGCCGCGCAGGTTGCGGCGTTCGAACGCGCAACGTTGCATGGTCTGACTGTCTACGCACGTCGGCGGGTGAGTTTTGGGAAACAGGATCCGGTGCGGGCGCGCGAGTTGTTCATTCGCGGCGCGCTTGTAGATGGTGAGTTCGAGACCAAGCTGCCGTTTTTCGCGCATAACCGCAAGCTGCTCGCGGATATCGAACAACTGGAGCACAAGTCGCGTCGGCAGGATGTGTTGGTTGACGACGAATTGATCTTCGGTTTCTACGATTCGCTGGTGCCGAAGGGCATCTATTCGGGCGCCGCGTTTGAGCGCTGGTATCGCGATGAGGAAAAGAAAGAGGGCGCGTCGCGCCTGTTGTTCCTCTCCCGCGATGACCTGATGCGCCACGAAGCCGCCGGCATCACGACCGACCTGTTTCCGAAGCGGATGACGATGGCCGGCATCGAAATGACGCTGACCTATCATTTCGAACCGGGTTCTCCTCGCGATGGCGTGACGCTAACCGTGCCGCTGTTCGGCTTGAATCAAGTCGATGCCCGGCGCTCGGAATGGCTGGTTCGCGGCATGCTGAAAGAGAAAATTCAGTTACTGCTGAAGTCGTTGCCGCAGAAATTGCGGCGGCATCTCGTGCCGCTGCCCGAGTTTTCGGCGGGCGTGGTCGAGCGGCACAGCGGCAAGACGTTCGGCGCGGGCGGTTTGCTTGAAGCGCTGATTGCCGACATTCGCGAGCAGACGCAAATCGCGATGAAATCGTCGGACTTCAAGCTCGAAACGCTGCCGGCGCATTTGTTCATGAACTTCAAGGTCATCGACGAACACGGCCGGCAACTCGCGATGGGCCGTAACCTTGCCCAGTTGCGGACTGAACTGGGCGCTCAGGCACAGCAGCATTTCCAGAAGCTCGCTGCGGGCGCGACGCTGGATATCGGCAATGACGCGTCGGCTCCTGTCACTCGAAGCGCTCCGGCATCAGATTCTTCGAGTACCGCGCTCTACGAAAACCTCAGCACGTGGGATTTCGGTAAGTTACCCGAATTGCTTGAAATCCGGCGGCGTGGTCAGACGCTGTTCGGATATCCCGCGTTGGTGGATCGGGGAACGCATTGCGACGTTGAAGTATTCGATTCGCCGGAAGAAGCGGCGCGGATTCATCGGGCCGGTTTGCGTCGGTTGTTTGCATTGCAACTGCGTGAGCCCATCCGGTATCTCGAGCGCAATCTGAGCGGATTGCGTGAGATGTCCTTGCAGTACATGGCGCTGGGTTCACAGGAAGAGTTGGGTAGCCAGATCATAGAAACGGCCTTGGATCGTGCGTGCTTGCAAGATCCGCTTCCCGATAACGACCGCGATTTCTATGCGCGTCGCGATTCCGGCAAGAGCCGCTTGACGCTGTTGGCTCAGGAAATTGCTCGGTTGGCCGGACAGGTTCTGGCGGATTACGCGGTGGTGTCGAAGAAATTGGCGCAGGCTAAATCGTTCGGTGCCCCGTACGCGGATATGGCCGGTCAGTTGAACGCGCTGATCGGCAAGCGTTTTATTATTGATACGCCTTACGCGCAGTTGTCTCACTTTCCGCGTTATCTGAACGCAATGGTGTTGCGTATCGACAAGTTGAAGGCGGATGCGGTGCGGGACGCGCGGTTGTCGGCGGAGATTGCGCCGCTAGTGCAAAACTATCAGCGGGCGATTGCGCAACGAGGCGGGGTGGCGGACGCGCGATTGAGCGAATACCGATGGCTATTGGAAGAGTTGCGTGTGTCGTTATTTGCCCAAGAGCTTCGGACGCCTATGCCAATTTCGGTCAAGCGTTTGTACAAAGTATGGGAATCAATGCAGCGATAACGGACGTAAAAAAGCGCGAGACGCGGCGGGTAGCCGGCTCGCGCTTTACAGGTTCTACAGCGTTACTTTGTTGTTTCGCCTGAGGCCTGTATGACTTCGAGACTCAGTGGCGCAGCTGTTAAAACGCTGGGCTCAGTGCCAGTGTTTACCGAACCGCTGGCCTGCGTGCTGACCGGCGTCACCGTATACTTTTGCCATTTTCCGTCGGCCAACGTTTCCACGCTATCGCCGCACTTGCGATAAAAATTGCGCGCTTCGTCCGTTGAAGTGAACACTGCTTTCAACTGGCAAACCATTTGCGGCGCACCAGCCTCGTTCGTGACGTTCAAAACATAGTCCCATTCGCGGACGCCGAAGAATCCTTCCTGGAATTGCGGACGGCCCAGGAGAGCCGCAATCTGGTTCTTGTTCATGCCGGGCTTGAGTTTGCGCAGGGCCTCAGTCAACGGGGTAGCTACCGCCGTGGCTCGATGCCGAGTCGACTGCCGGAAATACCAGTTGGTCCTGGCTGCCATTGCTGGACAACCGGCTGCCCGTACCGCAGCCCGACAACAGAAGGGCCGCGACGAGCGACGCAGCGAAAGGAAGTGCACGCGATGGCTTGCGGAGGGTGAAGTTCATCTCTTGATCGGATCCGTTGTTTTCATTGACTCGATGTCGCGGGCTTTTTGCAGCTCGCCCGCGACACTACCTCTACCTGACTGCGCTGAATTACCAGTGCATGCCCGCGCCGACGGAAACGCCGAACTGACCGCGCGTGCTCGTCGTGCCGCTGACCTTGTAGGCCCAGATGCCGTTCTCGGACAGTTGCGAAATCCCGATAGCAACAGCCGACTGTCCGCCGTAAGTGCCGCCGCCCAAGGCCACCATGCCACGGCCTGGCAATACCGCTTGTGGCAAGCCTGCGACTGCCAATGCTGCCGCCGTGCCGGCGTATGCGTCACGACGAGCACCTTCGGTCTGCGAGTCGGTGTAGTCGTTGGCCGACTTGAGCGTACTGCCCGCGCTTTGGTTCAACTGATTCACGTTGACCGCGTCGGTGCCTTGCGTGCCGGCTGCGACGTTCGTGATTTGACGCTCGCTCCCTGCCGCACCCACCGAAACCGTGTTCGCACGATCCGCGACTGAGTTCTGGCCCAGTGCTACTGTGTTGTTGGCAGTTGCTTGCGCACCGTTACCCAAGGCAACACCACCGGCGCCGGACGCCACCGAATTCTGGCCGACTGCTGTAGTGCTCTCGGCGGAAGCCTGAGCGCCGTTGCCCATGGCGACTGAACCTGTGCCGCTTGCCACGGCGTTTTGACCGAGCGCCATAGCGTTATCGGCTGTAGCCTGAGCGCCACTGCCCATTGCGATCGAGCCAGCGCCCGTAGCCACTGCCTGCGCACCTACCGCAACCGCCTTCGTGCCGGTGGCTGATGCCGCGTCTGTGCTGCGATCGCCATCTGCGCTGAATAAGGGGTCGCTGGCGTCGATCACGGCGTTATTGACAACATCGCCAACTGACGCGTTGACCTGACCGATAGCGTCGTTCAACTGGCCGACGTTCACGGCGTCGGTGGACTCCACGCCAGCTGCGACGTTGTGAAGCGCCGTTCCGCTGGTGCCTTCGAGAGTCACGCTGTCGTGATTGACTGAGCCGTCGGCATTGCGATCGTATTTGACCGCGCCTTCCGACGCGGTGGTCGCGTTCGCGATTGCCGCGGTCGTCTGGTCACTGACGGCCTGCAACTGTGCGACGTTCACAGCGTCGGTGTCCGCTGCGCCGGGCGCAACGCCGCTGATCGTGCGGCTACCGACGTTGACTTCACCCGTTGACGTCTGCGATCCGGTCAGACCATAAGCGGCGTACCCCGATTGAGCGCCGATGGTCGTTGCCGATCCCGCGCCGAGCGCGACACTATTCGCGTTGTTTGCGATCGCGTTATTGCCGATCGCGATGGAGTTTTCAAATGCGGCATTGGCGGAGTTGCCGACTGCGACTGCGCTTTCCCCCGCTGCGACAGCCTGGTAACCGCCAGCAAACGAGGTTGCGCCCTGTGCTTGTGCAGACGTGCCAATGGCAATTGCATCGGCTGCTGAGGCAACTGCAGCACGGCCGACGGCGATCGACTCTGTTTTGGTCGCCAATGCACCGGCGCCTACCGCTACCGAGTTTTCAGCGGCCGCCGAGTTACCGCCCACGGCGATCGCGTTATCCTGAGTTGCGTTCGCGAAGGCTCCAACCGCGACGCCGTTGAGGCCGCCAGCATTAGCATTGGTGCCAAGCGCACTTGACTGGGCGCCGGACGCGGTGGAGGAGTTGCCAACTGCGACTGCGCTTTCGCCTTGAGCGTCAGCCTTGTAACCGGCAGCAATCGAGTTTGCGCCCTGTGCTTGTGCAGACGTGCCAATGGCAATTGCATCGGCTGCCGACGCAGTAGCCAATGCGCCGAGCGCTACCGCGTTTGCTGCCGCTGAAGCAGAACCGGTGCCAATAGCGACCGAATCAGTGGCCTGTGCGTTTGCACCCGTGCCGAAAGCAATAGCATTACTTCCCTGCGCCTGTGAGGATGCACCGATGGCATTTGAACCATCACCTGTTGCAACCGCGTTTGCGCCAATACCGGTCGATTGTTCGCCGACGGCCGAAGCCGTGTCGCCGAGCGCTGTTGCGCTGTTTCCGGCGGCCGTCGATTCTGCACCAACCGCGACGGACCGGGCGCCGCCTGATGTTGCCTTTGTCCCTATTGCGGCACTGCTGTCGCCACTCGCGTAGGTTCCGCCACCCAAAGCCGTGGATGCATTTGCCGACGCATTTGCCCCCATGCCGTACGCGCTGGCGCCCGTATTTGCGTTAGCGAAGGAACCGGTGGCTGTCGCGCCAGTAGCTTTCGCGCGCGTGGCGTAGCCAATCGCGACCGAATTTTCGCCCGAAGCATTGTCCGGATTCGTGGAGGCATTAGGTCCAACGATGGTGGAGTTAGCACCTGTGCCCTCAGCTGCCCAGTCGTCAGCAGCATGAGCGCCAGACGCAACAGCAAGGCTGCCAACTCCAATTATCAACGCCTGCACTATCGCAAGCTTGCGCGCCGACGACCGCTTGGTCTTCGACTTCGACGTTTCGGAAGCCGCGACCCACGTGCCTGTTGATTCGTTCCAGACTGCTTTAAAGATTCTATTCATGAAAGAAGGATGTCTAACAATTTGACAAATACATGTCGGGTTGATCGGTGGATTCGATCACGTGAATGCCTGCCTGCTGTAAAGGGAGGCATTTGGACGCGATCGTTCCTTGGAACGAGGATCTCCCGCCTCGTAAGTTCTGGCCCGCTGGGGCGTCGGACAGCCTTCCTGCATTGCTACGTCCGGACTCAGAAGGTCGGGATGATCGCGGTTATGGTGTTTTCGAAATACACGATCTTTCCTAAAGTGATCGCAGTGAAGAAAATATAATTTGGATTGCAAAGTAAACTAAAAAATGGTCATTTTTTGTTGCGTATTTTTTCCATTCCAGCGCGCTCCATTTGTATGTGATTCTGTGTCTAGAAGGACCGGGAACACAGCTTCGATAAATGCTTCGGACCTGCTTCCGGGGCAGTTGCGGCGTCAATGTCGAAAAATGCCAAAAACCCGTTCTGGATCAACACTCTGGCCAGTGCAAACGTTCTACAATGACGGCTATTTTCCGACCTGGGTTTTCATGAGCAATTCTCTCCGTACTTGTTTCTCGCGCGCCACTGCTGCCACCGCTGCATCAATCGTTGCTTTTTCTGTCTCCGCACCGGTTTACGCCAACAACGTGATCGTGCTGAATTCCGGCGAGGCGACCCTGAGCCTCATCGACGAAGCGACTCGCCAGGTTGTGTCGACCATTCCGACCGGCAAGGAACCGCACCATTTGATGGCGACGCCCGACAACGGGTCGCTGATCGTGGCGAATTCGGTGTCGAACAATCTGATGTTCATCGACCCGAAGACGGGCAAGCCGCAACGCTGGGTTGAAAACATCGAGGATCCGTATCAAGTCGGATTTTCGCCAGACAAGAAGTGGTTCGTGTCGACCGGCTTGCGACTCGACAGGCTGGATATCTACCGTTACGACGGCGCGAATATCTCGATCGCCAAGCGCATACCGCTGGCGGTCATGCCTAGCCACATTGCATTCACGAATGACAGCAAGACGGCGCTCATCTCGCTGCAGGTATCCGGCGAAGTTGCGGCGATCGACCTGGCAACGCAAACGGTGAAATGGAAGATGAAGGTCGGGCCAGTGCCTGCCGGCCTGTGGATGACCCCGGGTGACAAATACCTGCTGGTGGGCATGACGGGCGCTGACTACGTCGCGGTGGTGGACTGGCGTAACCAGAAGATCGTGAAGACGATCAAGACGGGCAATGGCGCGCACAACTTCCGCTCGCTGGCGGACAGTAAACACGTCGTGGTGTCAAACCGGGTTGCGAGTACGATCAGCATCATCGATCAAGACTCGTTGACGAATGTCGGCGACATCACGGGTTTGCTGCCCGGTCCGGACGATATGGAACTTTCCGCTGACAAGCGTTATCTTTGGGTTACGTTCCGGTTTGCGAAGAAGATTGGCATTATTGATCTGACAAATCGCAAGCTTATCCAGACAATCGCTGTGGGCCGTTCTCCGCATGGCATCTACTTTTTCGACCGCGCGCCGGTGACAGGCCCGAATGGCGGCTGAGATCGACGGACGAAGAAGCGCTTGAATTGAAGTTTGAGGTGCCGCGAGGGAAACGGCGGCGCCTGGTAACAGTAACGGAGCACCATGTTTCATTCCATTTTTTCCCTGTTCGACACGTTCGTGTCAACGCTGCAGACGTGGCTGTACATCGACATCGTGCAGCCGTTTCTGTTCAAGGCCGGCCTGATGGGTTACGACGAAGACACCTATGACGCGCTTTATTGGGTGATCGTGGGCGTGCTCGAAGTGCTGATCATGTACGCGATCCTGCGACCGCTTGAAGCCTTGCGGCCTGCCGAAAGGTGGCAGAACAGGAAAGGCGTGCGAGTGGACGCGCTATATACATGGATCGTCAAACTGGGCATCCTGAACCTGTTCTTTTTCTTCACGTTCCAGCCATTCTTCGATGGCTTTCAAAGTTGGCTGCGGTTGCACAACATCGCCAATATCGAACTCGACAATCTTTGGCCGGGCGTGACTTCCCAGCCGATCATCGCGTTCGCTATTTACCTGGTCGTGCTCGATTTCGCCGGGTATTGGTATCACCGTATGGAACACCGGATTGGCATCTGGTGGGAATTGCACGCGGTCCATCACAGCCAGCAAAAGATGTCGCTGTGGACTGACGACCGGAATCATCTGCTCGACAACATCGTGCAAGCAGGCTTTTTCGCCGCTGTGGCGTTGGTGATCGGTGTACAACCGTCGCAGTTCGTGGTGCTGGTCGCCATCACTAATCTGATGCAAAGCGTGCAGCACGCGAATATTCGGATGCACTTCGGCTGGCTTGGCGAGCGCTTGCTTGTCAGCCCGACGTTCCATCGGCGGCACCATGCAATTGGCTATGGTCACGAGGGCACCACGTACGGATGCAACTTTGGCGTCCTGCTACCGTGGTGGGACATGATGTTCAGAAGTGTGTCGTGGAATCGGGAGCTTGAGCCGACCGGCATTCGCGATCAACTGTCGGTTGCCGACAAACCCGGACGCAATTACGGCGATGGCTTCTTCGAGCAGCACTGGCTAGCGTTCAAGCGCATTGGCGAGCGCATCGCGTCACATCGGGCAACCAGCGCGCCGGGTTCGGATTCGGACACAGCCGCCGTTTAAGCAGCCATACTTGATCAAAACCGGCTCGTTCAGGCGCTCCTGTCTGAGCGGGTGTGTTTTGTTGGAACCTGCTCAGTTTTTTGCGTCTCCGTCCTCGTCAAAACAACTTCGCCGGCTTCCAGCCGGCGAAGTTGTTTTGACTGGCAGCGTTAGCCAAACGGACGAGCAGCGCGCCATGCGCTCAGTGGTTTATCCTGTCTTCTTTCCCTTTCAGACGACCTTTGCATGAATGACTTGCTGCGTTCGTTCGTGCGCGCGCTCGCGAACGCTTTTCACCCGAGAATGCTGTGGCTGACATTCATGCCGTTCGCTGTGGCGACCGTTGCATGGGGCGCTCTCCTGTGGTTTTTCTGGCAAACGCTGACAGGCGCCGCGCGTAACTGGCTTGATGGCTGGGCGCTCACTTCCGCCATGTACCGCTTGTTCGATTCGATCGGGTTTTCGGCGCTGCACGCGGTGATTGCACCGTTTTTTATCGTGATCATGGCGATTCCGTTGATTGTCGTGACCATTTTGCTGCTCATCGCGACGCTTTCAATGCCTTCTGTGATCAAGCTGCTGACGCGGCGTCAGTACGCGTCGCTTGAAATGAGGCGCGGGGGTTCCTGGTACGGGAGTCTTGGGCATTCAGTGATCACCACGGGCGTATGTCTTGTTCTGCTGGTTGTGACGTTGCCGCTGTGGCTGATCCCGCCTTTTTTCGCGATCATTCCGCCTGTTTTGTGGGGCTGGCTGACTTATCGCGTCATGACTTACGACGCACTCGCGTTGCATGCCAGCGCAGAGGAGCGCCGGGCTATCGTGCGTCGTGCGCGCTGGCCGTTGTTCGGGATCGGCGTGATCAGCGGGCTGCTGGGTTCGTTGCCAACCATGCTGTGGGCGTGGTCGGTGTGGCTGCTGCCCTTGTTTCCGGTCATCGCGGCGGCAACCATCTGGATCTACGCATTCATTCTCGTTTTTTCGGCGCTTTGGTTCGCGCACTATTGCCTGCATGCGCTGGAGCGCCTGCGGACGGAAACTACCGCTGCGCCGCCTCCATTGAACGGTCCGGGCGCGGCGGCCAAGTTCCGAATTTCCGGCTAATTTCAAGATCAGGGAGCATTCATGGGCTTTGGCATGATCATCATTGGCGACGAGATATTGTCCGGTCGAAGGACCGACAAGCATCTGCCAAAAGTTATCGAATTATTGTCGGCGAGGGGATTGTCGCTGGAGTGGGCCGAATATATTGGCGACGACCGTGAACGCATCACGGCTACGCTCAAGCGCGCGTTCGCATCGGGCGATGTCGTGTTTTCAACGGGTGGGATTGGTGCGACGCCCGACGACCACACGCGTCAATGCGCGGCCGCAGCGCTTGGCGTGCCGCTTGAGTCGCATCCGGAAGCGGCCGAACTGATTCGGGCGCGGATCAGGGAAACAGCGGGTGACAAACCGGCGGATCTCAATTTGCCGGAGAACCTGCATCGGTTGAACATGGGCACGTTCCCGAAGGGCGCGAGCATTATCCCGAACAGCTATAACCGGATCCCTGGTTTCTCGGTCGGGAACATTCATTTCGTGCCTGGCTTTCCTGTCATGGCATGGCCAATGATTGAATGGGTGCTGGACACGAAATTCGCGGACCTTCACCACGCAACGCCTTATGTAGAGCGTTCAGTATTGGTGTTCGGTCTACCGGAATCACGCATCACGCCGTTGATGGAGTCAATCGAGCGCGATTTCGCGGGGGTGCGCGTGTTCAGCTTGCCAAGCGTCGGCGACGCGACGCGCGGGGAGATTTACGGGCGTGCTCACATTGATCTGGGTGTCAAAGGTGAGCCGGAAGCGGCGAACGCCGCGTTTGCCCGGTTACGTGAGGGTGTGGCGGCGCTCGGCGGCGAGATAGTGGAGATTGAACCGGGCGCAGCGGCTTAAGCCACTCAAGTCACGGAGTCGCCCCGGCATTCAGAGGATTCAAGCGCCGATCCAGGGCAGGCCACGAAAGCACCAGCCGGATACGGTTTTGCGATGTCCCTGGCCGTCCTTGTCGCCCTCAAAGCCTTCGAGCAGGTCGAAAGCTTTGGTAAAACCCTCCTTGTGAGCTAGGACCGCGGCGAGTTTCGACCGCGCGGCGCTACGGCAGAGGAACAGGACGGGGGTGTCGGGCGAGGTCACTTCGCGCAACTGCTCCATAAACGCTGCGTTTGGGACAGAGCCGGGGTATTGGATCCACTCAACGTGCGAGTACTGGGCGGTGTCAATGGCCGGACGGCCAACCCAATCGAGCTCGGCACGCGTGCGCACATCGACCAGGCGAACGGAAGGATCGAGCTGAAGAAGTTCGAAAGCCTCCGCGGGCAGAATGGCGCCCGCGTAGGGCAACTGGTCTTGAACGGCGCGTTGCGTGGCCTGGGCGTACAACTGCTCGAGCGTGCTCATGGACGAGGTCTCCAATCGGACATTTTAATCAGGCATTCTAGCGTGCTGTCGGCGCTTCGATCATGCGCGGTCGGCTGGGTGGTAGAACGCATCGGACTGGTGCGAGGCATTTGAATTGCCCCGAATCGGTGCTAACGTTACGGGTCTCAGTTTTCGATGCACCGAATATGTGCATGACAATGCGGTTTTGATCGAGTAAGCCCCTTGAAGGGTGGTGGTGCTTCCCCGAAAAAGCGCGCAGCTTCAATTGCTTAGCGCAATACTGGTGCACTTGGCATGGAAGCTGCTTTCGACTCTACCGATGGTTTCGAATCGGTTAGGCGGCGAATTGAGTTCGTCGACTTTTGTTAATCAGGAGATAGGTAATGAGCAAATCCGTGGCCGACGTCATGCAACTCGTCAAGGACGAGGACGTCAAGTTTGTCGACTTCCGTTTCACCGACACGCGCGGTAAAGAACAACACGTTTCGGTGCCGGTTTCGGCATTCGACGAAGACAAGTTTGAAAGCGGCCACGCTTTCGATGGTTCGTCTATCGCCGGCTGGAAGGGCATCGAAGCGTCGGACATGCTGCTGATCCCGGATGCGGATACCGCGTTCATCGACCCGTTCTATGAAGAGTCGACGCTCGTGATGTCCTGCGACGTGGTGGAACCGGCGGATGGCAAAGGCTACGAACGCGATCCGCGTTCGCTGGCAAAGCGCGCTGAAGCCTATCTGAAGAGCTCGGGTCTGGGCGACGCCGCTTTCTTCGGTCCGGAACCTGAATTCTTCATTTTCGACTCGGTTCGCTGGAGTGCAGATCAGTCGGGTTGCTTCGTCAAGATCGGTTCGGAAGAAGCACCGTGGTCTTCGTCGATGGAATTCGAAGGCGGCAACACGGGTCATCGTCCGGGCACGAAGGGCGGTTATTTCCCGGTTGCCCCGGTTGACACGTTCCAGGACATCCGTTCGGAAATGTGCCTGTTGCTTGAGCAAATTGGCATTCCGGTCGAAGTGCACCACCACGAAGTGGCGGGCCAGGGCCAGAACGAAATCGGCACGAAGTTCTCGACGCTGGTTCAACGCGCCGACTGGACGCAGCAACTCAAGTACATCGTCCATAACGTGGCGCACACGTACGGCAAGACGGCTACGTTCATGCCGAAGCCGGTCGTGGGCGACAACGGTTCGGGTATGCACGTTCACCAGTCGATCTGGAAGGACGGCAAGAACCTGTTTGCCGGCGACGGATATGCAGGCCTGTCGGAATTCGCGTTGTTCTACATCGGCGGCATCATCAAGCATGCTCGCGCGCTGAACGCAATCACGAACCCGTCGACGAACTCGTACAAGCGTCTCGTGCCGCACTTCGAAGCACCGGTGAAGCTCGCCTACTCGGCGAAAAACCGTTCGGCTTCGATCCGCATTCCGCACGTGTCCAACCCGAAGGGCCGCCGTATCGAAACGCGTTTCCCGGATCCGATGGCGAACCCGTACCTGTGCTTCTCGGCACTGATGATGGCCGGGCTGGATGGCGTGCAGAACAAGATCCATCCGGGCGAAGCTGCCGATAAGAACCTGTACGACCTGCCGCCGGAAGAGGATGCAAAGATCCCGACCGTGTGTGCCGGCCTCGACGAAGCGCTGGACGCGCTTAACGCTGATCGTGAGTTCCTGACGGTCGGCGGCGTGTTCACCGACTCCATGCTCGACGCGTATATCGAACTGAAGACGAATGAATTGCAGCGCTATCGCCAGGCTGTGCATCCGATCGAGTTCGAAATGTACTACTCGCTGTAAAGCGCGTTGCATGGCGCACGCGCTTCTTCGTTCGCTGTCTTACGGAGAAGTGCGTTGCGTGACGCGAAGCAGGAGTATCGGATGATCAAAAAGGGACGGCGTGCCGTCCCTTTTTTTAATCGCCGGCACTTCTCCTGACAAGTTTCAAGACGGGGTCTTAAAGACGGGGTCTCACTGCACGATGGTTCTCAAGAATCTCATCAAGGCGAGAAAGAGTCCTCCCGACAATTCGTTGTCCGACGACGCCACGCTCGTCGCTACGCATTTGCTGCCGGGCATGGAAGCACTGCCCACGGTCGTACTTGTGCTCGACAAGTCGAGCCTCAAGATCGCATTCGCGAATCCGTCGGCCGAAGCCATGCTCGAGCGCTCGCGCAAGCAACTGGCTCAAACCTCATGGCCCGAACTGTTCGCCAATGCAGACGAACTGGTGACGACCATTGCGTCGATTGCCGATCATCGTTTCAACGCAACGCATCTTGACGCCGTGCTCGAACGTCCCGGCCGCGAGCCGCTGCATGTTCACGCGATAGTCGCGTATCTGGAAGTTGCACCGAATTACGTGCTGCTCGAGCTATTCGAGAACGAGCGGCATTTGAAGACCGACCGCGAAGAGCGTATTCATGATCTCACCGCGGTCAACAAGCAACTGATTCGCAACCTCGCGCATGAGATCAAAAATCCGCTTGGCGGCATTCGAGGCGCAGCGCAACTACTCGAGTTTGAGTTAGGCGCGCGTGAACGCGACGAGTTGCGCGAGTACACGCAGGTGATCATCAAGGAATCGGATCGGCTGCAAACACTGGTGGACCGATTGCTTGAGCCGCATCGGCATCCGCATATTGTTGGTGACGTGAACATTCACGAAGTATGCGAACGCGTGCGCGCTGTGATTCTCGCGGAGTTTCCGCGTGGCCTTACGCTTGATCGCGATTACGACGTGAGCGTGCCCGACTTGCGAGGCGACAAAGAGCAGCTCATCCAGGCATTGCTAAACATCGTGCGTAATGCGGCGGAAGCGTTGCGCGAACGCATTTCACAAGGCGATGCGCGTATCGAACTACGTACGCGCATTGCGCGCAAAGTGACAATCGGCAAGCGCCTGCACAAACTGGCACTGGACTTGCATATCACTGACAACGGTCCCGGCATCCCGGAAGAGATACGCGACCGGATTTTTTATCCGCTCGTGTCCGGGCGGGAAGATGGAAGTGGACTGGGTCTTACGCTCGCTCAGACTTTCGTGCAGCAGCACGATGGGTTGATCGAAGTGGAAAGCAAGCCCGGTTGCACCGAGTTCACCATCTTGTTGCCGTTCGAAGGCTGACCGGACACCGATGAACGATCGACGCACCGAAGCATGGAGTTAAGGATCGATTACGAGGGTTCATCGACATTTTGAAAAGCGCTAGAGCGCCTGACCGTTTCGACGGGCTTAAACCGAACCACACGAAGACATCTCGCCGAACTATATGAAGCCGATCTGGATAGTAGACGACGACCAATCCATCCGCTGGGTGCTTGAAAAAGCGCTCGCAAGAGAGAACTTCGCTACGCGCAGTTTTTCCGGCGTCCGGGACGCGCTGACTGCGCTCGAACAGGAGAGTCCGCAAGTACTTGTGTCCGACATCCGCATGCCAGGCGGTTCCGGACTCGAATTGCTGCAAACCGTGCGCGACAAGTTGCCCGGTTTGCCGGTCATCATCATGACGGCGTTCTCCGATCTCGACAGCGCCGTGGCTGCGTTCCAAGGCGGCGCGTTTGAGTATCTGGCGAAGCCGTTCGACGTCGACAAGGCGGTTGAACTGATCCGCCGCGCCGTCGATGAAAGCATGCGCGGTGAAGCGGCCTACGACAATAGCGTCACCGAAACACCTGAAATGCTCGGGCAGGCGCCAGCGATGCAGGACATGTTTCGCGCAATTGGCCGTCTGTCACATTCCGCCGCCACTGTGCTCATCACGGGCGAATCAGGCACCGGAAAGGAGCTTGTTGCGCGCGCGCTGCACCGACATAGCCCGCGCGCGAACGGCCCGTTCATAGCATTGAACACCGCCGCGATCCCAAAGGATCTGCTTGAGTCCGAGCTGTTCGGTCACGAGCGCGGCGCGTTCACGGGTGCGCAGGCAATGCGGCAGGGGCGCTTCGAGCAAGCTGAAAACGGAACCTTGTTTCTCGATGAAATCGGCGACATGCCGTTCGATCTGCAGACGCGTCTGTTACGCGTGTTATCCGATGGGCAGTTTTATCGCGTAGGCGGCCACAACCCGTTGAAAGCGAATGTTCGCGTGATCGCGGCGACGCATCAGAACCTTGAATCGCGTGTGCGGCAAGGGCTGTTTCGAGAGGACTTGTATCACCGGCTTAACGTGATTCGCTTGCGCTTACCTGCGTTGCGCGAGCGCAGTGAAGACATTCCGCTACTTACGCGACATTTCCTGCAGAAAAGCGCACGTGATCTAGGCGTGGAGCCGAAGCGTGTATCGGAAGATGCGCTTGGGTTTTTGGCATCGCTGCCGTTTCCCGGCAACGTGCGGCAACTCGAAAACCTGTGTAACTGGCTGACTGTGATGGCGCCGGCGCAAACGATTGAGCAAAAGGATTTGCCGCCGGATCTCACGCCGACTCAGGAATACGCTGGCGAAAGCACTGCGTTGACGGCGTCTGCGGCGGAAAACGGCGGCGGGTCGAATTCGGCGCTTTCGGGTGGTGTCGGCGGTTTGCCGGCTTCGCTTGGTACGCCGCCTGCGGGCGTTCCCGCAAGCGTTTGGGAAAATGGCTTGCGGACCGAAGTCGCACGATTACTGCGCGAGAATACCGCCGATGTCATGGACGAACTCGCGCGCCGCTTTGAAGCTGCCGTGATTCGCGAGGCGTTGGACTTCACGCGGGGCCGGAAGGTGGAAGCGGCCGAGCGGCTGGGGATCGGGCGCAATACGATCACGCGCAAGATTCAGGAGCTGCATCTGGACGCTTGAGGTGAGTAGCGGAGGGCGTCTGACGACGCCCTCGCAACGGTTCTTCCAGACAGCAGCCTCAAGCCCCAAGTTGCAGGCAAGGCATAACGCAGTCGCCTACGCGCTTGGCATAGTTTCCGCGATCACTCGCCGTTCCCGACTCCTCAGTTAATCGTTGCGATCACTGGCGCGTGATCCGACGGCTGCTCCCACTTTCTCGGCACTTTGTCCACTTCGCACGCTGTGCACCGCGCGGCGAGTTCTGCCGTGACCAGAATGTGATCGATGCGCAGTCCCGCGTTACGCCGGAACCCGAGCATCCGATAATCCCACCACGTGTAAAGCTTCTCAGGCTGCTCGAACATACGGAAGGTGTCAGTGAGACCGAGTTCGATCAACTGCACGAAATGCGCGCGCTCTTCAGGCGAGACGAGGTTCTGGCCTTCCCACGCTTTCGGGTCGTGGACGTCGCGATCTTCCGGTGCAATGTTGTAGTCACCTAGAAGCGCGAGTTGCGGATACGTCTTCATCTCGCCTTCGATCCAGTCCCGAAGTGCTTCCAGCCATCGCATCTTGTAGGCGAACTTTTCGGTTCCCGGCGCCTGGCCGTTGGGGAAATAGGCCGAGATGATTCGCACGCCTCCGACGGTCACGGCAATCACGCGTTGCTGCGGATCCTCGAATGCCGGAATGTTGCGAACGATCGTGGTTTCGTCGACCGCCAGGCTGTCACGTACGAGAATGCCGACGCCGTTATAGGTCTTCTGCCCGGCGAACCAGCTTTTGTAGCCAACGGCCGCGAGTTCAGCGACGGGGAATTTGTCGTCGGTGAGCTTGAGTTCCTGCAAGCACAGCACGTCGACGCCGCTCGTTGCCAGCCAGTCGATGACATGCTGTTGGCGGACCTTGAGAGAGTTGACGTTCCAAGTGGCAATTTTCATTTGATTAGTGCAGAGATTGACTCTCGTCAGTGATGAGCCATAGGCGTGGATCTGTAGCCGGTTGTTGGCCTTTCAGCGCTATAAGCTGAGGCTCGATTAATTAAGGCTTGGGCGAAGCTTACCTGAGCCGCAGATCATGAGCCCGCAACGCGAAGGGCGTCATTGATGCACAGGTACGGCGACCAGTTTCACTCCCAACGCAGCGGCAACTTTTTGGATGGTTTCAAATCGGGGCTTCGCGCCTTCAGCCAGCGACTTGTACAGGCTCTCGCGTTGCACGCCGGCTTCGGAGGCAACTTTGGACATGCCGCGCGCTTTCACGATATCGGCAAAAGCCGCCAGGAGAATGTCGGGGTCGCCCGTGGCGAGCGCCTCGTTCAGATAGGCCGCGATGGCCTCTTCGCTATCGAGATAATCGGATGCGTCGAAAGCTGAAATGTGAGTCGGGTTCATTTCCGTTCCTGTCTGATTCGTTGCCACATGGCCTTCGCTCGGGCGATATCCAATGCCTGCCCTTGCTTGCTTCCTCCGGGCAACAGTAGATAAACCGTCAAGCCGTCACGCACGTAATACACACGACAGCCCGCGCCGGTGTGTATTCGCATTTCCCACACACTGCCGCCGACGTCATGACAATCGCCGAAATTTCCCAACGCGGCGCGTTTGATCCGAACCAGGATGGCGGCTCTTGCCAACACATCAGTCACGCCCAACAGCCAGACCGAAAAGTCGTGCGTTGATTGATTGTGTTCGTCATGCGTGTGGATCCCAAAGAGCGTTAAATGGGATGCCTTGATGAACTGTATCCTATTGGATACGAAAGCTCAAGACATCAATGGAACGGGTTGATTTGATCTGACTTGAACTTGATCACGCGCAACTGAGCATTGGAGGAGACTCGAAGGGGGCTATACACGCCGTCCTTCGTGCGAATGGAGTGTCAACTGTGATCGATCGGCGAAGCCTGGTGCAGTCGACCAAATGGCTAACGTCGCCAGCACACCGAAAATCGTGCTTTCTGTCCCGCTACAATCATCGAAACACTTGGAAAGAGGACAACCCCATGGACCTGGTCATTCGACGCGCAACGCTTGCGCATTCCCGCGATCTGGTGGACATCGGAATTGAAGGAGACCGTTTTGCTGCCATTGAGCCGCAGCTCGCGGCGAGCGCTCCGGAGGAAATTGATGCAGCGGGCTGTCTTGTCACCGCGCCGTTCGTCGATGCGCATTTCCACATGGATGCCACGCTGTCCTACGGATTGCCGCGCGTGAACGCGTCGGGCACGCTGCTGGAGGGAATCGCGTTATGGGGTGAACTGAAGCCCGAGCTGACGCAGGAAGCACTGATCGATCGGGCGATGCAGTATTGCGACTGGGCCGTCGCGCGTGGCCTGCTCGCGATCCGCTCGCACGTGGATGTGTGCGATCCGCGTCTGCTTGCCGTCGAAGCGTTGCTGGAAGTGAAGCGGCGCGTGAAGCCGTATCTGGACTTGCAACTCGTTGCGTTCCCGCAGGACGGTGTTTTGCGCAGCAAGGGCGCTTTTGAGAACCTTAAGCGTGCTATCTCGATGGGCGTGGATGTTGTCGGCGGAATTCCGCACTTCGAACGCACGATGTCCGATGGTGCCGAGTCCGTGCGTATCCTTTGCGAGTTCGCGGCGGAGAAGGGGCTGCGCGTGGACATGCATTGCGACGAGTCAGATGACCCGATGTCGCGTCATATAGAAACGTTGGCGGCGGAGACGCATCGCTTGGGTTTGCAGGGACGCGTCACGGGTTCGCATCTCACGTCGATGCATTCAATGGACAACTACTATGTGAGCAAGCTGATCCCGTTGATTCGCGATTCCGGCGTGGCCGCGATCGCGAATCCGCTGATCAACATCACGCTTCAAGGTCGCGCCGATACCTACCCAAAACGTCGAGGCATGACGCGCGTGCCGGAGTTAATCGCTGCAGGCGTGGACGTTGCGTTCGGCCACGACTGCGTGATGGACCCGTGGTATAGCCTAGGCTCCGGCGACATGCTGGAAGTGGCGCACATGGGATTGCACGTCGCGCAAATGACGGGCATTGACGCAATGCGCGCCGCGTTCGAGGCGGTCACGACAACGCCGGCGAAGATCCTGGGTATCGAAGGGTACGGAATTGCCGTGGGCAACAATGCGGATTGCGTGCTGCTGGATGCCCGTGATCCTGTGGAAGCCATTCGATTGCGTGCAGCGCGTACGGCTGTGCTTCGTCGAGGCAAGGTAGTTAGCCGCGCGCCTGCCATGCGGGCGAAACTCAGCCTGCAAGGGCGGCCGGAGGAAGTGAATTTTCGGCTGGATCGGTAAAGAGCGGCCTGATAAGACCGCAAGATAGCCGCATAAAAAAACCGTTCCAACTCGCGCTGGAACGGTCTTCTTCAATCATGCAAACAGCGTCGCCGCCATCCTGACCTCAATGTGCAGTCTCCGGCGACATGCCGTTATGCCGCAGCAGCGCATCGATATTCGGTTCCCGTCCGCGGAATGCCTTGAACGAGTCCATCGCTGGCCGGCTGCCGCCCACCTCGAGAATTTCCCGACGATACCGAATGCCCGTTGTCGCATCGAGCACCGATCCACCGGCAAGCTTCGCGGCCTCTTCGAATGCCGCGTACGCATCCGCCGACAACACTTCCGCCCATTTGTAGCTGTAATACCCGGCGGCATACCCACCCGCGAAAATATGCGTGAAGGTATTGGTCCAACGGGAGAAGGGCGCTTGCGGCACAACGTGGAAGCGCTCGTTGATTTCACGAGCAAAGTCGTTGACGTTAGTCGCGCCGGCCGGATCGTAGTCGCTGTGAAGCTGGATATCGAACATGGAAAGCACGATCTGGCGCAACGTGCCCAGACCGCTCTGAAAGTTCTTCGCGGCCAGCATCTTGTCGAAGAGTTCGCGCGGCAGCGTGGCGCCCGTGTCCACGTGCCCGGACATGTCGGTGAGTACGTCCCACTCCCAGCAGAAGTTCTCCATGAACTGCGACGGCAGTTCAACGGCATCCCACTCCACGCCGTTAATTCCCGACACTCCGAGTTCATCGACGCGCGTCAGCATGTGATGCAAGCCGTGGCCGAATTCATGGAACAGCGTGATGACTTCGTCGTGCGTAAAGCACGCGGGCTTGCCGCCAACGGGTGCAGAAAAGTTGCACGTCAGATACGCGACGGGCGTCTGTACACCGCCTTCACGGCGTTTGTGGCGTGAACGAGCGTCGTCCATCCAGGCGCCGCCGCGTTTGCCTTCGCGCGCGTACAGGTCCAGATAGAACTGCGCGACAAGCGAACCGTCCTTGTTTTCGACGCGGAAAAAACGTACTTCCGGATTCCAGACCGCGGCTTCATCGCGACGGATGCTCACGCCAAACAGCGTCTCCGTGACCTTGAACAAACCCTTCAGCACGGCCTCTTGCGGGAAATACTGCTTCACTTCGTTTTCCGAGAACGAATATCGCTGCTGGCGCAGGCGTTCGGCGGCGAACGTCGAATCCCACGGCTGCAATTCCGGCATGCCAAGCTCAGTCGCGGCGAACGCACGCAATTCCATCCAGTCTTTTTCCGCGTGCGGGCGCGCGCGCAGGGCGAGGTCCTCGAGGAACGCGACCACTTGCGCCGGCGATTCGGCCATCTTCGGCGCAAGCGATACTTCAGCAAAGTTCTGATACCCGAGCGCATGCGCTTCTTCGGCACGCAGTTTCAACTGTTCGACGACGTTCGCCGTGTTGTCCCATTCGGCCTTGCCGTTGCCGTAGTTCGCGCCCAGTTCGGACGCGCGCGTCACATACGCGCGATACATCGCTTCACGCAGCGGCCGATGCTCCGCGTACTGCATGACCGGGAAATACGAAGGGAAATGCAGCGTGAACTTCCAGCCCTCAACGCCTTCTTTCTGCGCGGCTTCGCGGGCCGCTTCGTTTACGTCTTCCGGCAAACCAGCAAGTTCGCTTTCCTTGGTGACGACGTACGAAAACGCGTTGGTGGCATCAAGGACGTGATCGGAGAATGCCTTCGATAACGCCGCCTGTTCTTCCTGAACGCGCGCAAAACGGGGTTTTTTATCTTCGGGCAACTCGGCGCCCGACAGACGGAAACCGCGCAACTCGTTGCTGAGCATTTTCTTCTGCTCGACGGACAGCGACGCGTGCTCTTCACCCGCAGCAATCGCCTTGTATTTCTCATAGAGCGCCAGATTCTGCCCGACGCTCGCGGAGAACTCCGTCACGCGCGGCAAATTTTCGGCGTGCGCGGCGCGCAATTCGGGGGTGTCGGCGACGGCGTTCAGGTGGCCGATCACGCCCCACGCACGCGACAGCCGCTCGCTCGCACGTTCCACGCTTTCCACAATGTCTCGCCACGTAGCCGGCGTTTCGGGTGCGCTGGCGTGATCGACGGCGGCTTTTGCATCGGCGAGCAGGACGTCGAGCGCGGGCGTGACGTGTTCCGGCTTGATGTCGTTGAAACGGGGCAAGTCGGAGAAGTCGAGCAGGGGGTTGCCTGTGGCTTGGGTCTGAGCCTGATTCGCTGGATTCGCGGTATTCGATGGTGTCGAACTGGACATGACTCTCCCGGTCTCGGATAAAAATGGATGCGACGATGAATGTAACGCCGCGCCCGACATAGCGTCTGACGCAGCGCGCGATTTCAACGAATGCGCTTTCTCTATTGTGGGGACGTCTTTGCCGATTCTCAAATCGATTCTGGCTAAGGCGGTGATTTACCCGATCGGCGTGTTCGCCCGACGGTTTTAATCCCGATCTTGCTGCATCGCGCGTTCAGCCGCTTCGATGGTATTCACCAGCAGCATGGTAATGGTCATCGGCCCGACGCCGCCCGGCACGGGTGTGATGAAACCGGCGACTTCTTTCACGCCCGCGAAATCCACATCGCCGCAGAGTTTGCCGTTCTCGTCGCGATTCATGCCGACGTCGATCACGGTTGCACCGGGTTTGACCATGTCGGCGGTCAGGATATTGCGCCGGCCGGTTGCCGCGACGACTACATCCGCGTTGCGCGTCAGCGCGGCCAGATCGCGCGTTTTGCTGTGCGTGATGGTGACCGTGGCGCCGGCTTCGAGCAGCAGCATGGCCATTGGCTTGCCGACGATGTTCGAGCGCCCGATCACGACAGCATTCGCGCCTTCCAGCGCGATCTTATGCGCTTCGAACATCTTCATGACGCCGTAGGGCGTGCACGGGCGGAACAGCGGTTTTCCGGTCATCAGCGCACCGGCGTTTTCGACGTTGAAACCATCGACGTCCTTGGCGGGAGCAATGGCTTCGATCACCTTGTGGCTATCGATATGTTTCGGTAACGGAAGTTGCACCAGGATGCCGTGTACGTTCGGGTCGTTGTTCAGGTCGTCGAGCCTCGTCAGCAATTCGCTTTCGGTCAGCGTGGACGGGAAACGATCGAATACCGAATGCAAACCGTTGTCCTGACAGGCTTTTACCTTATTGCGGACGTAAACCTCGCTGGCCGGATTTTCGCCCACGAGAATGACCGCCAGGCCGGGTTGCTGGCCACGTGCGGTCAGGGCGGCGGCACGCGTGGCGACATCGGCGCGAAGGGTCTTGGAGAGGGCATTGCCGTCGATGATTTGGGCAGTCATAGGAGGTCTGGGCGGAGGAGAAATCCGCTGATTTTCTTGAGGGCGCAGGGTCGCAGGAGGCCTGTTGCGACAGCGTGGCGCGGCGTTGCGGTCGGTTTTTAATTATACCGGACGGGGATTTTTGCTGGCGCGGACGAGCGGGGGAGGTACTTGGAGGAATAACCGGTTCAGCTTGCGGCCGAGCGGCAAAGAAGCGTTGCGGATGAACCATGACTCCGCGCTCGTACGGCCGAAACGAAAACACGTACGGCCGAGGGACAAACTATGCCCCCGGCGCAGAGAAAAAACGATGAGATCTTACTGAGCTTGCGCCTGCGGCTTGTTGGACAGTGCCAGCCTGAGCAAATCCGCAACCGTGTTCACGGAAAGCTTCTCCATGATATTCGCGCGGTGCGCTTCAACCGTCTTGATACTGATACCAAGATCATCGGCGATCTGCTTGTTCAGGCGGCCCGCGATAATGCGCTCCAGAACCTGATGCTCACGCGCCGTCAGCTTGCCCAGCCGCTCAGCCGCAGCACGCTGCTGCTGCACGCTGGAACTCTCGGTACGCGCCTTGTTCAGCATGCGTTCAACCAGCTTGCGCAACTCGGCTTCATCGAATGGCTTTTCGATGAAATCCATCGCGCCCTTCTTCATGGTCGAGACGGCCATGGGCACGTCGCCGTGACCCGTCACGAAGATGATCGGCAGCAGCGAATTTTCCGCGATCAGCCGTTCCTGCAACTCGAGACCGCTCATGCCCGACATCCGAACGTCCAGGATCAGGCACGAGATCGCGCCTGAATGGGCGATCGGGAGGTACGCATCGAGGTACGCTTCAGCGCTCGCAAAGCACGAGACGCGGTAGCCATTGGCTTCAAGCAGCCAGCGCAAAGAATCACGCACGGCTTCATCGTCGTCGACGACAAAGACGGTTTCCTGAGTGGTGACTGTGCTCATAGCTCTCCCGTAACAGTTTGTTGTGTGGGTTGATGACTGAGAGCTTCCGATCCGCTACTGCCTGGACCATCGGCTTCTCCGATTGGCAAACTGCAATGGAATGTGGCGCCCGTAACGTTGCCCGAGGCATCGATATTGTTCACCACCCAAAGACGTCCACGATGCGATTCAATGATCGATCGGCAAATGTTCAAGCCCATGCCCATGCCATCGGACTTGGTGCTGTAGAAGGGTTCAAACAGGCGTTCCGCCGTGGCTTCGTCCACACCCGGCCCCTGGTCCACCACGCTCACGCAGACAAACCCGCCGTCCACGCGCTGCACGACCACGCGGATCACGGGATCGACGGCGTTCGGCTTGGCATCGTGCATGGCTTCCGCGGCGTTTTTCAGCAAGTTCACGAGCACTTGCTCGATCAGAACCGGATCCACATGGATCACCGGCATGCGCGAGCGGATCTCGGTGAGAATGCGAATCTTGCGTTTACGCGCTTCGATTTCCGCCAGGCCAACAGCGTCCGCAACGATATCCGCCACGCGAGTAGGCTGCCGTTTCGGTTCGCTGCGTTTCACGAATTCGCGAATGCGCTTGATGATCATGCCAGCGCGCACCGCTTGCTGCGCCGTTTTTTCAAGCACCGGCAATAACGCTTCCTGCGTCATGCGGCCCGATTTGACCAGCGCGACGCACCCCGAACAATAGTTGTTGATTGCGGCCAAAGGCTGGTTCAGCTCGTGCGCCAGCGACGAGGCCATTTCGCCCATCGTCATCAAACGGCTGGTGAACTGCAGCTTTTCTTCCTGCTGATCGGCGAGTTCCTGCGCCTGCTTGCGCGTGGTGATGTCGGTGGCGATCTGCATCTGTGCGAGGTGACCGTCCACCCACTGAATGTATTGGCGGCGAACTTCGAACCACTTCTGGATGCTCTCCACATACACTTCTTGCGCATCCGATGTGCTTTCGGTCAACGCGGTAGCGGGCAGGCCGGCGTAGGTATCGACCATATCGATGGAGTCCGACGACGTCTGCGCGGTATCGAATCCCGCACCAGCCAGTTCGAGATGACCGTCCGGGCGAATCCCGAACAAGTGCCGGTAATAGCGGTTTGCAAACAGCAGTTCGGCTTCGTCGGCAGCGAGCACGGATACGGCCGCGTCGAGACTTTCGAGCACGGTGGTAAAGCGTTCGTGCGCGGCGGCGAGATCTTCGCGGGCGCGGCGCGGCTCGGTGATGTCGGTCATGGACGACATCCAGCCGGTCTGGCGGCCCGAACTATCAATCAGCGGCGACACATAAAGCCGCGCGTGGAAGAACGAACCGTCCTTGCGGCGCACGCGCAATTCGAAGCCGGACGAGGGCGCCTTGCCGCGCAAGGTCATGTCCAGTTGCCGCTGCATTTCCGGATACGCGTCTTTCGGCCAGTACGGAAAGGGCGCCACTTTGGACACGAGATCGCTTTCGTCCCAGCCGGTCATCCGGCAAAACGCGGGATTCACGTGCGTGATCCGGCCGTGCATGTCGAGCACGCGCATGCCGATCAGCACGGAGTTTTCCATCGCGCGGCGGAAGAACGCCTCGGCGTAGAGCGCTTGTTGCGCCTCAAAGCGTTGCCGCGTGTGTTTCCACAGGCTCCACAAACTCCACAACACAAAACATGACAAACCGGCGACGAGCCAGACAAGCGTGTTGTTGGTGAAGTTCGTGAGTTGCGGATACGAATAAACGCGTACCGACACCCCTTGGCCCGGTGGATCGAGCGGCAGGTCGTAGAACATGTCGCGCGGCAGACGCGGCCGGCTGGAAGTGGTCGCGAGCTCGCGATTGTTCAGGTCGGTGATCGAAATCTTGTACTTCGCGGAGAGTTCGCTGGGGATGTCGTGCTTGAGAATCCCTTCGATGGAAAACACCGCCGCAATGGACCCGAGGAAATCGCGGTCGCGATAAACCGGCGTCTGCAACGTGATGTAGCCGTTGCCTAAATCGTCGTATAGAAGCGGGGAGTAAACCTGACGGCGGCTGGTGCGGGCTTCATCGAAGGCTGACTGAACGGCGTCGTCCATCTGCGCGTCGGTGGGCTTGGCAAGCCGTGAACCGAGGATAGGCAGCGGCGTATTCGGCCAGCGCGGCTTATGTTGCGCCGTGTACCAGTTCATGTAGAGGATCTCGGGATGCCCCTGCATGATGTCGCCCGTGGAACTCTGGAACGACGCCGGGTCTCCGTGGCCACTCGCGATGTCGCGAGCCAGTGCCTGGATCTGCTCCTGCGCGCCAGTCATGGAAAGCCTGATTTGCTGCTGCGCCCAAGCCACGTTACGGTAGAGCGTGTCTTCCTGTTGTTGCTGTTCGCGCCGGTTGAGACTCCACAAGATCAGGCTCATCACGACGAGGAACACCAGGATCGAGATCAGTGGGGTCAGCAAGTACGAGTTCGACCACCACGGTCCGTGGTGCCAGCGGGTCGGCGCCGAGTCGTTGGGTTTGCCCCGCGATCGCGCCGAGCGTGCGAAAAGCCGTTCGGTCAACATGCGCGCAATTGTAACGCAGCGCCACACTGTTAAATGGCGTAAAAAGTCTTGAAAAGGCCCGCAATTGATCGCAAGGACACCAACGAGACCATCAAAAAGTCCTTGTCCCACGGTGCGTTGCAGCATTTTTCCGCATTATGAGATTGAGTCTCATGATTCGAAATATTGCTTGCACTACAGTTCGGAGGCTCTTTAGAATTGCCGCACGCGCGCTTGTCCCTCATTGTTTTCCGCAACTATGTCTTGCGGATGGCTTAAAGGCTCGCGTCGTCTGTTCACAGAGCGTTCCTCAAATCAGGAGACGAGCATGTCAGCTGTACCCGACGAAGTAATGAAATATGTCGCCAACGCCAAGGACGACGAAGATCCCCAGGAAACAGGCGAGTGGCTGGAAGCCCTCGACGGCGTGATTTCGGCAGTAGGCCCGGATCGTGCCCATTACCTGATCGAAAAGCAGATCGAATTCGCGCGCGTTCATGGCGAACATCTGCCGTTTTCCGCGAACACGCCGTACATCAACACCATTCCGGTTGCAGCTCAGGCGAAGATTCCCGGCGACCAGGACATCGAACACAAGATCCGCTCGTACACGCGCTGGAACGCCATTGCCATGGTGCTGCGCGCCGGCAAGGAGACGAACGTGGGCGGGCACATTGCGTCGTTTGCGTCGGCGGCCACGCTGTATGACGTTGGTTTCAACCATTT
This sequence comes from Caballeronia eucalypticola, assembly GCF_047608185.1. Taxonomy (NCBI): domain Bacteria; kingdom Pseudomonadati; phylum Pseudomonadota; class Betaproteobacteria; order Burkholderiales; family Burkholderiaceae; genus Caballeronia; species Caballeronia eucalypticola. The sequence continues at coordinate 310,242 of NZ_JBLKRU010000002.1, forward strand.
CTGGCACGCACCGTCGCCCGAGCATGGCGGCGATCTCGTGTTCGTACAGGGCCATTCGTCGCCGGGTGTGTACTCGCGCGCGTTTTTGCTCGGCCGGCTGAAAGCCAGCCAGCTCGATAACTTCCGCCAGGAAGTGGGCGGCGAAGGTATTTCGTCGTATCCGCATCCGTGGCTGATGCCGGATTTCTGGCAGTTCCCGACCGTATCCATGGGCCTCGGCCCGATCATGGCGATCTATCAGGCGCGCTTCATGAAGTACATGGACGCGCGCGGCATCATCAAGGCGGGCAGCCGCAAGGTCTGGGCATTCCTCGGCGACGGCGAAACGGACGAACCGGAATCGCTCGGCGCGATCGGCATGGCCGGCCGTGAACGGCTCGACAACCTCGTCTTCGTGATCAACTGCAACTTGCAGCGTCTCGACGGCCCGGTGCGCGGCAACGGCAAGATCATCCAGGAACTGGAAAGCGAATTTCGCGGCGCCGGCTGGAACGTGATCAAGGTGGTGTGGGGCAGCCGCTGGGACTCTCTCTTCGCCCGCGATAAAACCGGTGCACTGATGCGCCGCATGATGGAAGTGGTCGACGGCGAATATCAGACCTACAAGTCTGAGTCGGGCGCCTATGTGCGCGAGCATTTCTTCAACACGCCGGAACTCAAGGCGATGGTGGCGGAATGGTCCGACGAAGACATCTGGAACCTGAATCGCGGCGGCCATGATCCGCACAAGATCTACGCAGCGTATTCGGAAGCATCGAAGACGAAGGGTCAGCCGACCGTCATCCTCGCCAAGACCATCAAGGGTTATGGCATGGGCGAAGCCGGTCAGGCGATGAACATCACGCACCAGCAGAAGAAGCTTCACACTGATCAGCTGATGAAATTCCGCGATCAGTTCAAGCTGCCGATCCCCGACGACAAGATCGCCGACGTGCCGTATCTGGAGTTCGAAGAAGGATCGAAGGAACTCGAGTACATGCGTGCTCGCCGCCAGGAACTCGGTGGTTATCTGCCGGCGCGTCGTCAGAAGGCCGAGTCGCTGCCGGTGCCGGATCTGTCGGCATTCGAGCCGGTGCTGAAGGGCACGGGTCCGGGCCGCGAGATCTCCACGACCATGGCGTTCGTGCGGATTCTCAACATCCTGCTGAAGGACAAGGCGCTCGGCAAACGCATCGTGCCGATCGTGCCGGATGAATCGCGTACGTTCGGTATGGAAGGTTTGTTCCGCCAGATCGGTATCTGGAATCAGGACGGCCAGAAGTACGTGCCGGAAGATTCCGACCAGCTGATGTTCTATCGTGAATCGGAAACCGGCCAGATCCTGCAGGAAGGGATCAACGAAGCCGGCGGGATGTGTGACTGGATCGCGGCCGCTACGTCGTATTCGACGCACGGCGAGATCATGATCCCGTTCTACATCTTCTATTCCATGTTCGGCTTCCAGCGTATTGGCGACCTGGCGTGGGCGGCAGGCGACATGCGTTCGCGCGGTTTCTTGCTGGGCGGCACGGCTGGACGTACCACGCTCAACGGCGAAGGCCTGCAGCACGAAGACGGCCATTCGCTGATGTGGGCGGCGTCGGTGCCGAATTGCGTGAGCTATGACCCGACCTTCGGTTACGAACTCGCGGTCATCATGCAGGACGGTTTGCGTCGCATGGTGGCGGATCAGGAAGACGTGTACTACTACGTCACGGTGATGAACGAGAACTACGAGCACCCGGCGATTCCGCAAGGTGAAGGCGTAGCGACCGACATCATCAAGGGCATGTACTCGTTCCGCAAATCGGATGCCGACGCAAAAACGCCGCGCGTTCAATTGATGGGCGCGGGCACGATCTTCAACGAAGTGATCGCCGCTGCCGACCTGCTGAAGAACGACTGGAACGTCGCCGCCGATCTCTGGAGCGTCCCGAGCTTTACGGAACTGGCGCGCGAAGGTGCGCAAGTGGAGCGCTGGAACCTGCTGCATCCGGCTGAAGAGCGTCAAGTCTCGCACGTGACGAAGTTACTGAAGGACGCGAAAGGCCCGGTGATTGCATCGACGGATTATGTGCGTGCGCTCGTCGATCAGATTCGCGGTTACGTGCCGAACAAGTTTGTCGTGCTCGGCACCGACGGTTACGGCCGTTCGGACACGCGCGAAAAGCTGCGTCATTTCTTCGAAGTCGACCGCTACTGGGTCACCGTCGCGGCGCTCAATGCGCTGGCCGACGAAGGCACGATCGACCGCAAGATTGTCGCCGACGCGATCAAGAAGTACGCGCTCGACCCTGCTAAACCCAACCCGATGACGGTTTAACGCATCGGCCCCCGAGTGTTGTTGCGCGAACTCGCCTTGCTTGTCAGCAGGGCGATTTTCGCGTCGCGACCCAGGAGACAATAAACAATGAGTCAAGCGATCGAAGTCAAAGTACCGGATATCGGCGATTACACGGACATTCCGGTGATCGAAGTGCTGGTAAAAGTTGGGGACACCGTCGAGAAGGAGCAATCGCTCGTCACGCTCGAATCCGATAAAGCGACCATGGACGTGCCAAGTTCGGCGGCCGGCGTCGTGAAGGAAGTGAAGGTCAAGGTTGGCGACAATGTGTCGGAAGGTGCGTTGATCGTCGTGCTGGAAGCGGCTGAGTCGGGCGGCGCTGCCGCTGCACCGAAGGCCGCTGAAAAGGCCGCTGATACACCTGCGCAGGAAAAGGCTCCGGCTGCATCGTCGGGCGGCGGATCGGTTGAAGTGAAGGTGCCGGATATCGGCGACTTCAAGGACATTCCGGTCATCGAAGTGAACGTGAAGGTCGGCGACAAGGTCGAGAAGGAGCAATCGCTCGTTACGCTCGAATCCGATAAAGCCACCATGGACGTGCCGTCGCCCGCAGCGGGCACGGTCAAGGAACTGAAAGTCAAGGTCGGCGAAAACGTCTCGGAAGGCACATTGATTCTTGTGCTGGAAGGCGGTGAAGGAGCGGCTCCCGCAGCGGCTGCTGCCGCACCGAAGCAGGAAGCGCCGAAGGCAGAAGCACCTTCGGATGCACCGGCGAAGTCCGCGCCGGCTCGGAGAGAGGCAGAAGCGCCATCCGCACTCGCGCTCGCCCCGGCTATTCCGGCAGGCGACGGAGGTTCGCGGACGTCGAGCCATGCATCGCCGTCCGTGCGCAAATTCGCGCGCGAACTCGGCGTGGATGTCGCGTCAGTCAAGGGTTCGGGTCCCAAGAACCGCATCACCCAAGCGGACGTAACCGCGTTTGTGAAGGGCGTGATGAGCGGCCAGGGTAAAGCGCCGGCGGCAGCTGCCGCAGCGCCGGCTGGTGGTGGTGGCGAGTTGAATCTGCTGCCGTGGCCGAAGGTCGACTTCACGAAGTTCGGTCCTGTCGATCCGAAGCCGCTGTCGCGTATCAAGAAGATTTCGGGTGCGAATTTGCATCGCAACTGGGTCATGATTCCGCACGTCACGAACAACGACGAAGCCGATATCACCGACCTCGAAGCGCTGCGTGTGACGCTGAACAAGGAAAACGAAAAGGCCGGCGTGAAGTTCACCATGCTCGCGTTCGTGATCAAGGCGGTCGTTGCCGCGTTGAAAAAATTCCCGACGTTCAATGCGAGCCTTGACGGCGATAACCTCGTCTTCAAGCAGTATTACAACATCGGTTTTGCCGCCGACACCCCGAACGGTTTGATGGTTCCGGTGATTCGTGATGCGGACAAGAAGGGCCTCGTCGATGTCGCCAAGGAAATGGCCGATCTGTCGAAGGCGGCGCGCGAAGGCAAGCTCAAGCCCGATCAGATGCAAGGCGGCTGTTTCTCGATTTCGTCGCTGGGTGGCATTGGCGGGACGCATTTCACGCCGATCATCAATGCGCCTGAAGTGGCCATTTTGGGGTTATCGCGCGGCGCGATGAAGCCGGTATGGGACGGCAAGGCGTTTGTACCTCGCCTGATTCTGCCGCTATCGCTGTCGTACGATCATCGGGTTATCGATGGCGCCGAGGCCGCGCGGTTCAATGCCTACCTTTCTGCTGTGCTGGCGGATTTTCGTCGCGTGAGTCTTTGAGGGTTTTGCTTGGCGGGCCGCTTTTTGTGGCTTGCCTGTTTCCTCGTTGAACTTGCTTTGCACTGCATCTTGCGAGTCGCCCCTGTGCGGGGCGGCACTTACTTTCTTTGAATTGCCAAAGAAAGTAAGCAAAGAAAGGCAAGTCTGCCGACGGCAGAACCAAGGGCTACGCGTTGCGTTCTTGCTTTTTGGTTCTGCCCGCTTCCTTCTTAGGGGACACCATGAGTCTCACCGAACTTAAAGTACCCGATATCGGCGATTTCAAAGACGTCGATGTCGTCGAAGTCAATATCAAAGCCGGCGACGCCATCGAAAAAGAACAAGGCGTCCTCACCCTCGAATCGGATAAAGCTTCCATCGAAGTGCCGAGCGATCTGGTGGGTACGGTCAAGGAAGTCAAGATCAAAGCCGGCGATAAAGTCTCGCAAGGCACCGTGATCGCATTGGTGGAAACGGCCGACGCCGGCAGCGAAAAGCCGGCAGCGCCCGCTGAGAAACCTGCTGCGGCAAAAGAAGCAACTGCACCTGCCAAGCCCGCCGAACAAAAACCCGCGGGCGGTGGATCGCAGGACGTGAAGGTGCCGGACATCGGCGATTTTACCGACATCCCGGTGATCGAAATTCACGTGAAGGCCGGCGATACAGTCGAGAAGGAGCAATCGCTCGTCACGCTCGAATCCGATAAAGCGACCATGGACGTGCCGTCTCCTGCAGCGGGCACGGTCAAGGAAGTCAAGGTCAAGATCGGCGATAACGTCTCCGAAGGCTCGATCATCCTCACGCTCGAAGGCCAGGGCGGCGGTGTCAGCCAGGTCGAGGAAAAGCCGAAGGCCGCCGCGCCGCAACCAGCCGAAAAAGCCACTGCCGCACCGGCACCGAAGCCTGCCTCGTTCTCCGGTTCCGCCGATATCGAATGCGACATGCTCGTGCTCGGCGCCGGTCCCGGCGGTTATTCGGCCGCGTTCCGCGCAGCGGATCTCGGCATGAAGACGGTTATCGTCGAACGGTATGAAACGCTTGGCGGCGTGTGCCTGAACGTGGGCTGTATTCCGTCGAAAGCCTTGCTTCACGCTGCATCGATCACTGACGCCGCGAAGGAACTTGCGCACCACGGCATCTCGTTCGGTGAACCAACGATCGATCTCGACAAGCTCCGCGACTTCAAGTCGGGCGTCGTCAAGAAGCTGACCGGCGGGCTGGCCGGCATGGCGAAGGCGCGCAAGGTCCAGGTGGTGACGGGTGTCGGCAAATTCGTCGGCCCGAATCACATGGAGATCGAAGGCAAGGACGGCAAGAAGGTCGTGCAGTTCAAGAACTCGATCATCGCGGCAGGTTCGCAAGCCGTGAAGTTGCCGTTCATGCCGGAAGATCCGCGCGTCGTCGACTCAACCGGCGCGCTCGAACTCCGCCAGATCCCGAAGCGCATGCTCGTGATCGGCGGGGGCATTATCGGCCTGGAAATGGCAACGGTGTATGCGTCGTTGGGCGCGGAAATCGATGTGGTCGAAATGCTCGATGTCCTGATGGCCGGAGCTGATCGCGACCTTGTGAAGGTGTGGGAGAAGTTCAACGCCAAGCGGTTCGCGAACGTCATGCTCAAGACGAAAACGACCAAGGCGGAAGCGAAGGACGACGGCATTTACGTGAGCTTCGAAGGCGAAAAAGCGCCGGCCGAAGCGCAGCGTTATGACCTCGTGCTCGTGGCTGTCGGCCGCAGCCCGAATGGTGGCAAGATCGGCGCGGACAAGGCTGGCGTGGCGGTGACGGATCGCGGGTTCATCAACGTCGACAAGCAGTTGCGTACGAACGTCGAGCATATTTTTGCCATCGGCGATCTGGTCGGCCAGCCGATGCTCGCACACAAGGCCGTGCACGAAGGCCACGTTGCGGCAGAAGCGGCGCATGGCGAAAAGTCCTACTTCGACGCGTTGCAGATCCCGTCGGTCGCTTACACCGATCCGGAAGTGGCGTGGGCCGGCAAGACTGAAGACCAGTGCAAGGCCGAAGGCATCAAGTACGGCAAGGCCTCGTTCCCGTGGGCTGCATCGGGCCGGGCGATTGCAAACGGCCGCGACGAAGGTTTCACCAAGCTCATTTTCGATGAAGAAACCCACCGGATCATCGGCGGCGGAATCGTGGGATTGAATGCGGGCGACCTGATCAGCGAAGTATGTCTGGCGATCGAGATGGGCGCGGACGCGGAGGATATCGGCAAGACGATTCATCCGCACCCGACGCTCGGCGAATCGATCGGCATGGCCGCTGAGTTGTACGAAGGCGTATGTACGGACTTGCCGCCGCAGCGCAAGAAGTAAAGAGCGGTTGGTTGGTTGAAAAAGCGGCGCGTTCTGTCAGGAACGCGCCGCTTTGTTTTTTGCGGGCTTGCGCGTTGGACTCGTTAGGTTTGGCAGCTGGACGGTGAAAAAGCACGAAAAGAAAGTACAAAAAAAACCGTCCCAACTTTCGTTGGAACGGTTTCTTATACAGCTTGCTTGTCTCACGGCACCGCCGGATTTCCCGGTGCCACCGCGTGCGATTGAATTCGCTTAGACCGCTTTCTTGGTAGCGCGCGAAGCTTGAGCCGTAGCTTGCGAAGCAGCCTTCGTGGCGGCCGTAGCGGCTGCGTTGAAGTTGCTTTCTGCGATCTCGACAGCTTGCTTGCTAGCCTTGTGGATCGTTTCGTACGTGGTGTTGGCGGCGGTGATGGCCGACTTCATCACGGCGACAGCCGTTTCCGAACCTGCCGGGGCATTCTTCGCGACGTTGTCTACGAGCGTTTGCACCTTGCGGTTCTGGTCTTCGTATTGCTCTTCAGCAACACGGGCAAATTCAGCTTGCGTCGACGATGCGATTTCATAAAGGTGACGGCCATACGACAGCGCCTTTTCCGCGACCGGCTGAGCCAGGCTGGCTTGCAGTGCGAGCAGTTCTTGCGCATCCTTCACCGACAACACGCGTTGCGCGTTTTCCTGGCTTTCAGCCAGCGTCGACTTCACAACTTGCAGATTCAGTTCAAGCAGCTTTTCCAGACCTTCAAATGCCTTGTTCGTCAGGCCGAAGAGGGTATCGAATTGAGCTTTGTTTGCAGCGGCGATTTGTTCCGGGGTCAAAAGGGTCATGTCACGCTCCTGAAAGAGTCGACCCATCATCAGCGCGGGTCGTGGGTTTTGGCGGAGACCGGAAATCCGGAAACCGTATGAGGCGATCAGCTATTGGTGCGTCGCAACATGGAGGCTATTCTAGGCATATTCCTAAAGATGTCAAGCATCTTTTTGTGCGACGCAACATCGGAATGAATGCTTATTAAACAATGGCTTACGAGCACGCTTCTTTGTAGTGGAACTACATTTCGAGATACGTTGCACCAGCTTGGGGCGTAAGTCGCAAACGCTGTCGTTGCGCCGATCATGATTCTGGAAAAGTGGAATTTCGTTCCGAATGAAAGCCTTTTATAGCGATCGATTCGTGTTGCCGCTGCCGCCCGGGCATCGGTTTCCCATGCAGAAATATTACCTTTTGCGCGAGCGTGTTCAGGCCGAACTGCCCGATGTCGTGTTGAACGAAGCACCTATCGCAGCCGATTCCGAGTTGGCGCGCGTTCATGCGGTCGATTACATCGAGCGGGTGGTGGCTGGCGCGCTGGATGCCCGCGAGCAGCGGGAGATCGGCTTTCCGTGGTCGCCGGAAATGGTGGAACGTGCGCGGCGCTCTGTCGGGGCGACCATCGCCGCGTGTCATGCCGCTCGTCTGGATGGTTTCGCGGCAAACCTGGCGGGAGGCACGCATCATTCATATGCGTCGCACGGCGCGGGGTTCTGTGTGTTCAACGACGCGGCGGTCGCCGCGCGGGCGCTGCAGGCCGAGGCCCTGCAGCGCGATGAGCCTAAGCCGCACATTGCGATCATCGACCTCGACGTGCATCAGGGCAACGGAACCGCCGCCATCTTCCAGGACGATCCGAGTGTTTTCACGCTGTCGCTGCATGGCACGTCGAATTACCCGTTCAGCAAGGAGATGGGCGATCTCGATGTCGCGCTGCCCGACGGCTGCGGTGACAACGCCTATATAGAAGCGCTGACGCAGGCTTTGTCGACGATGTTCGAGCGTTTTGAACCTGCCATGCTCATTTATCTGGCGGGCGCCGATCCGCACGTCGATGACCGCCTGGGGCGCCTTGCGCTGAGCGTCGATGGCCTCGCGCGGCGCGATTCCCTCGTGTTCAGCGCCGCTGCCGCCCGAAATTTACCTGTGGCTATAACCATGGCGGGCGGCTACGGCCACAATATTCACGTCACCGTCGACATTCATCTCCAGACCATTCAGCTTGCCGCCGTCGCATTCGGTGTTCGGCGCGATTCGAAAGCACTCGGTACACTGCGTTCGGAAAATCTCATTTGAAACGGTTTGAAACGCAGTAAACCAAATGTGTTAACTCAACGTTAACATTCGAGATCGCCTGTTTTCGTCAAAGTTTGTTGAACAAAAACTGTCGATACCAGTCGAAATGCCGGTTGAGATTCGGCATGGCTTGCCGAAAAGCTTCGTTTTTCTGTCGCCGTCCACACCATTAGTGAAATTTTTTGCCTTGAGGGCGGGATCAAAAGTTCTTCCTCAAGTTTTACCGACTATTGCCGATAAGAGGCTGATAGCTAAGTTTGACATCGAAGTGTGGCAGTTAAAACGATTGCACCATGGGCGATGATTTTTTACGATCGGAACTCAGAATTTGTTCGCTCCAATAAATCGCGTCTTACAAACCGGTTTAAGTAGCGCGGATAAGTGCTTAATATTGCTAATTTTTCGAAGCTTTACTACACTGGCGACACTCTCCCGCCGGTCCAGAACAGAACACTAATGAAAACCGAAATGTTTTCGTCGCTCAGGGTGATCCACGGCGTTGCAGTCCGCACTGCGCTGTCGGTTGCCGTGTCGGTGGCGCTCGCGACGTCTTTCGCGGCCGCACCGGTCGACGCTTTTGCCAAGACGACAACCTCAAAATCCACCAAGAAGCTGGCCAAGGGCGCAGTTGCTGCGCCGCAAGCTAAATCCGTCAAGTCATCGAAAGTTGCCGCACGCGCCGCCAAGGGCGCGAAGGTCGCTCAAGTCGCCGCGGTTCAGGACGACGAGACGCCGCGCGCCACGCGCCGGCATCGTGTGAGTTACCGGATGGACGCGCGCGGCCGCCGTGCCGCTGTACGATCAGTGGCGTTCCAGCCGCGGCCGCCGACCGTCGGCCAGGCGTTCGGACTGCATGAGACGCCAGACAGCCTCGCGTTGCGCTCGAGCGTTGCGTACGTGGTGGACCAGAACACAGCAGAAACCCTCTTCGATAAAAACTCGCGCGCCGTGGTGCCTATCGCTTCAATCACGAAGCTGATGACGGCCATGGTCGTGCTCGACTCGAAAGCGCCATTGACCGAAGACATCACGGTCACCGACGAAGATCGTGATTACGAGAAATTCACGGGTTCGCGTCTTTCGGTCGGCTCTGAACTCAACCGCGAAGACATGCTGCATATCGCGCTGATGGCATCGGAAAATCGCGCGGCTGCGGCGTTGTCGCGTTATTACCCGAATGGGCGTCCTGGGTTTATCGCTGCAATGAACGCCAAAGCGAAGATGCTTGGCATGACCGACACGCACTTCGAAAACTCGACCGGGTTGACGAGTCAGAATGTATCGAGCGCCCGCGATCTAGTGAAAATGGTGAACGCGGCGTATCAATATCCGCTGATTCGCCGGTTCTCGACGGATCGCAGCTACGACGTGTTTACCGGCAAGCGCAATATTGCCTACAACAGCACGAATGCGCTGATTCGTAATCCGAGCTGGGATATTGGCTTGCAGAAGACCGGTTTCATTAACGAAGCAGGCGAATGCATGGTGATGCAGACGACCATTCATGGCCGTCCGGTCGTGATGGTGCTGCTCGATTCGTCAGGCAAGTATTCGCGTTTCGCCGATGCCGGCCGTTTGCGCGGTTTTCTTGAGAGCGAAACTGCTGGTGCGGGCGAGCCGCATATTACTAGCGCTGATGCGGGCGGCGGCGGTACCTGAAGCAGTTGAGTATCGTGTTTCAGTCTCAACAATAAGAAACCGGCCTTATCAAACGATAAGGCCGGTTTTTTTTATCGCATTACGAGCGCTGCGAATCCTTAGGACTCACGCGGAGAATGTCAGCGCTGCTGCGAATCTGCGCTAGCTTCCGGACGATAACCAAGCGAGCGCGATATCTCCAGCGCAGTGCCGCTCAGTTGATTCAACCAGGCGTCTTGCAGCCGGTCGGCGGGTGCCGACAGCGAGAGCCCGGCGACGAGCCGTCCGGTGTCGTCATAGATCCCGGCAGCGATGCAGCGAACTCCCAGCTCCAGTTCCTCGTTATCGCGGGCGCATGCCTGGCTGCGCACGAATGACAATTCACGTTCGAGCTTGCCGATATCCGTAATGCTGTTCTGCGTGTGGCCAGAGAGGCCGGTTCGCGTGGCATACGCGCGGACGCGGGCGGATTCGTCGGCGGCGAGAAAGAGTTTGCCCACCGACGTCAGATGCAGCGGCGCACGGCCGCCGATCGCGCGTACGACCTGCATGCCGGATCGCTCAGAATAAGCGCGTTCTATATAGACGATTTCATCGCCCTGGCGCACAGAGAGGTTGACCGTCTGGCCTGTCTGCCGATGCAGTTCACGCATGGGCGGCATGGCGGCTTCACGCACCGAAAGCCGCGCTTTGACCAGATTGCCGAGTTCGAGCAGACGCATGCCGAGCCGATACGTGCCGGGGTCCGACCGGTCCACCAGACGGCACGTCACCATGTCGTTCAGGATGCGATGCGCGGTGGATGGATGCAGCGACGTGCTCTGCGAGAGTTCTTTCAGGCTGACGGGATCGGTGTGCGCGGCGAGCGCGTCGAGCAAGCGCATCATGCGCTCGATCACCTGTATGGACGTTCTGGATTCCGGGTTTGTATCGCTCATGGAGAAAATCAGTTGATACGTCAAACAGCGGAATAATGATTGTATCTCGTATTGTGAAAAGTGCGAAAGGCTCTGCGGAATGGTCGGCGCGGCAATGCAGATTTTCTGCAGACAATAAAACCCCCGAAACCTTGAAGGCGTTCGGGTGGCGTCACTGCAAGCGAGCGGGTAGGGGCTAGTGGTTATGCTCAGGTTGTTGTGCTGACCCTTTGCCCCAATTAGATTTGCCGATATAAGGCACCGACCCGCGCGACTGCTGCGCCTGCGGTGCGGGTGCTGGCGCCGGCGGCCTGCCGGGGTTGCCTGCCTGTTGTGGCGGCCTGCCGCCTTGAGGGCCACCGGCTTGCGGTCCGCCATGACCACCCCGGTCTCCGCCTCCATGGTTTCCCTGGTCGCCGCGATTTCCGCGATTGCCGCCGCCCCGGTCACCCCAGCCGCCCTGTGGCGGCGGGCGCCGATAACCCGGACCGTCGTTCCAATAGCGAGGGCCCGGGCCGCCGTAATAGGCGTCGCCACCGCCGATGATCACGCCCGACTGAACTACCGGTCCGCCATAGCCGTAACCGGCTTCATAGCCTGGGGGATAGCCGGAGTAGCCCGGGGGATAGGCCGCCGGGGGATAGGCGGAATAGCCGCCGTCAGTCGCGTACGCGGGAGTGCCGTCCGGATAAACGGCGCAGCCTGCTACCAGCGCGGACGAAGCGAGGATCAGGCTTGTAATTGTGAGTTTCATCATGAGCTGGAAAGGCATTCCTTAAACTGATTACCGTATCTGACAGTTTCGCGGAGCGGATGTCGCAAGAAGTTTGTAAAGTTTTATCTCCGCGGTTACAGACTGAAAGTGGCAGGAATTACTCGCAGACCAGCAGACACAACGCGGATGCGGCACACGCTGTTGACAGGACTGCAACAATGCTTTGTCCGGGGGCATCTTTATCGACTTAGGAGAAACCCTTAAAATTACAAATGTCCGGAAGTGGGCCCGTCAGCCCACTGGACCTGAGAAGGGGTTTGAAAATGAAAAAGACAATATCGACCTACTGGCCCATCACGATGCTCGTGCCGCTCGCACTCGCCGGCTACTGTCACGCGATCCACCCGGTTTCTGGGGCAGCGCCCCATCCGCAAAGTGCCGCCAGCGTCAGCGCCGAATTTGCTCGTGCAATTTCGCTTGGACTTGTCGACTCCGATAGCGCCAGCAATGCATATCGACCGGCTAATGCGACATCGGCTACGGCTGTTTCGCAGACGTTCTAAGCAAGCGCGATTAGGTAGAAGTCACAGCCACCACGCGGGCAGCGAGGCCGCTCGGGCGCACAAACGCCGTCCTTTGTATAATTCGGAGCTGTTCTTCGTGGCCTCGTCTGGTTGAGGCGCCGCAAGCATGCCGCGAGTCAATTTCAGGTTCGCGGCCGAGCCAAACCATAGCTAAATCAATGCTGGGATCTGATGAACACTGTCGCCGTCTGTTTCGTGTGCTTGGGCAACATCTGCCGTTCGCCGAGTGCCGAAGCGGTGATGCTGCATCAGGTGGGCAAGGCCAGGCTGTCTGACAAGATCGTGGTGGATTCCGCAGGGACCGGCGATTGGCATATCGGCCAGCCGCCCGACGAGCGAGCGCAGCGCGCGGCCAGGAAACGTGGCTACGACTTGTCGCCGCTGCGTGGCCGGCAAGTCAGCCACGAAGATTTCGCACGATTCGATCTGCTGATCGCGATGGACGATGCCAACGCCGCCGCGCTGACCAAAGCGTGCCCGCCGGAGTATCGCGACAAGATCCGCCTGCTGATGGAATTCGCGACGCGTGATGACACACGGGTCGTTGTCGACCCGTACTTCGGCGGCGAAGAAGGTTTCGAACGCGTGCTCGATCAGTGCGAGGATGCGTGCGAAGGCTTGCTGAGAGCGCTTCGCACGCAATTGGTAGCGTGAACGATCGAGTCGAACAGCGCGGTCGAAAGCGAGTTTCATCCAGCACAATGTTCTCAGCAAATTCCTAAGAAAATGGCTGCAGATACTTGACTAAATCCGTAGGCTATTTATACTTGACCAAAATCATCCAGTATTAGCGGTAGCCCCCGGTAGCTTACAAATTATGAGACTCACCACGAAAGGCCGTTTCGCCGTCACGGCGATGATCGACCTGGCTTTACGCCAGGAGCAGGGCCCGGTGACGCTGGCAGGAATCAGCCAGCGCCAGCATATCTCGCTGTCCTATCTCGAACAGTTGTTCGGCAAGTTGCGCCGGCACGAGATTGTCGAATCAGTGCGCGGTCCGGGCGGTGGCTACAATCTTGCCCGCCGTGCCGAGAACGTCACGGTCGCGGACATCATTATTGCGGTGGACGAGCCTATCGACGCAACGCAATGCGGCGGCAAGGGTGCCTGCGAAGGTACGAAGCAGCACGACGGCCACTGCATGACCCACGAACTCTGGTCCACGCTCAATCAGAAGATGGTCGAGTATCTCGACTCGGTCTCGCTGAAAGATCTCGTCGACCAGCAGCGCGCACGCGAAGGATCGCCAGCAGTATTGCGCGACCGGCGCACCGAATCGGCGGGCGTCGAGCCAGTGCGCGTAGCGCCAAAAGGACCAAATTCCGTTTTCAACCTGGCCGGCTGACGGCTGCCGCTTTATTGAGTGTCTAGTCAATAACGCGGCCGTCTCGCCTTGAACGAGCCAATTGAGTTAAATCCCCGGAGCAACAGATGAATAACGCCATTCCCCACCTGCCCATTTACATGGACTACAGCGCAACGACCCCGGTCGATCCGCGCGTGGTGGACAAGATGATTCCGTATTTGCGCGAGCAATTCGGCAATCCGGCATCGCGTAGCCACCAATACGGCTGGGATGCGGAGCGGGCCGTCGAGGAAGCGCGTGAGAACGTCGCGAAGCTCGTCAACTGCGATCCGCGCGAGATCATCTGGACGTCGGGCGCCACCGAATCGGACAACCTCGCCATCAAGGGCGCGGCGCATTTCTATAAGAGCAAGGGCAAGCACATTATCACGGTGAAGACCGAGCACAAGGCCGTGCTCGATACCTGCCGTGAACTTGAACGCGAAGGTTTTGAAGTCACGTACCTCGATGTGAAGGACGACGGTTTGCTCGACCTGGACAAGTTCCAGGCTGCTATCCGCCCGGACACCATCCTGGTTTCCGTGATGAGCGTGAACAACGAAATTGGCGTGATCCAGGACATCGCTGCGATCGGCGAAATCACGCGTGCGAAGGGCATCGTTTTTCATGTCGATGCAGCGCAAGCGACCGGCAAGATCGAGATCGACCTGCAAAAGCAGAAGGTCGACCTGATGTCGTTTTCGGCGCACAAGACGTACGGTCCGAAGGGTATCGGCGCGTTGTTCGTGCGTCGCAAGCCGCGCATTCGCATTGAAGCGCAAATGCACGGCGGCGGTCACGAGCGCGGCATGCGTTCGGGCACGCTGGCGACGCATCAGATCGTCGGCATGGGTGAGGCTTTCCGGATCGCGCGTGAAGAAATGGCTGTCGAAAACGAGCGCGTCCGGATGTTGCGCGATCGCTTGCTGAACGGCTTGAAGGAGATGGAAGAGGTTTATGTGAACGGCGACATGGACACGCGTGTGCCGCATAACCTCAACATCAGTTTCAACTTTGTCGAAGGCGAGTCGCTGATCATGGCGGTGAAGGACGTGGCGGTGTCGTCGGGTTCGGCTTGTACATCGGCTTCGCTGGAGCCGTCGTATGTGCTGCGGGCGCTCGGCCGTAATGACGAACTCGCGCACAGCTCGATCCGTTTCACGGTTGGCCGCTTCACGACCGAGCAGGACGTGGATTACGTGATTAACTTGCTCAAGAGCAAGATTCAGAAATTGCGCGATCTGTCGCCGCTGTGGGAAATGCATAAAGACGGCATCGACATTTCGTCGATCCAGTGGGCTGCGCACTAAGCGCTTGTCTGGCCGCTTTTGACGGCGGCTCATTTGCGCTCATGTTAGAACGCACACGCATACGAAATTCAAGGAGTTGATCATGGCTTATAGCGACAAGGTTCTGGACCACTACGAAAACCCGCGCAATGTCGGCTCGTTCGGCAAGGACGACGACACCGTCGGCACCGGCATGGTCGGCGCACCGGCATGCGGCGACGTGATGAAGCTGCAGATCCGCGTGGGCGCGGATGGCGTGATCGAAGACGCGAAGTTCAAGACGTACGGCTGCGGTTCGGCCATTGCATCCAGCTCGCTCGTGACCGAGTGGGTGAAGGGCAAGACGCTGGATCAGGCGCTGACGATCAAGAATACGCACATTGCTGAAGAACTGGCTTTGCCGCCGGTGAAGATTCACTGTTCGATCCTGGCTGAAGACGCAATCAAGGCCGCCGTTGCTGATTACAAGCAACGTCATGGTGCGAGCACGGCGGAAGCTGCTCCGGTTGAGTCCAAGCAACACGCGGCTTAAGCGACTTAAACGCGGGCTTCGGCAAGATCGCACTATTCGGGAAGGGCGCTCCAGTATGTTGTTGATCGAGCGTTCTGGTTTTCGATTCAAAGCAAGGCTGCAGTTTGCGACCGGAGAAACGACTGACTCCGGACTAGCGGCTGCTGAAGAGAGACTATGGCAATCACGATGACGGACAAAGCAGCACAGCACGTGCAGAAGTATCTGGTTCGACGCGGCAAGGGCGTTGGCCTGCGCGTTGGCGTGCGCACGACCGGCTGCTCGGGCCTCGCTTACAAGCTCGAATATGTGGACGAGCTCGCACCGGAAGACAAGGTGTTCGAGTCGGCCGGCGTGAAGATCATTGTCGATCCTAAGAGTCTGGCTTATATCGACGGGACCGAGCTGGATTTCGCGCGCGAGGGGCTGAACGAAGGTTTCAAGTTCAATAACCCGAACGTGAAAGACGAGTGCGGTTGCGGCGAATCGTTTCGCGTATAGCTTCGCAAAAGAACAGCAAAGAGGCGGCGCGTGCCGCCTTTTTCTTTAGCACCGCCAGTTTTCAACGTTTCTTGTTCCTGCTCATTCTTCCACCATGGCAACGCTCAACGACAGTCACTTCGATCTGTTCGACCTCCCGCCGACCTACGCTATCGATGCAAACAAGCTCGATGACGCGTACCGCACGGTGCAGGCACAGGTCCATCCCGATCGTTTCGCGGCCGCTGGCGACGCGCAAAAGCGGGTCGCCATGCAGTGGGCCACGCGGGCAAACGAGGCGTACCAGACGCTGCGCGATCCGCTGAAACGGGCAACGTATATGTTGTCATTGCGCGGCGTGCAGGCCGATGCAGAGAACAACACCGCAATGGAACCCGCCTTCCTGATGCAGCAAATGGAATGGCGCGAAAATATAGAAGACGCGGCCGGCGCCAAAAATCTTGGCGCGCTCGAAGCGTTGCTTCATGAACTGCGCGATCAGGAACGCATCCGCTTTGAAAAACTGGCGGCGCTGATCGATAGCCACTCGGATCAGGCTGCGAGCGAAGCCGTGCGCCAGCTGATGTTTATCGAACGCGTGGCGAGCGAGATCGGCGTGCAGATCGAGAAGCTCGACTGAGTGCGCCCAGGCGCTGCATTCCAGACAAAACAGACGTCACCAACCCCCAATAGATCAACGATGGCTTTACTGCAAATTTCAGAACCCGGCATGGCTCCGGCGCCGCATCAGCGGCGGGTAGCCGTGGGCATCGACCTTGGTACGACCAATTCGCTGGTTGCCGCCGTGCGCAACAGCGTGGCCGAAGTGCTGCCCGACGAAGACGGCCATTACCTGTTGCCGTCGGTGGTCCGGTATCTGGAGAAGGGCGGCCGGCGTATCGGCCGCGTGGCGAAGGAAGAAGCGGCGCTCGATCCGCGCAATACGATTGTGTCGGTGAAGCGGTTCATGGGCCGCGGCAAGAGCGAAGTGGAAGGGGCGGAAAACGCGCCGTACGATTTCGTCGATGCGCCGGGCATGGTGCAGATTCGCACCGTCGATGGCGTGAAGAGTCCAGTGGAAGTATCGGCGGAAATCTTGGCCACGCTGCGATACCGCGCGGAAGACACGCTCGCTGACGAACTGGTCGGCGCGGTGATCACGGTTCCCGCTTACTTCGATGAAGCCCAGCGGCAAGCCACGAAAGACGCCGCGAAACTCGCCGGTTTGAACGTGCTGCGCCTGTTGAACGAACCGACCGCCGCCGCGATTGCTTACGGGCTGGACAACGCCTCGGAAGGTTTATACGCCGTGTATGACCTGGGCGGCGGGACCTTCGATCTTTCGATTCTCAAGCTCACCAAAGGCGTATTCGAAGTACTCGCGGCGGGCGGCGATTCAGCGCTCGGCGGCGACGATTTCGATGCGGTGCTGTATCGGCACGTGCTGGTGAAATCCAAGCTGACGCCCGCTACGCCGGAAGACGTACGCCTGCTGCTCGACCGCGTGCGAACGGCTAAGGAAGCGCTCTCGGAGGCGTCTGAGGCAACCATTCAGGCAACGTTGTCCGATGATCGAGAAATCAATTTCACGATCACCGAAGCCGACTTTGCCGCGCTGACTGAGGCGCTGGTTGCTCGAACCTTGACGCCCACACGCAAGGCTCTGCGTGACGCCAAAGTGGCGCCCGCCGAGATCAAGGGCGTAGTGCTCGTTGGCGGCGCGACCCGCATGCCGGTGATCCGTCGCGCGGTGGAAACGTACTTCGGCCAGCCGCCGTTGACGAATCTCGATCCGGATCAGGTCGTCGCGCTCGGTGCTGCGATCCAGGCGGATTTGCTGGCTGGCAATCGGCGCGGTGAAGGCGACGACTGGCTGCTGCTCGATGTCATCCCGCTGTCGCTCGGCGTTGAGACCATGGGCGGATTGACCGAGAAGATCATTCCGCGCAACTCGACCATTCCGGTTGCGCGTGCACAGGATTTCACGACCTTCAAAGACGGTCAAACGGCGATGGCAATCCACGTCGTGCAAGGCGAGCGTGAGCTGGTCTCGGACTGCCGTTCGCTCGCGCGTTTCGAATTGCGTGGCATTCCCGCGATGGCCGCCGGCGCTGCGCGCATTCGCGTGACGTACCAGGTGGACGCGGACGGGTTGTTGTCGGTGTTTGCACGTGAGCAGTTGTCGGGCGTCGAGGCGTCGGTGGTGGTGAAGCCATCCTACGGTCTTGCCGATGACGACGTCGCGCGCATGCTGGAAGAAAGCTTCACGACCGCCGAAGTCGATATGCGCGCGCGCGCGTTGCGCGAGGCGCAGGTCGACGCACAACGGCTGGTGGAAGCGTCGCAGGCCGCGCTCGGCGTGGACGGTGAACTGCTGGACGAAGCGGAGCGGGTCAACATCGACGCGCTGATCGTGAAGCTCGCGGCAGTCACGGGCGGCGACAGCGTCGATGCAATCGAAACAGCGACGAAAGAGCTTGCCGCCGCCACCGATGAATTCGCCGCCCGCCGCATGAACAAAAGCATTCGCCGCGCGCTTGCCGGCCGCAGGCTCGATGAAGTCTGACGGCTTGCCACGGACGCGCCGAGCCTCTCACGTATAAAGAACGGAAAGAAATTCATGCCTCAGATCGTAGTGTTACCCCATGTGGAATTGTGTCCTGACGGTGCGCTGATCGACGCGGATACGTCGAAGAGCATCTGCGACAACTTGTTGGACAACGGCATCGAGATTGAACATGCGTGCGAAAAATCGTGCGCATGCACGACGTGTCACGTGATCATTCGCGAGGGTTTTAACGCGCTTGTGCCATCGGAAGAAGACGAGGACGATTTGCTCGATAAGGCCTGGGGACTTGAGCCGACGTCGCGGTTATCATGTCAGGCGATGGTGCCCGCAGACGAGGATCTGGTTGTCGAGCTCCCACGCTACACCATCAATCACGCCAAAGAGAATCACTGAACTTAAATCAGCGACCATTGAGACAGGAGCGCTCGCTATGAAGTGGACAGACACGCAGGATATCGCGATGGCACTGACCGACGCGCATCAGAACGTCGATCCGCAATTCGTGCGATTTACGGATTTGCATCGCTGGGTGACGGAGCTGCCCGGATTCGACGACGACCCTGAGCGTTCCAACGAGAAAATTCTCGAAGCGATCCAGGCGGCGTGGATTGAAGACGCGGATTATTGAAATACGTGACAGATAAAGCAAAACGGCGATTCCACAGGAATCGCCGTTTTGCTTTTATGCGTGCGCTTGAACGCGGCTTACAACTTAGCCTGCGACCAGCGTACCGTTTTCGATCCGCACGCGCTGACCTTGGTTAAACGGCGGCGCCTGGTGATACGTGAAGTAACGCGTCTTGCCGCTTTCCATATGCACGCGTACCGAATAGTCGGTGCTGCTGCGCAGATGTTTTTCGACCGCATTGCCGCCGAGACCGCCCCCGAGCGCGCCGAGAATCGTCATGCCGGTGCGACCACCCCCACGTCCAAACTGATTACCGATAAGACCACCCGCCACCGCGCCGCCAACCGCACCAATGCCGGTTCCCTGCCCTTCATGCCGTACGGCCGAGATTGCTTCCACCGTGCCGCAGCTCGAGCAATAAGCCGGCTGAGCGGGGGCTTGTTGCGCGTAGTTGGGCTGCTGCACGGGTACGGGCTGCTGAGCCACTTGGGGCGCCGGCTGTTGCTGCTGTTGGGCCTGCTGAGCAGCCTGGGCTGCTGCGCGCTGCTCGGCTTGCTGTTGAGCAAGCTGCTCCTGCTGCGCCTGCTGTTGCTGGGCAGCGGTCGGTCCAGCGGGTTGCGCGGCCGGTTGCATGGCAACTTGCGCCGCCTGGGTCTGATCGTTGGTCGACGATGTACTCGACGCTTTCGGGAACAGACCGGTGACCGCGGCCGTAGCGGCGAGACTGGCAATGATCACCGCGCCGGCTGCGGTAGCCACGAGCGGATGGATCTTGCGCTGGCGTGGCGCGTCAGGATTCGGTGAGTTCGATGTGGTCATGTTGTTGGTGCTGTTATCCATTTTTGGACCTCCGTCTCTAGGCAGAGTGTGGCGTTACGGGTCTGACATTGCTCGTGACGTGATTTTGTTCACAGGAACAGTGTCAAACAATCGGAAGCGTAAGGTTTGTCAATTTGTAACGTTTCCAGGCATCCATTCGATGCAAGAACCGCACCGGCTTGAACATCAACCGGGCCGCCTTGTTTCGTAAGGGTTTTCCAGATAAGACCCGCGTCGAGCGGTAGCCTTGGCCGGCGGCTTTTACCGAAAGTTACAAACTCAGCGTTTCTTAAGGACGTAAAAAAGGCGCTTTCGCGCCTTTTTTACAAACTTCCCTTAACCGCATGCGCTCAGTCTTCGCGACGCAGATGCGGGAAGAGGATCACGTCGCGGATACTCGGGCTATCGGTCAGCAGCATGACCAGCCGGTCGATACCAATGCCACAGCCACCGGTCGGCGGCATGCCGTGTTCCAGCGCGCGAATGTAGTCAGCGTCGTAGAACATGGCTTCTTCGTCACCGGCATCTTTCTGGTCGACTTGTTTCTGGAAGCGCGCGGCCTGGTCTTCCGGATCGTTCAACTCCGAGAAACCGTTCGCGATTTCGCGTCCCACGATGAACAGCTCGAAGCGTTCCGTGATGCCTGGAGCCGTATCCGATGCCCGCGCCAACGGCGAGACTTCCAGCGGATAGTCGACAATAAACGTCGGCTCCCACAATTGCGACTCAGCCGTTTCTTCGAACAACGCAAGTTGCAACGAACCAACGCCCGCGTTCAGGAACTGCGGCTGCGATGCATCGACACCGAACTTCTTCAACTCAACGCGCAGGAACGCGATATCGGCGAGTTGTTCGTCCGTGTATTGCAGCGCGTATTTCTGGATCGCTTCGCAGATCGTCAGCCGATGGAATGGCTTCGACAAATCCAGTTCACGCCCCTGATACACAATGTTCGCATTGCCGCGCGCATCGACGGCCGCCTGACGGATCAACGCTTCGGTGAAGTCCATCATCCACGTGTAATCAGTGTACGCGGCGTAGAACTCCATCATCGTGAACTCGGGGTTGTGTCGCGGCGACACGCCTTCGTTACGGAAATTGCGGTTGATTTCGAACACGCGTTCGAAGCCGCCGACCACCAGTCGCTTCAAATACAGTTCCGGCGCAATACGCAGGAACATCTGCATGTCGAGCGCGTTGTGATGCGTGACGAACGGCTTCGCCGCAGCGCCGCCGGGAATCGGATGCAGCATCGGCGTTTCCACTTCCATGAAATCCGCCTTCGCCATGAAACTGCGGATCGATGCAAACGCCTTCGTGCGCGCAATAAACGTCTGGCGCGTTTCCGGCGTCACGATCAGGTCGACATAACGCTGCCGATAACGCATTTCCTGATCGGCCAAGCCATGGAATTTATCGGGGAGGGGGCGCAGCGCTTTGGTCAGCAGGCGCAGTTCCGTGCATCGAACGGACAGTTCGCCCTTGTTCGTGCGGAACAAGACACCCTTTGTCGCGATGATGTCGCCCAGGTCCCACTTCTTGAACGCGTCGTAGACTTCCTGGCCGACGTCGGCGGGCGTGA
The DNA here is from genome assembly GCF_047608185.1 of Caballeronia eucalypticola. Classification (NCBI taxonomy): domain Bacteria; kingdom Pseudomonadati; phylum Pseudomonadota; class Betaproteobacteria; order Burkholderiales; family Burkholderiaceae; genus Caballeronia; species Caballeronia eucalypticola. The sequence goes on from NZ_JBLKRU010000002.1 coordinate 331,768, forward strand.
TGAAGAACTGGATCTGGCCACTGCCGTCTTGCACCGTCGCAAAACTCGCTTTGCCCATCACGCGTTTCAACATCATCCGGCCCGCGACCGCGACTTGCAGCGGCTCGGCTTCGAGCGTTTCCTTGTCTTTATCGGCGTAATCGGATTGCAGCGCGGCGGCTTGGTGCGTCGGCCGGAAATCGTTCGGATACGCAATTCCTTGCTCGCGCAGCGCACGGAGTTTGTCGCGACGCTCGGCGAGGATCTGGTTTTCTTCCGGTTCGGGAGCGACGTCCGGCTGAGTCGGTTCGGTCATGATGTGTTTGGCTTTGAATGCGATGAATGCGGCTTGGGTCTTGGGCCTGCTGCTGCGTCTTGAGTGTCGAAGCACAGGCTTCACGGAGGGTCGCTAATTTTTAGCCATGCAATGCTGCAATACATTACTGAAATGAATTGCCGCGAACGAAGCGAACGAAGCGAGACGGTTGGCGTGGCTCGCTTGTTGCCAAAGCCGAGCCGTTTGCTTGCCGTTCGCTCGCGTCTGCTTACACGCCCTGTTTGAGACTGGCGCCGATGAAGTCGTCCAGGTCGCCATCCAGCACGGCCTTCGTGTTGCTGATTTCCACGTTCGTGCGCAGATCCTTGATGCGGCTGTTGTCGAGCACGTACGAACGGATCTGATGACCCCAGCCCACGTCGGTCTTGCTGTTTTCCAGGTTGTCTTTCTCAACCTGACGCTTGCGCATTTCGAACTCGTACAGCTTCGCTTTCAGCATCTGCATGGCTTCGGCGCGGTTCCTGTGCTGCGAGCGGTCGTTCTGGCACTGCACGACAATCCCGGTTGGCGCGTGCGTCAGTCGCACAGCCGAATCGGTCTTGTTGATGTGCTGTCCGCCCGCGCCGGACGCGCGATACGTGTCAGTGCGAATGTCGGCCGGATTGATATCGATTTCGATGGAATCATCGACTTCCGGATACACGAAGATCGATGAAAACGACGTATGGCGTCCGCCGGACGAATCGAAGGGCGATTTGCGCACGAGGCGGTGAACGCCTGTTTCGGTGCGCAGGAAACCGTAGGCGTATTCGCCTTCCACCTTGATGGTCGCGCTCTTGATGCCGGCGACGTCGCCGTCGGATTCTTCGAGAACTTCGGTCTTGAAGCCTTTGCGTTCGCAGTAGCGAAGGTACTGGCGCATCAGCATGGCTGCCCAGTCGCACGCTTCCGTGCCGCCGGCGCCGGCCTGGATATCGATGAAGCAGTTGTTCGGGTCGGCCGGGTTCGAGAACATCCGGCGGAACTCCATGTCTTCAACGCGTTTTTCGAGCGCCGCCGCGTCTGCTTCGCATGAGACGAGCGTGTCTTCGTCGTTTTCCTCGCGGCCCATGTCGAAGAGATCTTGCGTGTCGCGAAGATCGTTATCGAGGTCCGTGATGGTCGTGACGACGTTGTCCAGCAGCTTTTTCTCGCGGCCCAGGGCTTGGGCGTTTTTCGAGTCGTTCCAGACGTTCGGGTCTTCTAGTACCCGGTTGACTTCTTCAAGACGCAAGGCCTTGTCGTCGTAGTCAAAGATACCCCCGGAGCTCGCCAGCGCGACGGCGCAGGTCGGCGAGGAGGTTCTCGATTGCGTTTAGACGTTCCGCTTCCATTTGATCGTTTTCAGGTTTTTTGGCTAAGAGGGAAATTATAACTTAGCGGGCGCGGCGTATTGGCGCGTGGTTAGGGGCGAGCGCGTTGACTAGTCCGGCGTTTCTTCACCCAACAGCGTGCTCGACGATCATCTGCACCCGCGCGACCCCGTTCCAGGTATCGGAAACCAGCCGGTACGCCACGACGGTGCGCGCTGGCAGCGTATCCGTGTGATTAAACCAGATGGCGTTGAATCGTTGCTGCCCGCGCCGCAATTGCAGCTTCAGATGCTTGTCCTTGACCAGCGCCTGGGACGCCACTTCGAACTCCCCGGAAAACACCGGCGCCGGAAAACCTTGCCCCCACACCGCGCCATCGATCAACTCGACAAACTGCGGCGTGAAATAAGCGTCCTCGAGTTCGCCATCGGTTTCAACCACGCGTGACAACGCGTCCGACGTCAACCACTCCCGCCCGACGGTTTCGAACGCCGCGGTAAAGCGGGGAATATCGGCGGTAACAATGGTCATCCCCGCGGCCATCGCGTGGCCACCGAATTTCACGATCATTCCGGGTTCGCGCTTGGAAATCAGATCGACGGCATCGCGCAGATGGAATCCCGGAATCGAGCGCCCCGATCCCTTCGATAAGACCCCGCTGCCATCGGCGTGAGCAAACGTGAACGATGGCCGGTGAAACTTCTCCTTCAGCCGACCCGCGACAATCCCGATCACACCCTGATGCCACGCCGGATTGAACAACGTCAACGTGGCGGAGTCTGCCGGATCGATACTCGCCAACTCTTCGAGCGCCTGTTCCTGCATGCCGGCTTCAATCTCGCGCCGCTCGCGATTGATCGAATCCAGTTGCTGCGCCAGTTCCCATGCACGGCCGATGTCATCGGTGATCAGGCATTCGATTCCGAGCGACATATCCGATAAGCGTCCCGCCGCATTCAGCCGCGGCCCCAGCGCAAAACCGAGATCGAAGCCCGACGCGGCGCGCGCGTCGCGTGCAGCTGCGCGAAACAGCGCCGCGATGCCCGGTTGCATGCGTCCCGCGCGAATGCGCTTCAGGCCCTGCGCGACCAGGATGCGGTTGTTCGGATCGAGCTTCACGACGTCGGCGACGGTGCCGAGCGCGACCAGATCGAGCAGGCCGTCCAGACGCGGTTCAGGAAAGTCAGTGGTGAAAGCATTGCGACGACGCAACTCGGCGCGCAACGCGAGCAGCACGTAAAAAATCACCCCCACGCCCGCGATGCACTTGCTTTCGAACGTACAGCCTGGCTGGTTGGGATTCACGATCGCGCGCGCGGGCGGCAGATCGTCGCCGGGTAGATGGTGATCGGTCACCAGTACATCGATACCCAACGCATTCGCGGCCTCAACGCCATCCACGCTGGCAATGCCGTTATCGACGGTAATCAGCAGATCCGGTTTCCCACCCGCACGGCTGGCAGCGAGCCCGACAATCTCCGGCGTCAGGCCATAGCCATATTCGAACCGGTTCGGCACCAGGTAATCGATCTGCGCGCCGAACATCCGCAAGCCGCGCACGGCGACGGCGCACGCGGTGGCGCCGTCGCAATCGTAGTCAGCGACGACCAGCATGCGACGGTTGGCGGCGAGCGCATCGGCGAGAACGATGGCGGCTTCATCGCAACCTTTCAGCCCGACGGGCGCGTGCAATTTCTTGAGTTCGGTCTCGATCTCTTCCGGCGAACACACGCCACGCGACGCGTACAAACGCGCGATGACAGGATGAACGCCATGCCGCATGAGGACGGCAGCGTCGACGGGAGAGGGCGCGCGGGTGACGATTCGGGTCATGCGGACAGGCCGGTGATTACTTGTTTCATTATGTGTGTCACTCATTCGATAAGCAGCGCCGCGATCGGACGCCGCCGCCAGAATTTGCGTAGCGCGCCGCGCGTGACGGTCAGCGAAACAGAGCCGGTATCGCTGCACAACGTGAGGTGCAACGTGCCGAGCGTTCCGTTTTCCAATGCAGCCAAAGCGGGCGCAAACCAGTCGCGCTCCAGCGTACCGAGGGCATCGTTCCAGCGCGCCCAGTCCTGTTCGATGAACGGCGCGGAAAACGGATCGAGTTCGATCAGCGTGCGGCCATCGGTTGCCTTGGTTGTTGAAGCCATGAAAGCGCCGAACGATGCCGGCGGCGCTTGCGGAGCGATATCGGCTACCAGTGCGAGGCCGCGCGTGGCCGGCGCGTTCGACATCACCTGCCCGAACGGGCTCGTCACGCTGCGAAGCGCGCCTTGCGCATGCAACCAGATGGAGTTGATTGCGGGCAAGCCGCGCGCTTCACGTTCTTCGTTAAGCGGATGCTCGAACCACGCCATCTGCACTTCGTTCTGAAGCTTCATCCACGAACGCGAGCGTTCGCCCGTGCCCGCTTCGTGCGGCAACCAGATTTCGATGTTGCGCCCGCTCGCGCGCAACGGCGACGCCCCCGCCAGCGCGCCGAGATTCGGTCCAGCGACGTACCAGCGTACCGGCTGCGGCGCCTGAATGGTCAGTCCGAGGTCTTCTATCAGCGGCTTGGCGACATCGAATAACGTGCGGGCTTCGTGCTCGTCCACTCCGAGCGTTGCCGGGTCGATCAGGACTAGATGATCACGCGCGATCCGTACGTGCACTGGTTCGACGCATGCCCAGATGGTGTCGCCTGGCGTTCCACCGTCGGCAAGCAACATATAGGGCGCGAGCGGCGCTTCGTCGGCGGCTTGTCCGGGTGTCTCGTTCACCACGCCGAACTGCCGTGCAATCCAGCGCTCGTGCGGCAGCGTGCGCTGGAAATCCTCGCCGACCACGCGCTCATTGAGCGTCGCGCGGGCCAGCAGCCGGTCGAGCGCGGGGCGGTCCAGCTTGTGCAGCGCGGTGGCGGCGTCCGCAGCCGATGGCAGCGCGAACGGCAAGAGAAGGTGAAGATCTGGGAGCTTGGACGTGGGCATGATGCTGCGCATTGTAGGGCAAAGGTCCCGACCTTTTCCGGGGGCTTGCCGTTTGCGTCGTGTGCTCTACGTAACGCCCGGACAGCTGCCGGATACGAAAATGAACCCTTGAGCGCGTCAAAGCTGGGCGACGTCGGAGCGTTAGAGATACGCCTGTTGCACGTCGGCATGGGTTCCATCGCTCGCGAACAAAATTCGCTAACCCCTCTTCCAAGGTTCTGCCTCAAGGCTGTGCAACGACATATGAAGCCAGAGCAACAGCAAATGCCCGGCTTGATGCGTCGCGTGCGGCTTCACGTGCGCACCGACTCGCGCGGCTCGACCTTCCGATCGATTTCACTACGCGTTGGCAATGTTTTCAGGTCATACATGGCTTGGAGATTCAGCCAGAACTCGGGCGTGGAGTCGAAATAGCGTGCAAGGCGATAAGCGGTGTCGGCCGTAATGCCGCGCCGTTCCTTCACGATTTCATGCATACGCGTAGCCGGCACGTTAAGCGCCAGCGCCAGAGCATTCACGCTCATTTCGAGCGGAACAAGATAGTCTTCTCGCAAGATCTCGCCCGGATGAACCGGACGCATGCCGTTCTTGGACATGTGCTTTCCTTTTTCAGTGATAGTCAATGATTTCGACGTCGACAGGACCCTTCGTCGTCCATTTGAAACAAACGCGCCACTGGCCATTTATACGGATGCTGAGCTGACCCCGTCTTTCACCGGCAAGGGACTCAAGCCGGTTGCCGGGCGGCGACTTCAGATCGCGTATTTCCACCGCAGAGTCCAGCGCCGAGAGTCTTCTGATTGCGACATTGGCGATTGCCCGAAACCGCTTCGGTGTTTCGCCTTCATAAAGTGCTTGAGTGTCCTTGCACCGGAACGTTAGGATCATTATGTTTATCGTATAACGTTTTGCGTAATACGTAAAGAGTTGCAATCATGAGCCATCGCGGCGGCAGGGGCTGAGTTTTGACGGGATATTGCCGCGTGGGTGAGTCAGGCGAGTATGAACTGCGGGATCGGCGTGTGAAGTCAGCCGAATGGCCAGCATGGCGGCTCACGCCGTGGTTTTTCGCTCGGTCGCGTCGTCCGGGCTAAAGGTTCGGCTAAAGGTTCGGCTAAGAATTGTGTGGCAAACTTCGCGCTTGATCGCAGACGGATCGGTGCGGATCGGCGCGTCCCGCTCGCGCCAGATCGATGCGGTAAGGATTGAGAAGATGTTGTGATTGCCACCCGGGCGGACTGGCTCGGGTTAGACAATGGCGCAAGTCATGGGTCGCGCTCTTCACGGGCGCGTGGATTGAAACAAACAAACAGCCGCGCCGCCTGTGCGATGTAAAGATCGAAGAACGTTAGAACGCTGAAAAGGAATCGCTTGAAACTTCCCTACGAATGGCAGATCGGCTGGCGCTATACCCGCGCCGGCAAACGCACCACCGGCAACGGTTTCATCTCGTTTATCGCGCTGGTATCCATGGCGGGTATCGCCCTTGGCGTCGCGGCGCTGATCGTGGTGCTCTCGGTAATGAACGGGTTCCAGAAAGAGGTCCGCGACCGCATGTTGTCGGTGCTCGCGCACGTCGAAGTATTTTCGCCGACCGGGTCCATGCCCAACTGGCAGCTGACCGCGCAGGAGGCGCGCAAGAATCCGGAAGTGATCGGCGCGGCGCCCTACGTGGACGCCCAGGCGCTGCTTACGCGGCAAGGCGCGGTCAGCGGCGTGGCGTTGCGCGGCGTCGAGCCATCGCTGGAACCGCAGGTCTCGGATATCGGCAAGGAGATGCGGGGCGGCACGCTCACCGATCTCGTGCCGGGTAGCTTCGGCATTGTGCTGGGCGCGGATCTGGCGACCAACCTGGGCGTGACCACCGGCGACAAGATCACGCTGGTCGCGCCCGAAGGCACGATCACGCCGGCGGGCATGCTGCCGCGGCTCAAGCAGTTCACCGTGGTCGGCGTGTTCGAGTCGGGGCACTACGAATACGACTCCACGCTGGCGCTGATTTCCATCGCCGACGCCCAGGCGCTGTTCCGGCTGCCGGCTCCAACGGGCGTGCGCCTGAAGCTGAAGGACATGCAGCGCGCGCCGGAAGTCGCGCGGCAACTGTCGCGAACGCTGACTGGCGACCTCTATATCCGCGACTGGACGCAGCAGAACAAGACCTGGTTCTCAGCCGTTCAGATTGAAAAACGCATGATGTTCATCATTTTGACGCTGATCATTGCGGTGGCGGCGTTCAACCTCGTCTCGTCGCTGGTGATGACGGTGACCGACAAACAAGCGGACATCGCCATCTTGCGCACGCTTGGCGCGCAACCCGGCTCGATCATGAAGATCTTCGTGATCCAGGGCGTGACAATTGGCTTTATCGGTACGGCGCTCGGCGTGACGCTGGGGTGCCTTATCGCGTGGAGCATTCCGTGGCTCGTGCCCATGATCGAGCATCTTCTGGGCGTGCAGTTCCTGCCGCCGTCGGTGTATTTCATCAGCGAATTGCCGTCCGAACTCGTTCCCGCCGACGTCGCGCGGATCGGCCTTATCGCATTCGTATTGTCATCGCTCGCGACGCTCTATCCGAGCTGGCGCGGCGCGAAGGTTCGCCCGGCGGAGGCACTGCGCTATGAGTGATAACAACAGCAACATCGTGCTTGAGGCGACGGCGATTTCGAAGACGTTCGTGCAAGGCGGCTTCAACGTGCAAGTGCTGGACAACGCAGAATTGCAGGTCCGACGCGGCGAGAAGCTGGCGATCGTCGGCGCCTCGGGATCAGGTAAAAGCACGCTGCTGCACGTGCTCGGCGGTCTCGACGAACCCAGCGCGGGCAAGGTCTCGCTGCTCGGCAAGCCGTTCACTGCATTGCGTGAACGCGAACGCAACGAGCTGCGTAATCGTGCGCTCGGTTTCGTGTATCAGTTTCATCATTTGCTGGCGGAATTCAGCGCGCTCGATAACGTCGCCATGCCGCTGCGCATTCGCCGCATGAGCGAAACGGACGCGCGCAAGGAAGCCATGGCCGTGCTCGATCGCGTGGGGATTGGCCATCGGGCTAAACATCGGCCAGGGGAATTGTCGGGCGGCGAGCGTCAACGTGTGGCGATTGCACGCGCGCTGGTTACGCGCCCGGCATGCGTTCTCGCCGATGAGCCGACCGGCAACCTTGACGGCGCCACCGCGGACACGGTGTTCAATTTGATGCTGGAGTTGTCGCAGACGTTCGAAACGAGCTTCGTGATCGTCACGCACGACCCCGATCTCGCCGCGCGCTGCGACCGCATCATGCGTTTGCGTGACGGTGTGTTGTTCGAGGAGCCGGTCGTCCCTGTTTAATAGCTGGATAAGCGCTGGAATGCTGGAGGCGTTGCATGTGGATCGACACGCATTGCCATCTCGATGCATCTGAATTCGATGTCGACCGCGATGATGTCGCGGCATCGGCGTTGAAAGAGGGCGTCTCGCGGATCGTGATTCCAGGTGTGAAGCGCCAGAATTTCGACCGGGTGCGCGAGCTTGCGCATCGTATTGAGGGCGGTGCTTACGCGCTCGGCATTCACCCGTTGTTCACGCCACGAGCGCAGGACGACGATCTGCGCGTGCTGCGCGAGCAAATTGCCGCGAGCATGGACGATCCGAGGTTTGTGGGTATCGGCGAGATCGGGCTGGACTATTTCGTGCCCGGCCTCGACGATGCGCGCCAGACCTTCTTCTATTACGAGCAGCTCAAGCTCGCACGCGAATTTGATTTGCCGGTGATCTGCCATGTGCGCAAATCGCAGGACAAAGTGCTCAAGGGCTTACGCGTGTTCTCCGTCAAACTCGGTATCGCGCACGCCTTCAACGGCAGTTTTCAGCAGGCCGAAGCGTTTCTCGCGCACGGCATGCGGCTCGGTTTTGGCGGCAACCTGACCTTCGAGCGGGCTCGCCAGATTCGACGTCTCGCCGCAGAGCTGCCACTGGACGCGATCGTGCTCGAAACCGATGCGCCCGATATCGCGCCTTCATGGCTCTACAAGCATCGCAACGCGCCGGATCAGGTGCCTGGCATCGCGCGAGTGCTTGCAGAATTGCGCAGCATTGGTGAAGAGACGCTTTCTCTAGGCACAACGGCTAACGCGCACGCCGCACTGCCGCGGCTCGGCCTTATCTCCGCATAATCAGTTCTTCGTATTCGTTCGATTGCAGGCATTGAAGGGCGACACTTTCCTTCGATGCGTCTGCGCTCGCGTCGAGTTCTTGAGGAGCGGGCGGGCGGGGTATCTTGATTGGCTTTGCGCTGGGAATCGCGTGTTTGCAGCAGCAAGCTGTGTTGCCTGGTGCTCTTGTTTTGTGGGGGCTTCTGCTCCTGCTCGCGCTTGCCTGCGCGCTCGCGGTTTATGTCCCACGTTGGCGGGCGGTATTCATGATTGCGGCTGCACTGATTATTGGCTTTGGTTACGCCGCCTGGCGCGCAGAGACGCGATTGCAACGCGTCTTGCCCGTTGCGTTCGAGAACCGCAACATCGAGTTGACGGGATTCGTGCGCGGACTGCCATTGCAAGACGCGGACAGCACACGGTTCTTGTTTGAAGTCGAATCGAATGAAGCCGCTTTGCCGAACTTCCCTCGGGTCGTACAACTGTCTTGGCTGACCTTGGACGGATCAAAACGCGGTCCTGCCGAGGCGCCGCCGCCCGCTCTTTGGGCCGGTCAACGATGGACACTGGTCGCGCGATTAAAACGTCCGCATGGCAATGCCAATTTTCGTGGCCGCGATGCTGAAGTGGCGCTGCTCGCCCGCAACATTCGCGCGATCGGTTACGTTTCCATGCCGGGCGCGGCGCGGCGTTTGCCTGCCGATGCGCATGGTTTCGCGCTCACGATCGATCGTTGGCGTTCGCGGTTGCGCGAGCGGGTTTTAAAGGCGCTAGACGACGCCCCGCATCGGGGAATTATCGTAGCGTTGGCAACAGGCGCACAGGACATGGTTAGCGACGCTGACTGGACCTTGCTGCGCGCGACCGGCACCAGCCATCTGGTCGCGATTTCCGGACTGCATATTGGTTTTGTCGCGGGACTCGCGGCGTTATTGAGTGGCGGGTTATGGCGCCGCCTGCGTTGGCGCGGGATGCCCGCGCCGCTGATCGTATCGGCGCAAAAAGCGGCGGCAGCTGGTGCGGCGGTATTCGCAGCCTTCTATGCCGTGCTCGCCGGATTCAACGTCCCCGCGCAACGATCGATGTGGATGCTCTGCTTCGTCGCGCTCGCGGTGTTGAGCGGCCGCCGGCCCGCGTCTTCGCTGGTGCTTGCGTGGGCGCTGGGGTTGGTGCTGCTTGCCGATCCATGGGCGGTGACGGCAGCGGGATTCTGGTTATCGTTCTGTGCCGTGGCCGCCATCCTGTTCGCGATTGCATCGCGCGGGCGCCAGGCGTCGGTCGGATTCGCGGAGGAGTTCGCGGCGCCTCAGGCAGATGAAGGCGGTTCGCCGGACGAACCCGCCGAATCCAGTGATCAAGGCGATGAACGCAACGCTCAGCCACGCCGCCACATTCGCGACCGGCTCGGCGACATGATCGGCGAGTCCGCGTTCGCTTGCTGGCGTGCCTTGGACCTACGGCTCGGCGGATCGGCCGCGGGATTGTATCGAGTGCGCGCGTGCAATACGCCATCACGCTCGGACTCGCTCCACTCACCGCGTACTGGTTTTTCCAGATCCCACTGCTTGGGCCGCTTGCTAATGCGTTCGCGATTCCCTGGATCAGCTTTCTTGTTACGCCGACCGTCCTTGTGGCCGTCTTGCTTCCCGCACCGCTCGACGTATTTGCGTACCGCGCGGCGCACAGCTTGTTAGTCCCAATGTTCAACGCGCTTGCCCACCTGTCTGGACCCACATGGACGCTCTGGCGTTTGCCGCAGCCAGATGGTTTCGCGCTTGTAGCAGCGGCATTCGGCGTGTTGTGGGCGCTCGCTCCGCGCGGCTGGCCGCTGCGGTTCGCCGCTCCGCTCACGTGGTTGCCGCTCGCGCTTCCTGTCTCGCACGCGCCTCCGAACGGCAGGTTTCGCGTGACGGCGCTCGATATCGGCCAGGGGTCTGCAATCGTGATCGAAACCACGCATCACACCTTGCTCTTCGATGCGGGTCCGGGCCCCGAATCCACGCACGCCGGCGAGCGGCTTGTCGTGCCGTATCTATTTGCGCATGGTCTTTCGACCCTCGATACGCTGATGATCAGCCACTCGGATTCGTATCACTCGGGCGGTGCGCCCGCAGTGCTTGAGAGCATTCGGGTACGGCAATTCCTGGCGTCGCTGCGACCGCGCGAACCATTGTGGAAAGCGGCGCGGGATCATGGAAGCGCATTGTTGCGCTGCGTCGCGGGACAGCGATGGCAATGGGACGGCGTGATGTTCGACGTGCTGTGGCCACAGGCCGGACCTTTCGCCACAAAACCGAACGCCACGTCATGCGTGCTGAAAGTGACGAGCGGGGCGGGACGCTCGGCGCTGCTGGCCGCCGACATTGAAGCCGACGTCGAACGTCAGCTTTTGCAACTCAGGAAACCTGACCTCGCCTGGCTCCAGGCCGACATACTGATCGTGCCGCATCACGGCAGCAAGACTTCGTCTACCGAGCCTTTCCTCGACGCCGTGAGGCCGCGCGTCGCGGTATTTCAGGTAGGCTACCGCAACCGATTTAACCATCCGCATCCGACGGTTTTCGAGCGATATCGCCTGCGAAATATCGAGTTATCACGCAGCGACGAAGACGGAGCGGCGCGTATGGAAGTGTCGGCAGAGGTGTCTATCGAGCGTTTCAGGCAGACGCACGCGCGTTACTGGATGGGACGGTGAATCCACCATTAAAAATGAGACGCTGGAAAGAGCGTCACAAAGATAGAGTTGTAAAAAGAGAGGACACGCCGCTTGAAAGACATCCTGCATTTTTCGCATGCGAACGGATTTCCCGCATCGACCTATCGGACGATCTTCGCCGAGCTCGCCGACGATTACGAAATTCGCGCGGTCGAACGTTTTGGTCACGATCCGCGTTTTCCGGTGACACGCGACTGGCCGCATCTGGTGGATCAACTGCTCGAAGACATCGATGCGAGGCGTCCAGCCGAGGTGAAAGTGTGGCTGGTCGGGCATTCGCTGGGCGGTTATCTCTCATTGATGGCGGCGCTCAAGCGGCCGCATTGGGTGAAAGGCGTTGTGATGCTGGATTCGCCGGTGATCGCCGGCTGGCGTAGCAGTGTCCTGCGTTTATCGCAATGGACCGGGCTCGACACGCGGCTTTCGCCTGCCGCCGCCACTAAAAACCGGCGCACGCACTGGCCGAGCAGGGAAGATGCGTGGCGTCACTTTCATGCGAAAACCGCGTTCGCCCGCTGGGACGAGCGGATGCTGTCGGATTACATCGATTTCGCAATTCCGACGGAGGCGGGTCACGGGAGTGGAACTGGGAGTGGTACTGAAAGCGGCATTGACGGGACCATTGAAGCAGCCGCCATCCACCGCCAACGCAAGCTGGCTTTTGATCGCGAGGTGGAGTTTCGCATCTACAAGACGTTGCCGCGTACGCTGGGTGCGCGGGTCGCGCATGGCGTGCCGGTGCCGGTCGGGTTTATCGCGGGAACGCATTCGAAGGAGGTTCGCCACGTTGGACTGGATATGACGCGGCGTATTGTGGGCGGGCATTTCGAATGGATCGAGGGTGGTCATCTGTTTCCAATGGAACACCCGGTGGAAACAGCCCGCGCATTGCAGCGCACGCTTAATGGGCTGCGGCTTGACACGTAAGACGGCATACCATGGCGAAGCACCATTAAAAGCCGCAATTAAAGTCCGCCGCTTGCAGTGAATCGGGTTCCAACGCGGCCCCCTCCCGCGCTGGGTTCCGAGGCGTCTTTCGGGTATAATCCGTTTTTCCCGCGAGCACCTAGCGATGACCAAATATGTATTCGTCACCGGCGGCGTAGTGTCTTCCCTCGGCAAGGGTATTGCCGCCGCTTCCCTCGCAGCGATCCTCGAATCGCGCGGTCTGAAAGTCACCCTCTTAAAGCTCGATCCCTACATCAACGTCGACCCCGGCACGATGAGCCCGTTTCAGCACGGGGAAGTGTTCGTGACAGAAGACGGTGCGGAAACGGACCTCGACTTAGGCCATTACGAGCGCTTCATCAGCACGAAGATGCGCAAGGCCAATAACTTCACGACCGGTCAGATCTACGAGTCGGTGATCCGCAAGGAACGCCGGGGCGAATATCTCGGCAAGACGGTTCAGGTCATTCCCCATATCACCAACGAAATCCAGGCGTTCCTGCAACGCGGCGCGGCTGCGGCCACGTGCGGCGAGCCCGATGTGGCCATCGTGGAAATTGGCGGGACGGTGGGTGACATCGAATCGCTGCCGTTCCTCGAAGCCGCGCGCCAGATGAGCCTGCGGCTCGGGCGCAACAGCGCGTGTTTCGTGCACCTGACGCTGGTGCCGTACATTGCGACGGCCGGTGAACTCAAGACGAAACCCACGCAGCATAGCGTGCAGAAACTGCGCGAAATCGGTATCTCGCCGCACGTGCTGCTGTGCCGCGCGGATCGCCCGATTCCCGGCGACGAACGCGCGAAGATCTCGTTGTTCTCCAATGTGCCGGAAGACGCGGTCATTTCGGTGTGGGATGTGGACAGCATCTACAAGATTCCGCAGATGCTGCACGACCAGGGTCTCGACAACATCATTTGCGAAGAGCTCAAGCTCACGGCGAAACCCGCCGACCTCAGCATGTGGGCCGGCCTCGTCCAGAAACTCGAGAACCCGCAGAATGAAGTGACCATCGGCATGGTCGGCAAGTATGTGGAATTGACCGAGTCGTACAAGTCGCTGATCGAGGCGCTCAAGCATGCCTCCATTCATACGTCGACGAAGGTCAATATCGAATACATTGATTCCGAGCAGATCGAAACGGACGGCGTAGCCGGTCTGAAGCATCTTGACGCCGTGCTCGTGCCGGGTGGTTTCGGCGCGCGCGGAACAGAAGGCAAGATCAAGGCGATCAAATACGCACGTGAATCGAAGACGCCGTACCTGGGCATTTGCCTCGGCATGCAACTGGCCGTGATCGAATTCGCTCGCGACGTTGCGGGTCTTACCGATGCAAACAGCACGGAGTTCGATTCATCGACGACTAATCCGGTTGTAGCGCTCATCACCGAATGGTATGACCGCGCGGGCCGCGTTGAAAAGCGCACGGAGGAGTCGGATCTGGGCGGCACGATGCGCCTGGGTTCACAAAAATGTCCGATCAAGCCGGGCACCATGGCCGCACGCATTTACGGAACGGACGTGAACGAGCGTCATCGGCATCGCTACGAAGTGAACAACCGTTTTGTGCCGCAACTCGAGGCGGGCGGGCTGGTGATCAGCGCGCGTACGCCGAGCGAAGATCTGCCGGAAATGATGGAGTTGCCGGAATCCATGCACCCGTGGTTCGTCGGCGTACAGTTCCACCCGGAATTCACGTCGTCGCCGCGCGATGGCCATCCGTTGTTCAAGGAATTTGTCGAAGCGGCGCGCGCGCATCATCTGGCGCTGAAGGCGAACGGTGCGGTGAGCACTGCTGCTGAGCCTGCACCCGCGCCGGCCGTGGCGGTTTCTGTCGGAGCGCAAGCATGAAGCTGTGTGATTTCGAAGTGGGTCTCGACCAGCCGTTTTTCCTGATCGCGGGCACGTGCGTGGTTGAATCGGAGCAAATGACGATCGACGTCGCCGGCCGCCTCAAGGAAATCTGCGCGAAGGTAGGCGTCCCGTTCATCTACAAATCGTCGTACGACAAAGCCAATCGCAGTTCCGGCAAGTCGTTCCGCGGTCTTGGCATGGATGAAGGCCTGCGGATTCTCGGCGAAGTGAAAAAGCAACTCGGCCTGCCTGTTCTCACCGATGTTCATTCGGAGCACGAGATCGAGGCGGTTGCGTCGGTTGTGGACGTGCTGCAAACGCCCGCGTTCCTGTGCCGCCAGACTGACTTCATCCACGCGTGCGCGCGTTCGGGGAAGCCGGTCAACATCAAGAAGGGCCAGTTTCTTGCGCCGCACGACATGAAGAACGTCATCGATAAAGCCCGCGACGCTGCCCGCGAAGCCGGCTTGTCGGACGATCGTTTCATGGCGTGCGAACGCGGCGTGTCGTTTGGTTATAACAATCTGGTTTCCGACATGCGCGCGCTCGCGATCATGCGGGAAACCAACGCTCCGGTCGTCTTCGACGCCACGCATTCCGTCCAGTTGCCGGGCGGGCAGGGCACGAGTTCAGGTGGCCAGCGCGAGTTCGTGCCGGTGCTGGCACGCGCGGCCATTGCGGCAGGCGTGGCGGGCGTGTTCATGGAGACGCATCCGGACCCGGCGAACGCAAAATCCGACGGGCCGAACGCCGTACCGCTGCACAGAATGGAAGCACTGCTGGAGACACTCGTCGCATTGGATCGGGCCGTTAAGCGCGGGCCGTTCCTCGAGGCCGATTTCAGTTAAAGACGCTGCGAGCGCGCCGTGAATTCAAGCGCGGGCGTTCGCCTAAGCATCAACCTCCGTCACGTACCGGTGGGGAATGTCATGGAGAGAGTTTGTCTTCATGCGCGCGAGCCACACTGACCCCGATAAATTCGCCAGGCTTCAATCGTTGATATTGAAGGCGATTGAAGCATACGGTGGTAAGTTTCTGGTGCGTGAAGGGCGGAGCGGGGCGTTTGCAGGATCAATGCGCCCATCATGGCCGTACTCGCGTTCTTAGGCCATATTGACCACGAGAAGGGCCACAAAACGGGATCACTCCGCTCAATACGAAGCGGCGCGCCACGTGCCAACGGGCGCAGCAGAATTGAACATGATGGTCGTAGAAGGCCTCTGAAGCCAAGCGTTCGCGCCTTGGCGAGATGTTAAACACCGACCTGCTGTCTGACCTGATTCACCGTCATTTCTTGAGGAAACCATGAGTGCTATCGTAGATATCATCGGTCGCGAGATTCTCGACTCGCGAGGCAATCCCACCGTCGAATGTGACGTCCTGCTGGAGTCTGGCACGATGGGCCGCGCTGCGGTGCCGTCGGGCGCATCCACCGGATCGCGTGAAGCGATCGAACTGCGCGACGGCGAAGCCGGCCGCTACGGCGGCAAGGGCGTGCTAAAGGCAGTTGAACACATCAATACCGAAATCTCCGAAGCCATCATGGGCCTCGATGCATCGGAACAAGCCTTCCTCGACAAAACCCTGCTCGAACTCGACGGCACCGACAACAAGTCGCGCCTTGGCGCAAACGCCATGCTGGCTGTCTCCATGGCGGTTGCGAAGGCTGCTGCGGAAGAAGCTGGTTTGCCGCTGTACCGCTACTTCGGCGGCTCGGGCGCCATGCAATTGCCCGTTCCCATGATGAACATCGTGAACGGCGGCGCGCACGCGAACAACAGCCTGGACATCCAGGAATTCATGATTGTCCCGGTCAGCCAGCCGACGTTCCGCGAAGCGCTGCGTTGCGGCGCTGAAGTGTTCCACGCGCTGAAGAAAATCTTGAGCGACCGCGGCATGAGCACGGCCGTAGGCGACGAAGGCGGTTTCGCACCGAACTTCGGCAGCAACGACGAGTGCCTGTCGACCATCGTCCAGGCCATCGAAAAAGCGGGCTACCGCGCGGGCGAAGACGTTTTGCTGGCGCTGGACTGCGCCGCGAGCGAGTTCTACCACGACGGCAAATATCAGCTCGCAGGCGAGGGTTTGCAGTTGTCGTCGGCGGAGTTCACGGATTACCTGGCTACGCTGGCCGATAAATTCCCGATCGTATCGATCGAAGACGGCATGCACGAAAGCGACTGGGACGGCTGGAAGATTCTCACCGATAAACTCGGCAAGAAGATCCAGTTGGTCGGTGACGACCTTTTCGTGACGAACACGCGCATCCTGAAAGAAGGCATCGACAAGGGTATCGCCAATTCGATCCTGATCAAGATCAACCAGATCGGCACGTTGACGGAAACCTTTGCAGCTATCGAAATGGCGAAGCGCGCGGGTTACACTGCGGTCATCTCGCATCGTTCAGGCGAAACGGAAGATTCGACGATTGCAGATATTGCAGTCGGCCTGAACGCTGGTCAGATCAAGACGGGTTCGTTGTCGCGTAGCGACCGGATCTCGAAGTACAACCAGTTGCTGCGCATTGAAGAAGATCTCGGCGATATCGCGAGTTATCCGGGTAAGTCGGCGTTCTACAATCTGCGCTAAAGCTTCGGCCGGAATGGACGTTAGTGAGTCCGGACGGCCGTTGATTTATCCAGTCCGCTGCCTCGCATTCTCGTGAACGCGAGGCAGCGCCAAATCTAGTCGAAGTGTTAGCGTTTTTTCTCGCCTCTTAAATGCGGATTGTCACCTTTGTTCTGATCCTGCTGCTGGCGATGATCCAGTATCCACTGTGGTGGGGACACGGCGGTTGGTTACGTGTCCACGAACTGCAGCAGCAACTCGTCAACCAGACAAAGAAAAACGCCGACCTGAAACTGCGCAATGAACGCGTGCAGGGTGAAGTAGCGGACTTGCAGAACGGTACATCGGCTGTTGAAGAGCGCGCGCGTTACGAAATGGGCATGATGAAGGACAGCGAGGTCTTCGTGCAATTCGTCTCGCCGAATTCGCCGGCGCCTGCTAACTCAGTGAACGCGCAATCAAGTGCTTCCACGCGCGGGCAAGTGTCCGCTGCGCCGTTGCGTGTCGTGCCTAATCCGGTGTCGCGTTCGAAGGAAGAGCGCCGGGCATTCGAGCGGCAAGCGACGAAGGACAAGATGGACGCGGCGAAGAAGAAGCCGGCGGGTTAGCGCGTCGCGCGTCAATCGAAGCACCGGACGCAAAAAAAGCTGTTTCAACGTGAGTTGAAACAGCTTTTTTCTTGGGACGTCTCAGGACATCTCCAAGGTCCTACCAATAATATCCCGGGTATCCATAGCCGAAACCTGTTCCCCACCGGTTACCCCAGCCGCCGCTCGAATAGCCCCCGTACACCGTGACGGGCACGCGATAGTACCGCGAATAAGCCTGCGCGGCGGCTTCGGCAGTCATTGCTTGCTGTTGTTCGGCCAGCACTTGCCGGTCAATCTGGTTGTAGCGCTGTTGCTCGGCCGGTGAAAGCGGCTGCGCCGCCTGGTTCTGCGCAGCCGGCAAGCGGCTATAAATGGGCGAGGGCCCCGGCGGATCCATCATGCAGCCGCCGAGCGCGAGCAACGCTGCGCCGGACAGCGCTGCAGTCAGTTTCGTCAATACACATGGCAACGGTTTCATTTCGACCTCCAGCGGGCCGGACACTAGGCGGAAACGGATCATGCCACGCGGCGGGACGGCAAACATCGATACTGCGACGTCTTGTTACAGAGCCAGCGAGACGGGGCGAATTCAGTGCCGCTGATCCGGTGCCGGGCTCACGCCTAGTGAGATTTCAGCGGCCACAAAAAGTTGCGCCACGTCCACCGGATCGAACTCGTAGCGCTGGTTGCAGAATTCGCAGTGCACTTCCACGTTGCCGCGTTCTTCGATCACGCTGTCCACTTCGCCGCGGCCGAGCATCTTGAGCATCCCGCCTACCTTTTCGCGCGAACAGGTGCATTCGAAACGCGCTTGCGCCGGCTCGAAATGCTGCACGTTTTCCTGCCAGAAGAGCCGCTTGAACACCACTTCCGGTTCTTCTTTCAGCAACTCTTCGTTCGACAGCGTGCCGCCGAGGTGACAAACGCGCTGCCATGTATCGGCGTCGTGTTCACCCGGATGCGGAACGATACCGCCATCGCCGGGAAGCTTTTGCAGCAGCATGCCCACGGCGCGCTCGGTGTTCGCGGCAAGCCACATGCGCGTGTCGAGCTGCTCCGAGTGATGCATGTAGTGTTCGAGCACTTCTGCCATCGATGCCAGCGGTCCATGCTCACCGCTCAATGGCACGATGCCCTGATAAGCCTGCTGCCCGGGCTTCTTGTCGCGCGGATCGAGCGTGATCACGCAGCGGCCCTGGCCGTTGCGGTTGAGCAGATCGGGGAGCGTCATGTCATCCGTGATTGGCACGGGTGCTTCGCTCGCGCCTTCAATGGATTCAGCCAATTTCGCGGTTGCCCGCAGCGACAAGTCCGAATTGCATTGGACGACAAGCATGGTCACTGGCCCGTCGCCGTAGATCTGCATGATGAGCGTGCCATCGAACTTGAGATTCGCCGACAGCAGGGCGCACGCAGCCATCATTTCGCCGAGCACGTTTTGCACGGGCGTGGGGTACGAGCGGCGCGTGAGCACCTCCTGCCAGGTGTCGCGTAGCGAGACGATTTCGCCGCGCACGGGCGCCGCGTTGAACATGAATTTTTGAAGCTGGTCGTTAACCACGCTTGGGTCCTTTGATCGACGGCGTAATGCGTGTCGACCGGCGTTCAGCCGATCCGCACGAGTTGCGCCTTGTAAAATTCGCGACGGTCCGCGTAACCACGCGTCCCGGCCTGCATCTGGGCAATATCTGCTTCCGTGAGCTCGCGCACGGCTTTCGCGGGTGCGCCGAGGATCAGGGTATTGTCGGGGAAGGTCTTTCCTTCGGTCACCACAGCGCCCGCGCCAACCAGACAGTTGCGGCCGATTACCGCGCCATTCAAGACCACGGCCTGAATTCCGACCAGCGCGCCTTCCTTGATCGTGCAACCGTGCAGCATGGCTTGATGGCCGATGGTCACGTTGGCTTCAATCGTCAGCGGAAAGCCCGGGTCGGTATGAAGCACCGCGCCTTCCTGGATGTTGCTGCCTTTCCCGAGCACGATGGGCTCGTTGTCGCCGCGCAGCGCGGCGCCGAACCACACGCTTGAGTTTTCTTCCAGCGTCACACGGCCGATGATGGTCGCCGTATCGGCGACAAAGACGCTTTCGTGGATAGTCGGGGCGGCATCGCCGAGCTTATAGATTGCCACTTTGTCTCCTGTGAGGGCTTGATGCGAGCCATGAGCGCGGATTGGCGGACAGACCTGAAAGCGCGGGCGTGACCGGTACAATTGGATGAAAATTGGTTGAAATCGAGTGTGATTCTCAAATCTCAAGCGATTCCAGGCCGGTATCGTCGATGCTATAGACTGCGGCCCCGGCACGCCTCAAGCCAAAAATCTTCCGCGGAAAGTGCTATTTTAGCCGGTTGCGCCAATGCGACGCGCGGCCCGGTTTTTATGGCGCTTTTATGTCCCGGATCCACGGACTTTGAACCAGCCCATCGGGCAGCGACGCCCCGGGCGGTGCTACCGACCAACCGCCACCGTTCAAAAGCGCCGCACAAATATCCAAAAGCACTCGCAATCATGTCCGAACAGCTCGATTATTCTGCGTTCACCAGTGTCCGGCCGACTGCACTAGCGTTGCTCAGGGAACGCGATCCCGCCACCAAGGCGAACGCTGCCCAGCGTTTCTACGAGCGATTGTTGGCGGACGAAACCACGCTCGACGCCACTGCCCACCTTCCTGATCCGCTTGATCTTCCAGGCCGGCCAGCCGCGCCGGAACTGGTCGCGCCATCATCGTTGAAACGGCGCAGCATGCAGTCGGACGCCGGGCGTGCGGTGTTGCTGCACGCGCTGGCGCATATCGAGTTTAACGCGATCAATCTCGCGCTCGATGCCGTCTGGCGTTTCCCTTCAATGCCGGACGCGTTTTATCGCGACTGGTTCAAGGTCGCTGCCGAGGAATCGCGTCATTTTTCGTTGCTGAGCGCGCGCTTGGCCGAATTCGGCCATCAATACGGCGATTTTCCCGCGCACGATGGCCTGTGGGAAATGGCGGAGCGCACGCGTGGCGACGTGCTCGCCCGCATGGCGCTCGTGCCGCGCACGCTGGAGGCACGCGGGCTGGACGCTTCGCCGCCGATTCGCCGGCGCTTGGCTCAAGCGGGCGACCATGCATCGGCGGCCATTCTCGATGTGATTCTCCACGATGAAATCGGCCACGTGCTGATCGGAAATCACTGGTTCCGGCACTTGTGCAGCGAGTCCGGCGCCGATCCGCATAGCACTTACGCGCAAGTTGCCGAGCAATATCACGCGCCCAAACTCCGCGGCCCGTTCAACTTCGAAGCACGGCGCGAAGCCGGTTTCGACGAAGCCGAATTGCGCGCGCTGGCGGGTCTGGACGACATCGATTCCACGGAAGCTTCCGCGACTCCCCAATGACCATTTTAAAAACGCCCGTCTCCGAATTCGTCACCACGCGCGGCACGCGAATTCACGTACGCAGATGGGGCTCTCCCGACGCGCCCGCCTTGTTCATGCTGCATGGCTGGATGGATATCTCGGCGTCGTTTCAATTTGTCGTCGATGCCCTCGCTGGCGAATGGCAGGTGATCGCGCCCGATGCACGTGGTTTTGGGCTTTCGGACTGGCCGGTCGCGCAGGGAAAGAGCGGCCATTACTGGTTTCAGGACTATTTGGCGGATCTGGACGCGCTCCTCGACCACTACGCGCCTGTGTCGCAGCGTGGAGAACCGGTGAACCTGGTGGGCCATAGCATGGGCGCGAACGTTGTTTGCCTCTACGCAGGCGTGCGGCCCGAGCGGGTGCGGCGCGTGGTCGATCTCGAGGGCTTCGGCATGGCAGCCGCCCGAGCGGAGCGGTCGCCCGCGCGCCTCGGTCAATGGCTGGATGATTTGCGCGCGTTGCCGACGCTCAACACGTACGCCACGCTCGATGACGTCGCCCAGCGGCTAATCCGCACGAATGCGCGCCTGCCGCTGGCGAAAGCACGCTTCCTGGCTCAACACTGGGCCAGGCCCGACGATACCGGCCGTTTCCATCTGCTCGCCGACCCCGCGCACAAAATGCGCGGGCCGTTGCTGTATCGGCTGGACGAGGTGATGGCCGTCTGGTCGCAGGTACGGGCGAAGGTTCTGCACGTCGAAGCGCTCGCTTCTCCGACGCTCGCGATGATCGCCGGCGATGTTCCTATCGATGAATTCAAGCAGCGTTTCAAGGCGTTCAGCGATTGGCGCGAGGAGATCGTCGATAACGCCGGCCATATGCTTCATCACGATCAGCCGGAGCGGGTGGCGGCCCTGATCGAGACGTTTTGCGCGTGAGCCCAGGCGGGGTTGGATCGGGTAATCGAACGATCGGTCAAGCGCTAGAACCCATTTGACGCGTTGCAGTAGAATGGTTGCTAATTACCAGAGCTTCCATGATGAACGCCGATCTGCATTGCCATTCCACTGTTTCCGACGGCCAGCTTTCTCCGGCCGAGGTCGCCGCGCGCGCTCACGCGGGCGGCGTGACGCTGTGGTCGCTCACCGACCACGACCAGCTTGGCGGCCAGCGCGAGGCGCGCGAAGCCGCTCAGGCGCTCGGCATGGCGTATCTGGGCGGGGTGGAGATTTCGGTGACATGGGCGGGGCGGACGGTGCATATCGTCGGGCTGAATGTGGATGCGGACAATCAGGGTTTGATCGACGGCCTCGCAGCCACACGCAGCGGCCGTCAGGCACGCGGTGAAGCCATAGGCGAGGCGTTGGCCAGCATTGGTATCCCGGGCGCCTATGAGGGCGCGCTGCACTATGTGAACGACCCGGCCATGATCTCGCGCACCCATTTCGCACGGTATCTGGTGGAAAAGGGTTACGCGGAATCCACCTCGGATGTGTTCTCGAAATATCTCGGCGACGGCAAGCCGGGTTTCGTCGGCCATCGCTGGTCGAAACTGGCCGACGCCGTGAAATGGATCAAGGCGGCGGGCGGCGAGGCGGTGATCGCGCATCCCGGGCGTTACGATTTCTCGCCGGTCGAATTCGCCGCGTTATTCGATGAATTCATCCAGCTCGGCGGCCGGGCCATTGAAGTCGTGACCGGCAGCCACACGCCGGACCAGTATCGCGAATATGCGGAAGTTGCGCGGCGATACGGCTTTCTTGCGTCGCGCGGCTCAGATTTTCATGCGGCAGGCGAGGGACGTATCGACCTCGGACAGTTGCCGCAACTTCCCGCCGATCTCAAGCCGGTGTGGGAATGCCTGGTTTGACGCTTTACAGCGTCGGCTCATGGTTGGGCCGCGCTTTGAACCTCGCTTGATCCCCGTTTGATCCTGCAAGCGCTGCGCCCGATCTTTGCATCCAACAACTTCTGTTTGTCGCGCAACTGCCTGCATTTGCGGGTATTCTCGCGTGTTCGCACGGAGCCGTTCAGCGCTCTTATCCCAGTGCGAAAAAATACAAAAAACGCAACGCGTGCGTCGAGCGTGTCGGCGACGGTTGACAGCAAGCTTCCGGACAACCCACTTACGTCTATCTGGTCATGTCTCAATTCTTTCGAATTCATCCTGACAATCCGCAGCCGCGCCTGATCAACCAGGCGGTACAGATCATCAACGATGGTGGCATCGTCGCGTTGCCGACCGATTCAAGCTACGCGCTCGCGTGCCATCTCGACGATAAAGACGCCGTTGAACGGATCCGCCGGATTCGCGGACTCGATGAGAAACAACTGCTCTCGCTGCTCGTGCGCGATTTATCGGAATTGTCGAATTTTGCGATCGTCGATAACCGGAATTATCGTCTGATTAAATCGGTTACGCCCGGTCCTTACGTGTTTGTGCTCCAGGCGACGAAGGAAGTGCCGCGGCGCCTGTCGCACCCGTCGCGAAAGACGATCGGCCTGCGCGTGCCGAATCACGCCATCACGCTCGCATTGCTCGAAGCGCTCGGTCAGCCGCTGCTCGGTTCGACATTGATCCTGCCGCCCGACACCCATCCACTCAATGACGCCGAAGAGATTCGCGAGCGGCTGGAAAAACAGATCGATCTGGTCATCGACGCGGGCGCATGCCCGATGGAACCGTCCACGGTGATCGACCTGACCGGCAGCGAACCTGTGTTGGTGCGCCCCGGTCTGGGCAGTCTGGAACCATTCGGTATTACCGCTGAAAATGCCTGAAAACCCCGCACGATGACACAATACGCAGTGACGCTGCGTTCGGGCGAATAGCCCGGGCGCGACACACTGCTTCGACGCTCGCGCCCCATCGCCCTGGGCGAACGCCAAACCGTCCGCCAACGAGTGGCGCCACAACTGCTTGATACAATAGCGAGCTATGGATTCCTCCCTGATACAAACCATCGCGGTCTACGCGCTCCCCGTGATCTTCGCGATCACGCTGCATGAGGCCGCTCATGGTTATGCGGCCCGTTTGCTGGGTGACAACACGGCCTACGTGCTCGGTCGCGTGTCGCTCAACCCAATGCGCCACATCGATCCCGTCGGCACGCTGGCTATTCCGCTGATCCTCTATTTCGTCACAAGTGGCGCCTTCATGTTCGGCTACGCGAAGCCGGTGCCGGTGGCATTCGGGAACCTGCGTAATCCGCGTTGGGGCAGCTTGTGGGTGGCGGCGGCGGGCCCCGCGAGCAACTTCGTCCAGACGCTGATCTGGGGTGTGATCGCGGTGCTGCTCGGGTCGTTTAACGTCAGCGAACCGTTTTTTACGCGCATGGCCGCGGCCGGCGTTGGCGTGAACCTCGTACTCGGCGTGCTCAACCTGTTTCCGTTGCCGCCGCTCGATGGTGGACGCGTGCTCATGGCGCTGCTGCCCGTACGTGCATCGATCATGTTGTCGCGCCTCGAGCCTTATGGTTTTTTCATCGTGATGGCACTCGTCATGACCGGCACTTTGACGCGTTTTTGGCTCGGGCCGCTGGTGAGCGCCGGGTATGTCGCGGTGTCGGCCGTCCTGAATCCCCTTGCCTCGCTTTTACAATAAATCCATGTTCCCTGACCGTATCTTCTCAGGCATGCGGCCGACCGGCTCGCTGCATCTAGGCCACTATCACGGCGTGCTCAAGAACTGGGTGCGGCTGCAGTCCGAGTACCCGTGCTTTTTTGCGGTCGTCGACTGGCACGCGCTTACGACCCACTACGAAACGCCCGAAGTTATCGAGAAGAACGTGTGGGAAGTGCTGATCGACTGGCTCGCGTCGGGCATCGATCCGGCACAGGCCACGCTCTTTATCCAGAGCCGCGTGCCAGAGCATGCCGAGCTTGCGCTGCTGCTCGGCATGAGCACGCCGCTTGGCTGGCTCGAACGCGTGCCGACCTATAAAGAGCAGATTGAGAAGCTGAAGGAAAAGGACCTGACCACCTACGGGTTTTTGGGTTATCCGGTGCTGATGGCTGCCGACATCCTGCTGTACCGCGGCTCGCTCGTGCCGGTCGGCGAGGACCAGGTGCCGCATGTGGAAATGACGCGCGAGATCGCACGGCGCTTCAATTATCTGTACGGGCGCGAGGCGGATTTCGAAGAGAAGGCGCTCGATGCCGCGAAGAAACTCGGCGGCAAGCGCGCAAAGCTTTATCACGAGTTGCGAGTCGCGTATCAGCAGGAAGGCGACGACGAAGCGCTCGAAAAAGCGCGCGCGATGCTGCAGGAATCGCAGAGCCTCTCCATGAATGATCGCGAACGGCTGTTCGGATACTTGGAAGGCGCGCGCAAGATCATTCTGGTCGAGCCGCAGGCGCTGCTGACCGAAGCGTCGCGGATGCCGGGACTCGATGGCGCGAAGATGTCGAAGTCGTATGGCAATACCATCGGCTTGCGCGAAGACGCCGAGACCATCACGAAGAAAGTGCGCACCATGCCGACCGATCCGGCGCGGGTTCGCCGCACCGATCCAGGCGATCCGGACAAGTGCCCGGTGTGGCAACTGCATCAGGTCTATACCGATGAAACCACGCACAAGTGGGTGCAGACGAACTGCCGCAGCGCGGGCATTGGCTGCCTCGAATGCAAACAACCCGTGATCGAAGGCATTTTGCGCGAGCAGCAACCCATGCTGGAACGCGCGCAGAAATACATGGACGATCCGTCACTGTTACGCGCGATCGCGGCGGACGGTTGCGACAAGGCGCGCAAGTTCGCGGTAGAGACCATGCGCGATGTCCGCGACGCGATGGGCCTCTCGTATAACTGATGACCGCAATGCCCGCAACGTCAGCGCAAGAAAAGTCGCCCACGCCGCCCACCGCCGCCAGTGCGTGGATTGAGCAGTGGTCGCATCTGGTGGAGCAGGGCGGCGCGGTGCTTGACGTCGCGTCGGGCAACGGCCGTCATGCGCGCTATTTCGCGTTGCGCGGGCATCCGGTGCTGGCGCTCGATCGCGATGAAACCGCCTTGGCGAACCTCGCTGGCGTGGAGCATGTGACGACCCGTTGCGTCGATCTGGAAAATGCAAGCTGGCCGCTGCGGGACGACGAGAAATTTGCTGCGGTCGTGGTGACGAATTATCTCCATCGGCCGCTGTTCCCGTTTCTATTCGATGCCCTCGCGCCAGGCGGCGTGCTGCTCTACGAAACCTTCGCCGCGGGCAACGAGCGGGTCGGATTTGGCAAGCCATCGAGCCCGGACTTCCTGCTCAATCCCGGCGAACTGCTCGACGCCGTGCGGGGCCGCTTGCGGGTCATCGCTTATCAGGATGGATTTATCAACGTGCCGCGTGCATCCTGCGTGCAGCGCATTGTCGCCGCCGCTTCGCTGCGGCCCATGCCAACAGGCCTTACGGAACGTAACAATGGGTCAGATCCCGTTCGTTACGTACTGCAGGGCTAATCCGCTACAATCGCGGTTTACCGACCAATTTCATAGCGTTTCATGACAAACGGAACACACGGCGGCATCCAGATCCGCGGCAGCATTCCTGCCATCGTCACCCCGATGCAAGAGGACGGTAGTCTCGATCTGCCGGCGTTTCGAAAACTGATCGACTGGCATGCGCAAGAGGGCTCGAACGGCCTCGTCGTGGTCGGCACCAGCGGTGAATCGGCTACGCTCTCAGTGGACGAACACATCCTGATGGTGAAAACGGCCGTCGAACATACGGCCAAGCGTTTTCCGATCATCGCCGGCGCGGGCGGCAACTCCACCTCCGAAGCGGTCGAGCTTGCAAAAGCCGCGAAGGAAGTCGGCGCCGACGCCACCCTCCAAGTCGTTCCTTACTACAACAAGCCGACGCAAGAAGGCATGTACCAGCACTTCCGCAAAATCGCGGAATCCGTCGACCTGCCCGTGATCCTGTATAACGTTCCGGGCCGGACCGTTGCCGACATGAACCACGATACCGTGCTGCGCCTCGCTGAGGTTCCGGGGATCGTGGGCGTGAAAGAGGCAACGGGCAATATCGACCGTGCGGCAAACCTGATCAAGTACGCGCCGGCGCATTTCGCGATCTACAGCGGTGACGATCCGACCGCCATCGCGTTGATGCTGCTCGGCGGCCACGGCAATATTTCGGTGACCGCGAACGTCGCGCCGAAAGCAATGAGCGAACTCTGCCGCGCCGCGCTTGCCGGCGACGCGATCACCGCGCGCAAGATTCACCTGAGCTTGCTGTCGCTGCACAAGCAGATGTTCTGCGAGTCGAACCCGATCCCCGCGAAGTGGGCGCTTGCTGCGCTTGGGCGGATGGAAAGCGGAATTCGCCTGCCGCTGACGCCGCTCGATGCGCGCTATCACGACGCCGTGCGCGACGCATTGCGCGAAACAGGACTTCTGGCCTGACGGCCGGCGGCGGGACGCATTTAAATGTGTGTCCCGCTGCAATGCAGTGGTTTCGGCCTTATTAGCGTTTGGCCAGCCAGCGAGTGTCATCAACCCGTCGTTCATCGACCCGTTCCCGGCTTAGCTTCCAGGCAACGCGCATTCAGCATCACGAAGGACCTCATGAAACGTTCTGCCTTATTCAATCACGCTCGCACCCTGAGCGTGCTGTCGCTTGGAATCGGCACGCTGATCTCGCTTGCCGGTTGTGACACATTGAACGACTGGCTCGCGCCGGATCGGGTCAATTACAAGGGTGCTGAAACGGCGCCTACGCTGACCGTGCCGTCGGATCTGACCACGGCGGATATCAGCCAGCGTTATGCCGCACCGCCCAAGCTGAATACGCTTGGCGGTGCCGCGCCCCGTGCGCTTACACCCGCAGGCAATGCAACCGTGGGCGTGCCGAATCCGCAAGACCCGTTCGGCATGCACGTGGAGCGTGACGGCGATCGCCGCTGGCTCGTCGTCGATGGCCGTTCCCCCGACCAACTCTGGCCGCAGTTGCAGGAGTTCTGGGAAGAGAACGGTTTCACGCTCAAGACCGATGCCGCGTCTACCGGCATCATGCAGACCGACTGGGCTGAAAATCGCGCGAACATTCCGAACGACTGGTTCAGGAAGAGCATTGGGAAGCTGGTCGACTTTGCGTATTCATCGGGTACGCGCGATCAGTTCCGTACGCTGGTCGAGCGCGGCGCAAGCGGTTCTACGGACATTTCCATCAGCCACAGCGCGATGGAAGAAGTGCTGACGGGCCAGGACAAGACGTCATCGAAATGGGTTGAACGGCCGCGCAACCCTGCGCTTGAAGCCGCATTCCTCGCGAAGCTGATGGAGAAGTTTGGTCTCACCGACGCACAGGCCAAGCAGTTGCTCACCGATGCACGCCCGGCAAGCGCGACGGCCTCGGTGGATCCGACAGGTGGTCCGTCCACGCTCGATCTTTCCGAGCCGTTCGATAGTGCCTGGCTGCGTGTAGGTCTTGCGCTCGACCGGACCAACTTCACTGTCGACAACCGCGATCGTGCGAAGGGGCTGTACTACGTGCGCTTCTCGGACTCCATGCAGGAGTTGAAGAAAGAAGGTTTGCTCGGCAAGTTCTTCGGTGGCGGCACACCCAAGCCCGGGCGCGAGTTCATGGTCAACGTGCGTCCGAAGGCTGACGCAATGACTGAAATTGCCGTCGTCGATGCCAACGGGCAGGTGGATACATCCACCGACGCACAACGGATCGTCGCGTTGTTGCACGCGCAGTTGAACTAGGTTTTTGCCCATGCGTTTTGCCAGTCTCGGCAGCGGCAGCGAAGGCAATGCGTTGCTGGTCGAGTCGGTCAGCGGCACGACCACCACGCGCGTGCTGCTGGATTGCGGTTTTTCTGCGAAAGAGGTCGAGCGGCGCCTCGCGCGGCTCGACGTGCGGGCAGACCAGATCGACGCCATTCTTATCACGCATGAACATGCGGATCACATTGGTGGCGCGCTGACTCTGGCGCGCAAATTCTCCATTCCGTTGCACATGAGCTGGGGCACGGCGCACGCAGTGGGTGCCGATGACGCGCCGGTCGATCTACGCGTGCTGTGGGGCGACGAGAGCGTGATGGTGGGGGACTTGGAAGTGCTTCCCTACACTGTGCCCCACGACGCGCGCGAGCCCCTCCAGTACGTGTTCTCGGACGGCGTGAGCCGTTTGGGGGTCCTGACGGATGTCGGGGGCGCTACAGCCCACATCACGAATGTACTGAGTGGTTGCGATGCGTTGGTGCTCGAGTCGAATCACGATGTCGGGATGCTCGCTACGAGCCGCTATCCGGCGTCGCTCAAGGCGCGTATTGGCGGAATGCATGGACACCTGAACAACGACGCTGCAGCAGGAATTCTCGCAGCGCTCGATCGATCGAAGCTACGGCATCTGGTGGCCGCTCATCTAAGCCGGGAAAACAACTTGCCTGAACTGGCCCAGGCGGCGCTCGCCGCCGTGTTGGGTGGTACGCCGGCCGATGTTGTAGTGGCTACACAAGCCGATGGATTCGACTGGCTGTCGCTATGAAAGCTATGAAACCGCGCTGCGGTTCCGTATAAGCGCTGCAGCATATCGCTTCATATCGCCACATAGTGGCATTCGAGCTTTACACCCGAAACCAGCAGACGTAAAAAAACCGGCCCGAGGGCCGGTTTTTTCATAAGCCTCCCAGAATGAAACTCTGCGAGGCTTATTGCGGAGGCTTCGTTTTCAGCTAGATGAAACAGCTAAAAGAGCGAAAAACTAGGCCCCTGACTAGGTGCTTACTGGCTTGCGCCCGAAGCAGGAGCAGCTGCAGATGCTGCGTCGGTTGCCGATGCAGCAGCCGCAGTTGCGTCGCTTGCAGCAGCCGTAGCGCTCGAAGCTGCGTCGCTAGCCGAAGCTGCAGAATCCGAAGCAGCAGCAGCAGGTGCCGAAGCAGCCGAGGTATCGCTAGCAGCGCCCGGAGCAGCCGTATCGCTAGACTTGTTGCATGCAGCAAGAGCAACAGCAGCCAACAGGGATGCTACGAGGAGAGATTTCTTCATGATCACGTCCTTTTATGGTTAAAGGTAAGCAACAGCGCAAAGTACCGGTAATGTGTGCTCCAACACCGACCCGGGCCGTTGTGGACTCACATTATGTATGTCTGTGAGACTTCCTACGGCTTGGGCGGAAATTATATGCACTTTCGTATCGACCGTCGATAAATCAGGGGACAATACGTTGTCTTTCTCATACATTTCAACCCGCGGAACAGCAAGATAGGCCAAACACTAGGCGTTTGCGTCAACTTGTATCCAGCCCGCACAATACCACTCGTGCAGTAGCACTGTCATTGACGAATCGCCTGAGAGTGTTACAAAGCGTTTCCCCTCCAAATAGCGTTTGTCGGCGAGTTCGGGGAGCCATTTTTTCAGCTTTCCCGCCATTAAATCCTGCTCGCCATTCATAAAATAAGCGTGCTTGTCATAAAGCAACACGGTTTTTTTATCGAGTTTCAAACCGGATTGTTTCACGCGCTCGATAAACCGGTTCTCATTCAAAGGGCGTCGCGGCGGATCGAATACAACATTCGGCTTCGGTTCGCTCAGATATGTGCCGAGAAATGAAGCAACGTCCTTCTCATCCCATTCAATGTTTGCAAGGATCGCGCCAACCCGGTCGATCATGAGTTGAGGCAGTTGCGCCGGGTGGCTTACCGCCGGCTGGGCCGGGTCGCGATAGTGTTGAGCGCTATCCTTGCTGCCCGTGTTGCCAGCGCTGCGGGCGTCGTCCAGGCGCTCAGCAAGGTGATACAGGAACTGGCCTGACAGTTCGCTTGCAGAAGGCGCCCTGAAGCCGATGGAGGCGGTCATGCACTCGCCTTCAGCCACGCCCTCATGGGCGATGTGAGGCGGCAAGTAAAGCATGTCGCCCGGTTCCAGTACCCATTCTTCATCCGCTTCGAAGTGCTGTAAAACTTTCAACGGCAACCCCTCTTTTAGCGAGAGATCGCGCTGCGCGCCAAAGCGCCAGCGCCGTTTACCGTGAACTTGCAGCAGAAAGACGTCGTAGGAATCGAAGTGCGCGCCCACGCCGCCGCCGTCGGTGGCGTACGAAATCATGAGGTCGTCGACGCGGGCGTCGGGGATAAAACGGAAGCGGTCGAGCAGCGCGCGGGCACGGTCGTCGTGCAGGTTCACCCCTTGCACAAGTAATGTCCAGTCACGCTTTTTCACAGATGGCAATTCATCGGGCGCAAAAGGGCCGTGCTCCATTGCCCAGGACTTGCGAAAATGCGTGATGAGGCGCGATTCCGCGTCTTCGCTATCGGCGAGTTCGAACAGTTCGTCGCGCGATAGCGGTGCTTGAATGTCAGGAATCGCCTGACGGATCAGGAGCGGTTTTTTCTGCCAGTACCGGCGCATGAATTGCGCAGGCGTGAGGTTACCGAGCAGGGTGGAAGGTTCGTCGGGAAGCGGCACCGCGAAGGGACTTGAGGGAACGTTAGGGGACCGCGCTGGCATCGTATAATTGAGGCTTGTATCTTGGAGAATCCAATGAAAATCGCAAAAGACACCGTCGTATCAGTAGCCTATAAGCTCTCGGACGCTCATGGCAATCTGATCGAGGAAAGCGACGAGCCGATGGTCTATCTGCACGGCGGCTATGATGGCACGTTCCCCAAGATCGAGGAAGCACTCGACGGTCAGGAAGCCGGCTATCAGACCCAGTTGCAGCTCGAACCGCAGGATGCGTTCGGTGAGTACGATCCCGATCTCGTGAAAGTCGAGGCGCGCGGCCGGTTTCCGGAACCGCTCGAAGTCGGCATGCAGTTTGAAGGCACCCCGGAAGACGGCGAGGACGAACTCGATTCGCTGATCTACACGGTCACCGACGTGGCGGAAGATAAAGTCGTGCTCGACGGCAATCATCCGCTAGCGGGCATGGCGCTGCGTTTCGCGCTGAACGTGCAGGAAGTCCGCGAAGCCACCGAGGATGAAAAGGAACATCAGCACGCGCATGGCCTCGACGGTCTTGAAGTCCTCGACGAGGACGACGAAGAGCCAGGCAAGGACGCTGGCCCGACCTTGCACTGAGGCGTTTATACGGCCGATTGAAACGATGTGAAACAAGGCGCAGGCAGGTTGCTGCGCCTTTGTTTTATCTCGCGTAATGATCCGTGATTGCGATCATTGGCTGGTACCCGATCCCGATGCGCTGCTTGCCGGAATTGATGGCACGGGCAGGATCGGCGGCAGGTTTGCGGGAGGGTTCAAGTTGAGTATGGGCGGCGCCGGGGACGCGGGCGTGCCCGTGTCTGGCGCAGGGCGTTGCAACTGCTGTTGCGTTTGTTGCGATGGCTGCACGGGCTGCATCTGCTGGAAAAACGATGAAGGCCCGGGAGTGTCGGTTTCGACGCCGGGTATCGATGGCGACGAGGCGGAAGACGACGAAGGCGAAGCCGCCGACGAGGGTATCGACGACGACGCGGGCACGGTCGGCGCCTGGCTGGCTGACGCCGGCCGCACGATCACGTCGCGCACGCGCACCCGGAAGGGCGGCCGCAGTGCGAAGTCGGACTCCACTTCCAGCCATTGCGATTGTGGTTTCTTCAAACCAATCGCGATCCGCGTCAGATTGGATACCACCGTGCCTTTATCGTTGCGCAAAGGCTGGTCGATACGAAAGCCCCTCGGTATCGGTGTATCGGATTCATGGATCACGATCACCGGCCCGCGAAACGATTCGGCGGCTTTGACCAAGCTGCGCTTGAGCTCGAGAAAACCATCGCGCGACGCGTCGCCGCGAGAAAAGCGTAGCCATGCGAAACGATCGCGACGCTCATAACGGGCAAAGTCAGGGTCGCCCTGGAGGATCACGACGACCGCGCGCATCTCCGAGCGTCGTGCAGTTTCCACCGCATGTTCCAGCCAGAACGCGTTCGCGACAGAGCGGTCCTCGAATTCTCCATTGCGCCCGCCCGCGGTCAGATAGTGATTGTTCGGCGCGGGCGCGTTCAAGCCAATGAACGCAACGCCGTTGGCTTGCCATCGGACATTTTCGCGAAACGGCCGGAAGCGCGCGACATCGCTTTCGCGGATCACGTTCATGGGCGTCCGACCGAGTGAAGTCGAGTCACTGAAGAACAATTGGCGGACGAAATCGAGCCGTTCGACCGGATCGTAACTGCCTGCTTGCGCGAGAGCGCAAGATGCCCAGTCGTTGCCGCCGGGCAGCAGGACGACCGGTTTGCGGGAGCTGTCGAAGATTCGCTGGCGGGTATCGTAGAGCGAATCCCGGCACGGTTCTGCCTCGCCTTTGAGGTCGCCGTTGTAGACAATGAAGGACGTGTTCCGCTCTTGTCCTATGGCATCGAGAAGATGCTGGAACGCAGTTTCGCCGCTGGGCTTGTCGAGACCATTCGACGCGATCGCGAATGTGAGCGGCGCCGAGGGCGCGAGCGTCGGCGCCTCAGCGCTCGCGTGCCGCGATCCTCCGGCCAGCAGGAGGAGTGCGCCTAAACCAGTCACGATGACGCGGCTGGGCACCATGCGCCGCGCACCCGGCCAGTCGATGGCAGCGTCCGCCTTTATGCCAGCGCTAATGCTAACGCGACGCATCCGGAGCGTTCGACGCCAGCTCATGTAGTTCGTAGAGCAGATCGAGTGCGTCGCGTGGGCGCAAGTCGTTCGGGTCGATTGCGCGCAGCCGGTCAAGCGCAGGGTGTGGCTGCGCTTCGGCTGGTTCCTCGTGTTCGTGGGCGTCAGCAATTTCAACAACAGGCGGCGCGAACAGATCGAATTGCGGTGACGGCTGGCCGATCGACTGCTGCTCCAGATGCGCCAGATGCTTCCTCGCGGCCTTGATGACAGCCGGTGGCACGCCAGCCAGTTGTGCGACCTGCAAGCCGTAGCTCTGGTTCGCCGGTCCCTCGTTCACCGCGTGCAGGAACACGATGCCGTGATCATGTTCGACCGCCGATAAATGCACGTTCGCTGCCTGAGCGAACTCGGCAGGCAACTGCGTCAGTTCGAAGTAATGCGTGGCGAACAACGTATGGCAGCCGTTATGCGATAGCAGATGACGCGCGATAGCCCATGCGAGCGCGAGGCCGTCGAAGGTGGACGTACCGCGGCCGATCTCGTCCATCAGCACAAGGCTCGACGGTGTGGCGTCGTTGAGAATGGCTGCCGCTTCCGTCATTTCGACCATGAAGGTGGAACGGCCGCCAGCGAGGTCGTCGGCGGCGCCGATGCGGGTGAAGATCCGGTCGATCGGGCCAAAGCGCGCGCGTTTTGCGGGCACATAGCTGCCCACATAAGCGAGTAGTGCGATCAATGCGGTCTGTCGCATGAACGTCGACTTACCGCCCATGTTTGGTCCGGTGACCAGCAACAGCTTGCGCTCGGTATTCAGGCAGCAATCGTTCGCGATGAACTGCTCGACCTGCGCTTCCACCACGGGGTGCCGCCCTTGCTCGATGTCGATGCCTGCGTCGCCCGCGAATGCCGGTGCGATCCAGTCGAGCGCGAGCGCCCGTTCTGCGAACGCGCCAAGCAGGTCAAGTTCGGCGAGCGCAGCCGCGACGCGCTGGCAATCGCCAATGTGCGGCAACAGCGTTTGCAGCAGCGCGTCGTAAAGCATGCGCTCGCGTGCCAGTGCACGATCCTGCGCGGACAGCGCCTTGTCTTCGAAGGTCTTCAACTCCGGCGTGATGTAACGTTCGGCGTTTTTCAGCGTCTGGCGACGGCGATAGTCATCGGGAACCTTGTCCGTCTGGCTGCGCGTGACTTCGATATAAAAGCCATGCACCTTGTTGTACTCGACCCGCAGGTTCGCGATGCCCGTTCGCGTGCGTTCACGCGTTTCGAGGTCGATCAGGAACTGGTCGCAGTTTTCGGAGATGTCGCGAAGCTCATCGAGGTCAGCGTCGTAACCGCGCGCAATGACGCCACCGTCGCGGATCAGCGCGGCGGGTTCGGGTGCGATTGCGCGGCTCAGCAACGCGAGGCATTCAGGCGGCGGCTCAAGCGATACGTCGATGCGTTCCAGCGATGCCGAATGCATCTTTACGGCAGCCAGCCGTTCACGCAGTTGGGGCAGTGCTGCGAAGGTATCGCGCAGGCTGGAGAGATCGCGCGGCCTTGCCGACAGCAACGCGAGCCGCCCCGTAATCCGTTCGATATCCGAAATTTGCCGTAACGCTGCGCGCAAACCATCGAGGCTCGCGGTTGCGGGCGCATCGAGCAATGCGCCAATTGCACGCTGCCTTCCTTGCGCAATGGTGAAATCGCGGGGTGGATGATGCAACCAATGACGCAGCAGACGGCTGCCCATGGTCGTGCAGCACGTGTCCAGCAGCGAGCACAACGTGGGGGACTCCGTTCCGCGCAAGGTCTCGGTCAATTCGAGATTGCGGCGCGTGGCTGGGTCGAGACCGATGTACTCCGATTCGTACTCCACCTTCAGACTGCGCACGTGCCGCAGTTGCTGACCCTGCGTTGCGGCTGCGTACAGCAGCAGCGCGCCCGCGGCGCCGCACGCGCAGGTCAGCGAGTGCGCACCGAAGCCGTCGAGGCTCGCGACATCGAGTTGCTCACGCAGACGTTGCGTGCCCGAGTCGATATCGAAGTGCCATGCCGGCGCCCGCGTGGTGGCTCCTACGTTCGGGATTTCGAACGGTGCGTTGGTCGTGGAAAACGAGTCGGCGATCAGCGTTTCAGCCGGGCGAATGCGCTCGAGCGCCGCGCTCAATTGATCAGGCGCGACTTCGGCAAGGCGCAACGCGCCGCTCGCCAGATTCAACCAGGCCAGTCCGACGCTCGTGACCACTCCCCGGCGGTTATGCGCCGGGCAGAGGGCAAGCAGGAAGACATCGTTTTTGTCGGAGAGGAGCGCGGCATCGGTCAGCGTACCGGGCGTGACGACACGCACGACCTTGCGCTCGACCGGTCCCTTCGATGTCGCAGGATCACCGATCTGCTCGCAAATAGCGACGGATTCCCCGAGTTTCACGAGCTTCGCCAGATATTGCTCGCACGAATGATGGGGGATGCCGGCCATCTTGATCGGGTTTCCGCCCGACGCCCCGCGCTGAGTGAGCGTGAGGTCGAGCAGGCGCGAAGCCTTGACGGCGTCGTCAAAAAATAGCTCGTAGAAGTCGCCCATCCGGTAAAACACGAGCGTGCCAGGATGCTCCCCTTTGATGCGCAAATACTGCTGCATCATGGGAGTGTGGTGCGACAGGTCCACGGCAACGCCGGGTGTCTGCGCGGCGGGACTCAAGTCTTGAGTGGTAGACGAAACGGAGATATGCGTACCCATCTTGCGTGCGTGATTTGTGCGGAGGTGCTTAAGGCCACGAGTGTACCGCGTCGGCTCGTCGCGGGAATGTCAGCCAAACGGCTAACGCGGTTTGACGTGGCTTAACGTGGCTTAACGTGACGCAGACGGATGTGGCTTGACACGGAATCTTGCGCAATTCCCCTCGTGCGTCCAGCTGCATGGAAGCCACCGTCCAAAAGCAAAAACGCCGGCATGCCGGCGTTTCTACATATTCCACGAATGTCACACAAGCCCAATCACGAACGTCCTGCCAGAAATCCGACAAGCAGCGCGAGTCCCGCCACTGCGCCGAGCGTATGCCACGGCTTGTCGTGTACGAATTCGTCGGCATAACCGGCAGCGTCATTGAGCCGCCCGGCGATGGCGGACGACGAACCGTCGAACTGGGTGCGCGCCGCTTTCAGCTTGGCTTGCAAATCCTTGCGCAACTTGTCGACGTCGATATCTTTCGCATCGCGGATTGAACTGTCGAGCTCGTCGAGCAGGCCGCGCAACTGCGTGCTGGCCGTATCGACAGCGTCGCTTGCGCCCTGAACCGCGCGATGGCCCACTTTGGCCGCGCCATTGATGTTGCTATCGAGTGTGGAACGTGTGAACAGACCCATTTGCAGCTCCTTTGACGTGTCGTTTGCTTAATTTCAAACCACGCACTCCGCGTTTCAATTTATGCATTCTGCGAAGGGCGCGACTTTCTTTCCGGCCGAACAAAGCATGCAGCAGATTCCGTTCCCGCACCCTGATGAATGTCACGCGAGTCACGCGATCACTCTTCAACCAGCGCGCCCAGATCCACCGTCCGCTCGTTGCGCGCGTGCCGCCGCATGGCAAGCCACATCATCAGGCAGATAAACACGCCGAACACCACAATAATCCATTCTACGGGCAGGTTGGTCGTCAGCAAAAGCGCGTACGCGCCGAGCATCGACAATACGGCAAGGTTCTGGTTGAAATTCTGGACCGCGATGGACGCACCGGCAGACAGCAGCGTTGCGCCGCGATGCTGCAGGATGGCGTTCATCGGCACGATGAAAAAGCCCGACAACGCACCCAGCAAAATCATCAGCGGATAAGCGCCCAGGATGTAAAGCGGCGCGAACAGTGGGCCAATATGCAAGCCGGAACCTGCCGGAAACAGGTCTTTGTTGTAGAACGCCATGCCGATAGCCACAGCGCCTGTCACCACGCCGATCGGCAAGACCTTGAGCGAACTGCGCAACGGCACCCACGCGGCGGCGGCACTCGCGCCGATCGCAATACCTAGCCCCGTCACGCCCTGCAGCACCGCGGCTTTCGATAACGACAAACCCAGGTTCGCCGCCGCCCACTTAAGCACCAGCAGTTGCAGCGTTACCGCCGCACCCCACAGCAAAGTGGTGACCCACAGCGCGATCTGCGCCAGCTTGTCGCCCCATAACACCTTGAATGCGTGGATGAAATCGCCAATGAGCTTTGACGGCTCCTTGAGCCGGTTGGGGTATCGCGCGCCGGTATCGGGAATGCCGATGTTGATCACCGCAGCCGCGGCATAAACGATCATGACGGCGAACATGGCGGCGTCGGCTGCCGAGCGAATCAGCACGAGATGCGAGCCGCTAATGAAATGCTGAACGTACTGGCTGACCAGCGCACCGCCGATCACCGTACCGAGAATTGTCGATCCGACTGTTGCCGATTCAAGCCACGCGTTCGCCGGGATGAGTTTTTCGGGCGGCAAAAGCTCGGTGAGGATGCCGTATTTCGCGGGGGAATACGCTGCGGCGCCAAGGCCGACCACGCCGTAAGCGATCATGGGATGCACGCCAAGGATCATCAGCGCGCAGCCACCGGCCTTCAGCGCGTTCGAGACGAACATGACGTGGCGTTTCTGGATCGAATCGGCGAATGCACCCACGAACGGCGCGAGCAGCACGTACGACACCGTGAAGAAAATCTGCAGCAGCGGGGTGACCCACGACGCGGAATGCATCACCGAAAGCATCGCTATGGCAGCGATCAGCAGCGCGTTGTCGGCGAGCGACGAAACGAACTGCGCGGCAATGATCGTATAGAAGCCTTTTTTCATTAGACGGAAGAGCAGCGGCGGCAGAAAGGGTGAGGGATGCCGCGGACGGCGAGCAGGACACTTTAGCGGAGCAGGCGATGGCGTGCAGATTGCGCGGGCCAACGTTAGCCTTTCGGACGGTAGCAGGGCATGTCGGCCCGCATTCGTAGCCGCTATGAGCTTGCCTTGAGGATGCGCACGCTGATAACAAAAAGGCGGCCGTAGCCGCCTTTTTCAATCTCCTCCTGCCATCAAGCGCTTTGGCGCGTGGTGGTGAAGGGATCGAGGATCTTGATCATCTGGGCGTAGACCTTCGGGTTGCCCGCTACGATCTCGCTCTTGTGCAGGAAATCCGATTCGCCCGTGTAGTTACCCACCAGCCCGCCGGCTTCGGTGATCAGCAAGCTGCCCGCAGCCACGTCCCATGCGTTGATGCCTTGCTCGAAGAACGCATCAAGCCGGCCTGCGGCCACATTCGCCAGATCCAGCGCGGCAGCGCCTGGGCGGCGCAAGCCGGCACAGGCTTCAGTCATCTGCGAGAACAGCTTGCCATACGCTTCAAGGCCCGCCCCGTCGCGGAACGGAAAGCCCGTGCCGACCAGCGCGTCGCCGAGACGATCCAGTTTTGCCACACGAATGCGTCGCTCGTTCAAATAAGCGCCGCTGCCGCGCGATGCGGTGAACAGGTCGTTGCGGGTGGGGTCGTACACCACCGCTTGCGTGATGATGCCCTTGTGGGCAAGCGCGATGGAGACGCAGTAATACTGGAAACCGTGGATGAAATTGGTCGTGCCGTCGAGCGGATCGATGATCCACTGGAACTCCGAATCCTTGTCCTGCGCACCGGATTCCTCGGCGAGGATCGAGTGCTTCGGATAGGCCGTAGTCAGCGTTTCGATAATCGCCGCCTCGGAGGCCTTGTCGACCTCCGTCACGAAGTCGTTATGCTGTTTTTTGCTGACCTGGATGCGGTCCAGGTCCAGGGACGCGCGGTTGATGATCTGTCCGGCGCGGCGAGCGGCCTTGACAGCAATATTGAGCATCGGATGCATGAAAATAGTCCTTTGGCCGGCGGCGGCGCTCCACGCACGCGCACGAAGTCGTGTGTGAAGTCCCAACGCCGAACGGAAAACGGCCCAAACCAGCGGGCAAAAACGACGTGTGTCGACGGCAACGAATTGAAGAAGAGCGGGGCGCGTGCCTTCTTTGAACCTGCAATAGCGCCTGATAACAGCGACCAGCAACAGCAGACACACGCGAATGGGGTATTTTACCCGAGTCGGCCGCCGGCGCGCGACGAGTACAAAGTCGAGTGCGCAGCTAATGTCGGCGCAAGGGTCGCCGGATGGGCCGCGCGGCGATACCATGACGTCTCTTTCAACCTTCCGGCAAGCGTTTCCCCTTGGACCTGAACACCTCATCAAACTCCCCGGACCACGCTTTTGCATCGACTCGCTTTGTGCTGGTCGAACCGAGCCATCCCGGCAATGTGGGCGCGGCCGCGCGCGCGCTCAAGACAATGGGGTTTTCCCGGCTTGTCGTCGTCGCGCCGAAAATCGCGTTTGTCACGCGCGAGCCGGAAGCGATCGCGATGGCAAGCGGCGCCGACGACGTGCTCGCGTCGGCGCAAGTCGTCGAAACACTCGCCGATGCCTTGACTGGCGTGCATTGGTCGGTTGCATTGACGGCGCGTTCGCGGGAATACGGGCCGCCGCAAATGGCGCCGCGCGCCGCCGCGGAGAAGGCTTGCGAGTTCGCGGATCGAGGGCAAGCGGGGAATTCGGGCGTTATTGCGTTCGTGTTCGGTAACGAGCGCGTGGGCTTGTCGAATGCCGATGTGGAGCGCTGTAGCGCGCTCGCGCACATTCCGGCGAATCCCGCCTATAGCTCGCTGAATCTGGCGCAAGCGGTTCAGGTTTTGGCTTACGAATTGCGGCTGGCGCTGCTCAGTCGCGCGGACGGTATTCCAGCTGTTTCAACAACGCCGAACCTGGCAACGTCCGTTCCCAGCGCGTCCAGCGACGAAATTGAGGGCATGTATGCCCATCTGGAACAGGCGCTGGTCACACTCGATTTCCTCGATCCCGCCAACCCGAAGAAGCTGATGTCGCGGCTGCGGCGGCTTTTTTCACGCTCCGGACTTGAGCACGAGGAAGTGAATATCCTGCGCGGCATCGCCAAGCATATTCTTCTAAAGATCAAACAGTAGGAAGACTGCGGGCGTGTCAAAAGCGCGGAGGAGCAGTGGTTTTATTCCGTGTGTCGTGTCGAATAAAGCGATCTGCGTTTCGATGCCCGCATCTAACCCTGACCGCTTTGCCAGCGGGGGCATCGCAGCGAACTTCTATTGGCCGTCCTACAATCTGCGGAAATCGAACTATCGGTTCCCGAATCCGTGCTGAGCCGTGGATCCGGGAATCGACATCCCGACACCCACAGAGCCACCGCCATGTTCAATCGACTCCGCGAAGACATCGTCGCCATCCGCGAGCGCGATCCGGCCGCCCGCAGCACCTGGGAAGTCGTGACCTGTTATCCGGGCTTTCACGCCGTCGTCCTGCACCGCATTGCGCACGCTTGCTGGCGCGCGGGCTGGCGCTGGCTCGGGAGATTTGTCTCGCAGTTCGGGCGGTTCATGACGGGCATCGAGATTCATCCCGGCGCGACGCTTGGACGGCGCGTGTTCATCGATCATGGCATGGGCGTGGTGATCGGCGAAACGGCGGAAATTGGCGATGACTGCACGATCTACCAGGGCGTGACGCTGGGCGGCACGTCGCTCGCGCGTGGCGCAAAACGGCATCCGACGCTCGAGCGCGGCGTGATTGTCGGGGCGGGCGCGAAAGTGCTCGGTGGGTTCACGGTCGGCGCGGAAGCGAAGATTGGCTCGAACGCGGTGGTGGTGAAGCGGGTTCCGGCGGGCG
The DNA here is from genome assembly GCF_047608185.1 of Caballeronia eucalypticola. NCBI lineage: Bacteria > Pseudomonadati > Pseudomonadota > Betaproteobacteria > Burkholderiales > Burkholderiaceae > Caballeronia > Caballeronia eucalypticola. Next base: position 372,720 of record NZ_JBLKRU010000002.1, read on the forward strand.
GAACGGCCGTCGGCAATCCGGCGCGTGTGGTGATGCCGGCTACCGTCAAACCCGCGCAAAAAGGCTCGGGTGTGCCGGAGCGTGCAGCGTTCTGCGCGTACGGCATCACGCCTAACGCCGATGATCCCGTGTCACTTGCTATCCACGGATTGATCGATCATGCGTCTACGCAGGCACATCGTGTGGATGAGATTGTCGCGGCGCTTGAGAAACTGGGCACGCGTATCGATGCGATCAGCGGCGTCGAGACTGCCGCGTTCATCGACCTGAAGCGTCTCTCCGATGCGATGAAAGGCGAAGCAGCGCGGCGCTGAAAAGCGTCGCCGTTCAAACTCAGGCGAGCGGCAAAGCCCGAATACCTTCGGCGTCCACGCGCAGATATCCGCCGCGCGGCTCGCCGTGATCCAGTTCCCAATCCGGCATGACCCAGCGAACGCCATCAGTTTCCCGATGACGTGCGGGCAAATGCGTATGGCCGTGGATCATCGTGTGAGTGCCGGTGCTTGCGAACAGCTTCGCCACCGCCTCACGCGTGACGTCATATTTCGCGTCCACCGGTCGCATCCTGCCGTCTTCGCTGGTTGATCGCATGCGCTCCGCAATCGATAAGCGCAGCTTCAGCGGCAAGCTCAGGAATAGTTGTTGTGCAACGGGATTACGCGCGAACCGCCGAAAGCGCTGATACGCAGGGTCGGCCGTGCAAAGCGCATCGCCATGCGCCACCACAATGCGCGTGCCGAACGCCGTGATAACAAACGGATCGGGCAACGGCAGCGCCCCGGCGGCGAGCATGAAGCGCTTGCCGAGCAGGAAATCACGGTTGCCATGCATCACATACAACGCAATACCGCGTTCTGACAACGTGTGCATCAACGCCGCCATGCGCCTCGCGAACGCAGCACGTGACCCGGCCACCGATGTTGCCAGCACATCGTCGCCCACCCAGAATTCGAACAGGTCGCCGAGGATGAACACCGAGTCGGCATCGTTCGCCGTCACTTCGATGAAATGCTCGAACGCCGCCACAGTGTGCGGAATGGCATCGCTCAAATGGAGGTCGGAAATGAAAAACAGCGGGCGCGCTGTATCTTTCGCGCCCGCTGTTTCAACTGTTCCGATCACGCTGTGCGTCGAGTCGATCATTCCCCGGCGACGACAGCCTTTTCGATCACGACGTCATCCACCGGCACGTCCTGATGAAAGCCCTTCGAACCCGTCTTGACCTTGCGGATCTTGTCGACGATATCGAGGCCTTCCACGACCTTGCCGAAGACCGCGTAACCCCAGCCTTGCGGCGACGGCGACGAGTGGTTCAGGAACTCGTTGTCACCCACATTGATGAAGAACTGCGCGGTGGCCGAATGCGGGTCATTCGTGCGTGCCATGGCGACGGAACCGTGTTCGTTCTTCAGGCCATTGTTCGCTTCGTTGTCGATAGGCGCGTCCGTCGGCTTTTGCTTCATGCCGGGTTCGAAACCGCCGCCCTGGATCATGAAACCGTCGATCACGCGATGAAAAACGGTGTTGTCGTAGTGGCCTTTCTTTACGTAGTTCAGAAAGTTTTCGACCGACTTGGGCGCCTTCTCAGCGTTCAGTTCAATCTTGATGATGCCGTGATTCGTATGCAGTTCGACCATGATGAGTTCCTTTCCTTTTCAAGAGTAGATAGGGCAATACGCGATGCGCACGGCGTATGCCTGCTTCATGCCCCGCTCGCCGTGACGGCGAGCGGCGGCGCCTTGTTCCCCCGGGGTTTTACTTCCCGACGACGCTAGCCGACTGGATCACGACGTTCGTTTGCGGCACATCGCCCATTGGGCCGCGTGTCGTAGTCGGCGTGCCTTCGATCTTCTTCACTACATCCATGCCCGCGACCACCTTGCCGAACACGGCATAACCGTTGCCGTCGCCGTTGGGGTAATCGAGGCCGGTGTTATCGACCGTGTTGATGAAGAACTGCGAAGTGGCCGAATCCGGATCGCCCGTACGCGCCATGGCGAGCGTGCCAGTCGTATTCTTCAGCCCGTTCTTGCTTTCAAGCGGAATGGGCGCACGCGTGGGCTTTTCGACAAAGCTGGTCGTGTACCCGCCACCCTGAATCATGAAGCCCGGAATCACACGATGAAAAATCGTGCCGTTGTACTGACCGGACTTTACATAGTCCAGGAAGTTGGCGACGCTTTTCGGCGCCTTCTCAGGATACAACTCAACCTTGATGTCGCCTTGTGACGTCTTGAGCAGCACGGTCGGATGAGCAGCAGTCTGCGACGACTGCGCGAAGGCGGGTGCCTGGGCAATGAGTGCAGCGCTGCCGAGCGCCAACAACAAACTTTTCATGAGCAATCGATCCTCTGGTTGGAGCAGTTACGGGTGAAGACTTGTCGAACGTTCGACCATCCAGATGTCTGGTCGACTGAACGTTCGATCCTGCCGGATTGGATTCAAGGATTCGTCGGCGCGAAATAAGGCGTGGTCGAAAGCGGCACGCTGGGTCCGCCAAACGGCGAGTAAAGCGGCGACGACATGTCGTTAGTGTTAGGCGTTGTGTCTGGCGTGGTACCCGTTGTCGGCACTGTCCAGTCACCAGAGGCCGCACTCGGCGAAGACGCGGCCGTGGCCGCCGAAGCCGCCGCTGCGCCCGAAGCAGCGCTGACATGCGAAGCACCCGATGCGGCCGCGGCCGCGGCAGCCGCAGCTTCCGGACGACGTCGCGGCGGCGGTGACACGATCTTCTGGATGTCGCCCACGCGTTGCGCCGTCAACGGACTCTTCGATCCGAGCGACTGCGCCCGCTTATACGATTCGCTCGCGAGCCGCAGATAAAGATCGCCGAGGTTTTCGTACGCCAGCGCGTAACTGGGATTCGCCTTCGTCGCTGTTTCGAGCGCGACGCGTGCTTCGTCGTAGCGGCCCTTCTTCGCGTAGAGCGCGGCAAGATTGTTATACGGCTCGGGCAGTTCAGGGTAGGCCTCGGTGAGCTCCGTGAACGCGGCGATAGCTTCGTCGTCCCGGTTCAAACGCGCGAGCACCGTTGCACGCTTGAACTTGGCCTGGACGTCGCGCGGATTGGTTTTCAGGCGTGCGTCGAGTTGCGTCAGCGCGCTTGGCCATTGCTTCTGCGAGATGGCCAGGTCGATAGCAGGAGTGTCATCCGCGGTGGCGGTGGAGACTTGTGCAAACGCCGGCGCAAGCGGCAAAAACGTTGCGCCAAGGCCGAATGTGACGGTTGCAAGGGCGGTCGCCGCTAGCTTGGCAGCGCTTGATGCGCGGCCGCTTGAAGGTTTCATAGGCTCTGGTCTGGATGTTATACTCCGACCCATTCTAACAAAACGTCTGCCACGTTCCGCTGAACGTTCAGACAGTCATTAAGCCACTCGCGGCCGCCTCCGTTTTGATGCAGTGTGACTGCCCAAGTTTTCTCGCGCCGGCGCGCACGGTTCCCAGCGCTTGACGTTTCGAAGCCGGGCCAGGTCAAACATGTTGAACGTGCTGGAACTTGCTGGAACGTGTCACATCGCTGGTGTTCGCGTTGTCATCGTTCTCGTTGCTCGTCTCATTGTCGTTCTCGATGTTGCTGCCGTTTCACGGCTACCTGTAGCATGGTCGCAGCAGTGCAAAAATGCACCGTTGTTGCACTGTTGTTATCGTCGGCCGGAAACGAGCGCGAACGAATGCGGACATGCAGCACGCCGCCACGATCGCAGTCACATTCGCAGTCACAAAATTGGCCAGCAGTCGAAACACGGATGTCCCGGCCCACGCACTATCCCACGCACCATCGTTTATGAACTCATTGCGCATCTACAACACGCTCGCGCGTGACAAGCAACCTTTCGTGCCGCTCCGTGCCGGAGAAGTGCGCATGTACGTTTGCGGAATCACGGTGTATGACTATTGTCATGTCGGGCACGCACGCATGATGATCGTGTTCGATATTGTCCAGCGCTGGCTTCGCACGCTCGGATACAACGTGACTTATGTGCGCAACATCACAGACATCGACGACAAGATCATTCGTCGCGCGGTGGAAAACGGTGAACCGATCAAAGCGCTGACCGGGCGATTCATCCAGGCCATGTATGACGATCTCGATGCGCTCGGCGTCGCGCGTCCCGACCTCGAACCGCGTGCCACCGACTACGTTCCGCAGATGCTGGGCATGATCCAGACGCTCGTGCAAAACGGTTACGCGTATCAGGGCAAGGACGGTGACGTGAACTATGCGGTCCGCAAGTTCGAGGGCTACGGCAAGCTGTCGGGCAAGTCGATCGAAGACCTGCGCGCGGGCGAACGCGTGGCTGCCAACGACGCCAAGCAGGATCCGCTCGACTTCGTATTGTGGAAAAGCGCGAAGGAAGGGGAGCCGCCGGATACGGGCTGGGACTCCGCATGGGGACGTGGCCGGCCGGGTTGGCATATCGAATGTTCGGCCATGGGCTGCACCTTGCTGGGCGATCGTTTCGACATTCACGGCGGCGGTCAGGACCTGCAGTTTCCGCACCATGAGAATGAAATTGCGCAGAGCGAAGCAGCAACGGGCGTTCAGTTCGTGAACTACTGGATGCATAACGGCTTCGTGCAGATCGACAGCGAAAAGATGTCGAAGTCGCTGGGCAACTTCTTTACCATCCGTGAAGTCCTCGAAAAATTCGATGCGGAAGTTGTGCGTTTTTTTATTGCGAGGGCACACTATCGTTCGCCGCTCAATTACAGCGACGTTCATATAGACGATGCACGTGGGGCGCTCACGCGTTTGTATACGGCATTGAAAGACGTGACGCCGGATGCCGGGCCGCTCGACTGGAACGAAACGCATGCGCAACGTTTTCGCGCGGCGATGAACGACGACTTCAACACGCCGGTGGCTATCGCCGTGTTGTTCGAATTGGCGAGCGAAGTGAATCGCTCGCAAGATGCCGTGCTGGCACGTCAATTGAAGACGCTGGCCGCTTTGCTCGGATTGTTGCAACGTGAGCCGCGTGCGTTTCTTCAGGACACACCGCGAAGCAATCGCGAAACAGTAGGCAAAGAGGGTGCGGAAAACCTCACGCCTGCCGATATAGACATGATGATCGCCGCTCGCGTTGCTGCGAAGCAGGCAAAGAACTATGCCGAAGCAGACCGGATTCGTGCCGAATTGCTCGAAGCCGGGATTGCACTTGAAGACAAACCGGGTGGGTTGACCGAATGGCGCCGCGCTTAAGCGCCTCTCGTTCCCTTTGATCGACTCGCCAGGTAGGAGGCATGATGGCAACGGCCAGAAAGACGCCGGCTAAACGAGCCGCGTCCGGAAGTATTGCAACGCCGCCGAGCACGGTCGCGCGGCGTACGCAAGTGAAAACATCGAAGGTATCGGCGCCCGAGGCGAAGCTCGCCAACGGTGCGGGTCACGACGGAGAACGCAAGGCGGTACCAAAGAAACGTGCGATCAATGGCGTGGACCATGACGGCGCTGTGAGATCGAACGCTAAAACGAATGGTCTCGTTCGTGCACGCAAGTCCGTGCGCGCAACTGCGCCGAAAGCGTCACCGAAGAAGGTAAGCAGCAAGCCGAGCGGTGACGGCAATGGCGTGCTCGATGTAAAAGCCGACGAGACCGACGTTAGCACTGGTGCAACGCAGGCGCTCGTGCGCGCACCGCAGACCGACGGCGAGATTGTCCGCAAGTCGCGTGCGATCACGACTGAGAAAACCGTGCCGGTGCAGACCCCCGGCTTGTCGGCTGAAGCGGCTCGTCCAGAGTATTGGGACAAGGCGTGCGCTGATCTCGTCAAGCGCGACCGTATCCTCAAGAAGCTGATTCCGAAGTTCGGGCCGGTGCATCTGATCAATCGCGACGATCCTTTTACGACGCTCGCGCGTTCGGTTGTCGGCCAGCAAATTTCCGTGACAGCGGCGCAGGCTATCTGGAAGCGCGTCGAAGGGGCGTGCCCGACGCTCGCGCCGCAGCAGTTCATCAAGGTGGGGCCGGTGAAGTTGCAGTCGTGCGGGTTATCGAAGCGCAAGTCCGAATATATTCTCGACGTCGCGCAGCATTTCGTGTCGGGCGCACTGCACGTGGATAGCTGGACATCCATGGAAGATGAAGCCGTGATCGCGGAACTCACGCAGATTCGCGGCATCGGACGATGGACGGCGGAAATGTTCCTGATCTTCAACTTGTCGCGCCCGGACGTCCTGCCGCTCGATGACCTCGGCCTGATCCAGGCCATCAGCGTCAACTATTTCAGCGGCGAACCCGTGACCCGGAGCGAAGCGCGCGAAGTCGCGGCCAACTGGGAACCGTGGCGCACCGTCGCGACCTGGTACATGTGGCGCAGCCTTTACCCCGTTCCCGCCGATCACTAAAATTTCCGGTCGCTTCGTCCGGCGCGAGTCGGAAGACTATTGATATCTTATAATCGATAGTTGCGACCCGAAATTTAGTGAGGCCGGCGCGGTTAGAATACGCGCTGCCCGATGCTTTAGGATTCGAACAATATGAAGACCACGTTTCTGGATTTCGAACAGCCTATTGCTGAACTCGAAGCGAAGATCGAAGAATTGCGCTTCGTTCAGGACGATTCCGCTGTCGATATTTCGGAAGAAATAGAGCGGCTGTCGAAGAAGAGCCAGCAACTCACCAAAGATCTTTATGCAAACCTGACGCCTTGGCAGGTTTCGCAGATCGCGCGCCATCCGCAGCGCCCGTACACGCTCGACTATGTGAACGAGCTTTTCACCGACTTCCACGAACTCCACGGCGACCGCTCGTATGCGGACGATCTGGCTATTGTCGGCGGTCTGGCGCGCTTCAACGGCCAGCCCTGCATGGTGATCGGCCAGCAGAAGGGCCGCGACACGAAAGAGCGCGCAGCGCGGAATTTCGGCATGCCGCGTCCGGAGGGGTATCGCAAGGCTGAGCGGCTCATGCGTCTGGCGGAGAAATTCGGCTTGCCCATTTTTACGTTCATCGATACCCCGGGTGCGTATCCGGGTATTGGGGCAGAGGAGCGTGGGCAATCGGAAGCAATCGGTCGTAACCTGTACGTGATGGCCGAGCTGAAGACGCCGATCGTGGCGACCATTATTGGCGAAGGCGGTTCTGGCGGAGCGCTCGCCATTGCCGTGGCTGACAGCGTGCTGATGCTGCAATTTTCAACCTATTCGGTGATCTCGCCGGAGGGCTGTGCGTCCATTTTGTGGAAGAGCGCGGCGAAGGCGCCGGAAGCGGCCGAAGCGCTAGGTTTGACGGCTCATCGGCTGAAGGCATTGGGACTGATCGACAAGATCGTCAACGAGCCGCTGGGCGGCGCGCATCGCGATCCGAAAGGCATGGCAGCATTGCTGCGCCGTGCATTGGCCGATACGCTGCGCCAGTTCCACGGCATGAATGCGCTTGACGTTCGTGCACGTCGCTTCGACAAGCTGATGGCGTACGGCAAGTTCAAGGAAAACCTGCCGGGTGCGTGAAGCTTGAGCGCGATTGAGCGCGACGCTCATGGTTCGCTCCATGCAGTTTGCCCTGACAAGGGGTGCCTTCAACGCGCCCTGCAGGTGCCTCGAATGTGCCTCGAATGTGCGTTGAAGGCAACTTAACAAGCCGACTCCCGTGACATCCTCCGACATTGACACTCCCGCCAGCCGCCTCGTGATCGATGCGGTGCGCGCGGCGTTTGCCGATGTGACAGCCTCTCCTCAATTCTCCATTGCCGTTGCGCTAAGCGGCGGCCTCGACTCGACCGCATTGCTCGATGCCGCGGTTCGATGCGCGGGGCCATCACGCGTGATGGCGCTGCATATTCATCACGGCCTGAGCCCGAATGCCGATGCCTGGGCCGCGCATTGCCACGCATTCGCGCAAGCGTTGGGCGTGAGGTTCGCGTCGCGTCAGGTCGACGTGGTACGTGAAGGCGGCGAGAGTCTGGAAGCGGCTGCACGTGACGCGCGTTACCGCGCGCTTGACGCGTTGTGCGCCGAGCACGGCGCAAGCGCGCTTTGGCTCGCGCATCATGCCGACGATCAGGCCGAAACCGTGTTGCTGCAATTGCTGCGCGGCGCGGGTGTGGCCGGGCTTGCCGCGATGGCGCCGCAGCGCGCCGATGGTGCCTCCACGCCGCGCGTGCGGCCGTTATTGCATCTGTTGCGTGCACAACTCGAGCACTACGCCCATGAGCGTGATCTGCGCTGGATCGACGACGAATCCAACGCCGATACCCGCTATGCACGCAACGCGTTGCGTCATGACGTGCTCCCGGCGCTTGCCGTGCATTTCCCCGGTTTCCGCGATGCGCTGGCGCGGACCGCGTCGCATGCGGCATCGGCGCAAAGGTTGCTCGATGAACTCGCGCGCATCGACATGGCATCGGCGCAAGGTGACGAAGAAGGGGCATTAACCTTGTCGGCGGTACTCGCTCTCGACGATGAACGCGCGATCAACTTGCTGCGCTACTGGATGCGCTCGCTCGGGCTGCAAGCCGCGTCAGCGGCGCGTATCGGCGAGGTGCTGCGGCAACTGCGCGATGCTGCGATGTCCCGCGACGGCCACGCGCTGCGCATCGATCACGCGGGGTTTTGCTTGCGGGCGTATCGCGATGCGATCTTCTGGGAAAAGGGCGACAGCGCGGACCCCGCCGATCTCGACGATGGCGCAAACCCGGCGCGCATGGCGAGCGTGCTGAACTGGGATGGCGAAAGCATCTGGCGCCTGCCGCATTGGCGCGGGACGTTCGTGTTCAAACCTGCGGCCCAAGTCGACGAAGATGCCGTTTCCGAAGCCACGCTGCGCGCCGCGCCGCTTTGCGCGCGTTCGCGCGCGGGCGGCGAGCGCTTGCGCTTGAGTGCGAACGGACCTGGCCGGACCCTGAAAAACCTGTTCCAGGAACGCGGCGTGCCGGGATGGAAACGCGATGTCCCGCTCGTGTTTCTCGGCGAGATCCTGCTGTTCGTGCCGTCGATTGGCATTAATCGGGCGTGCACGGAAGTCAGTAATGGGCGTGATGAAGGCGGCGACGCTGCATATAGACGGATCGAATGGCAGCCGGACCTTGTCGTAGCTTGAGCCGCTAGCCGCTGCGCGCAAAAACTCGATCTGCCCCGATTTTCTTTGGCACTTCACGCGCGCGAATAAATCCGGTCAACTTTTCTTGACACATGCCTGCGAACGGCCAATGAACCCGTCGAATCGCCCGTTCCGGCTTGTGTTTTGGGCCTCGATCAGGTACGTTTACCGGTTTCCCGCAACGCTTTTCAAGCAGCTTTTCCGTCCAGAAGACGCGTTTTTAGCCGCCAGAATTGCTTTTTGCGCGCGAGCCAACCTTGCGCGTGCGGCCACCGCGCTTCGTCGTCACGCTTAAGTCGTCGATCGCACCGATCCAGGGCGTTGCTTGTGTTTCTTCAAGCCGGCTTCTGATGCAACATGTGAAATACGTGCAGTAGTGCAGTACGCGGCGCATCAAACGGCGCGCCAGCGCGGCTTTTCCTCCTGTTCAAAACGACAATGGCACTCATCGTACATAAATACGGCGGCACTTCGATGGGCTCGGTCGAGCGCATCAAGAACGTCGCCAAGCGCGTCGCGAAATGGCACAAGGCCGGCCACAAGATGGTCGTCGTCCCGTCGGCCATGTCCGGCGAAACGAACCGCCTGCTTGGTCTCGCGCGCGAAATTACCGCCCATCCCGACCCCCGCGAACTCGACATGATCGCCTCCACCGGCGAGCAAGTCAGCGTCGGCCTGCTCGCGATTGCGTTGCAAGCGGAAGGGCTCGAAGCGGTCAGTTACGCCGGCTGGCAAGTGCCGATCAAGACCGACAGCGCGTTCACGAAAGCACGCATTAGCGACATCGACGGCACGCGTGTGCAAGCCGATCTCGATGCAGGCAAGGTCGTGGTGGTCACGGGCTTCCAGGGCGTCGATCCCGACGGGCATATCGCAACGCTTGGACGCGGCGGCTCGGACACGTCGGCCGTTGCGATTGCGGCGGCGTTGAAAGCCGACGAATGCCTGATTTATACGGATGTCGATGGTGTGTACACGACCGATCCGCGCGTGGTCGAAGAAGCGCGCCGGCTGGATCGCGTGACGTTCGAAGAAATGCTGGAAATGGCGAGCCTCGGGTCGAAGGTGCTGCAGATCCGTTCGGTGGAATTCGCCGGCAAATATCAGGTGAAGACGCGTGTGTTGTCGAGCCTGACGGACCCGTTGATTCCGCTCGAAACCGAAATGCACTCGGGCACCCTGATTACTTTTGAAGAAGACGAGACCATGGAAAAAGCTGTTATCTCGGGCATCGCATTTCAGCGCGACGAAGCGCGTATTGCCGTGATGGGCGTGCCCGACAAGCCGGGTATTGCATACCAGATCCTCGGACCGGTGGCCGATGCGAATATCGACATCGACATGATCATCCAGAACACGAGCGTGGACGGTAAGACCGACTTCACGTTCACGGTTGGCCGCGGCGATTACGCGCACGCCATGGAGATCTTGACGAGCCAGGTGAAGGACCACGTGAAAGCAGAGCAGGTACGGGGCGATCCGAAGGTGTCGAAGGTGTCGGTGGTCGGCGTGGGCATGCGCTCGCATGTGGGTATCGCGAGCACGATGTTCCGCACGCTGGCGGAAGAGGGCATCAATATCCAGATGATCTCGACGTCGGAGATCAAGATTTCGGTGCTTATCGACGAAAAATACACCGAGCTTGCCGTGCGTGCGCTGCATAAGGTGTTCGAGCTGGATCGCGGTTGAAACACAGCGGAAGAGGGTGTGACAGCGTGCAGTGGATTTTTGGGCTGTAGCCGAAACACGCTGCGAACCGTTGTTTGATGCAATTCACGAGATGAAAAATTTTGTCTCATGAAATTGACCCGCAGCCGCTAACCCGCTATCATCTTGGCTTCGTCGCGCTGACTCCCGCGTGACAAAAAGTGCAGGAGACGTGGCCGAGAGGTTGAAGGTACTCCCCTGCTAAGGGAGCATCTGGGCTAAAACCTGGATCGAGGGTTCGAATCCCTCCGTCTCCGCCAGAAGAATGCAAAGCCCCGTAGGTCTAACGACTTACGGGGTTTTTGTTTTTTTGGGCATCATATTGTGCCCATGAGCTGATGTGACGGTCGCAATGCCGACGCAGTCCTGTGATCTAGCTTCATCTTAGATTGCTGTCCATAATACGCCGCGCGATTCTGCTACGCCCGAGCCCGAATTCCAATTCCCTACTTACTCAGCTATTCGCGGGGTCTGCGGACGTCGTATCTGGGGCAATCCGTGCCCTTCTTGTTTGTAATTTTTTAGTCAAATGTCGCACCTTCGGATCGGCATCAGTAGAGAGATTCTGCATTGTTAAAAACAATGCGCCGCCTTTTCGCAAACGCAAGGATTGCGTTAGACGGCTGATGGGTTTCGACACCGGGCGAACATGGCAACAGAACTGAAAACGGATTCATGGCACTGCTACATGTTCTATCGCAAGAAGGACCATGCGAGTAGCGCCTTTCCGAGTCCCGAAGAAACACAAGCTGTCGAAACGGGCAAAAAATACGCTTTAAATGCGGACTCAAACATTTGGGCAAAGGACGCGGGATTGGTCAAACGCGTGCGCGAGTTTCTTGGCAAGAATTTTCACTAACATGATTGCCTTGCGAAGAGCGGTTCGGAGTCGGATGTTCTCCAGACACTAATGGAGATGGTCCCTGCGAATCGAATCAACGTATTGAGCAATACCCTCTTCGGCGATGACGCGAGTAAAACGCACCTTTGCGATGGAGGCATCGGGTCTGCCGTTAGTATTTTATTGTCATAGATGGTGCTGCCAGTCATTGATGCTCTCAATCCTGAGATCGTCCGAGCTTGAGCAGTGGGCAACCGGATTCACGCGCTCGATTGGCTGCAGATGCAGGTTAACTAAGACGTGCGGCAACTTCGAGTAAAGGGCATCCGACGGTCGCTCACTCGCTACGGCATGCGCGCCCAAGCCGCTTGCGCGTTCTGGTCATTGCTTGAACGCCGCTACCGTCGCTTCATCCGCTGGAAAGAACAACTCGATCGCCAGCTCCGACAGCGTAATATCGATTGGCGTACCGAATATCATCGTTGTACTGATGAACGACAACTGTCCCGCGGCCGTGTTCAACACAAACGGAATCACGATAGAAGATTCCCCCGCGTCGTCCTGACCCGTTCCGCCCGCATAACTCTTCAACTCATCGCGTAATGCGCCCAACTGCGGATCAGCCGTGAGTGCGATCTGGCGCCCCAGCCGTTCCAGCAAATGCGCGCGCCATTGCCCGAGATTCACAATCCTCGACGCTAACCCTCGCGGATGCAGACTCAGCCGAAACACATTCACGGGCGGTTCAAGCAAGGACGGATCAGCATCGGCGATAAGCGCAGCCACCGCACCATTCCCCGACACCAGATTCCAATGCCGGTCGATAGCCAACGCCGGATAGGGCTCATGCCCCTTCAAGATTTGCTCGACAGCGGTTCGCGCGGGCTGCATCGATTGATCCATGAGCGAGCGTTCCCGGAACACCGGCGCGAAGCCTGCCGCGGTCAATAACTCGTTACGCTCACGCAGCGGCACCTCAAGATAGTCGGCCAGCCGCAGCACCATCGCACGGCTCGGCGCGGCGCGCCCCGTTTCGATAAAACTCAGATGCCGGCTCGAAATCTCCGCCTCGCTGGCCAGGAAAAGCTGGCTCATGCGCCGCCGTTCGCGCCAGTGCTTGATCATCGGGCCTATTCCAACAGTCCCAGCAGCCCCCACAGCCGTTGCAGTCAACGTGTTCATGCTCATAACCTTATCAAACCGCCGCGTGCCGCTCCATTACCTGTCAGGTAATCGACGCACGACATGCTCGTCCGGATTATTGCTCCCAGGCCGCGCTAATCCAGCGCCGCCATAGCCTCATAGATTATCGAAGGAGAGAATCATGACTGAGCATGACGTTCTGGTGGGCCGCTATATCGATACATGGAACGAGACGGACTCGTCGCGCCGCAGCGCGTTGGCCGAGCGGGTTTTGCTCGACGGCGCTCGCTACACCGACCCGATGATGAGCAGCGCCGGCCCGAAAGAATTCGCCGATATGATCGGCGCGTTTCAGGCACAGATGCCTGGGTTGACATTCGAGCGTGTCGGCGGAATCGATGCAACGGGCGCAATCATCCGCTTCAGTTGGCGTCTGATCGATGCCACCGGCCGGCAAATGGCGAGCGGGACGGACGTAGGCGAATTTTCCATCGATGGACGGTTTGCCGGTATCACCGGTTTCCTCGACAGCACCCTGATGGGCCCGGCATGGTGCGTGGAGAAGTACGCCGCTTTCTGGGCCGCGCCCGACTTCAACCGGCCGAGCGATGAGCTGGCGACGGATATCGAAGGATATTGGCCGGGATTGCATGCGCCGTTAGAGGGCGTGGAAGCCTATGTTCGGCCACTGCATGAACTGCTGCGCCGCGTTCCGGATTTCAGGCTGGAAGTTGCCGACCACGCGAGTCGCGGCGATACGGTCTTCATCCGATGGATTGCGACGGGAACGCATGGCGATGTGCCGCTGCGCTTCGAAGGCGTGGACTGCGTGCGTCACAGCAACGGCCAGGTCTACGAAAACCGGATCTACTGCGATCATCCGTTGATTCAGGCGTTGAACCGCTAGCGGTCGGGCAGGGCGCTTCGCGTAGCCGAAATGCCGGCGCGAGCGCCCGAACGCACTTCAGACTTGGTCGTCGTCCAGGTCGTCGGGACTTTGCGGCTCTGTTTGTCCCGTTTCACCCCGTATCGCCCGGCGTTTGCGCTGTACGTGATAGGCAGTCAGCACCGCATGCACGACCATGTCCAGCGCCGGTTTCGCGTTACCTTGCTTGTCGATCCAGGTTTTCGGCGTGAGCGCGCCGGCGAGCGACACGCTGTCGCCGTCATCGAGCGCCTGGAGCGCGTCCTTGACGGTGTCGTCGAAGGCGATCACGTTCACAAACAGACTCTCGCCATCGCCGGCCGAAGCGCGAACCCGGCATGTCACGAAATGCGTGCCGTGCTGACCCGTACGCACTTGCGCCGTGCCGTAGAGACGTCCGGAAACCAGCCCGTCGATCATGATGTGTCTCTCCAAAATTCACCGATTGTCTCACTCGCGAGAGAATGGATGTTTGGCTGAAGAAATGTTGTGTCACACCCTGTTGGCAGTCGTAATTCGGAGTTACCAACTTGAAACATTTAGACCCGGGCGTTCCGCTAAGATTTACTCAACGAACCTACTCCGTTGAGGTGCACTCAAATGAACAACAAACTCAAGACTTCAATTTTCGCCGGCGCGATTGCAATCGGGGCGCTCGGAATGGCCGGTACGGCAATGGCCCAAGTGCGGGTTGGTATCAACGTCGGCGTGCCCGCGCCGGTGTACGTCGCGCCGCAGCCGGTCTACGCTCCGCCGCCACCGCCTGTCGTGTATGCGCCGCCCCCGCCGGTGTATGCTGCCGCTCCGGTCGTCGTAATCGGCTGGCATGGTGATCGTTACTGGGATGGCCGCCGTTATTGGAACCGCGACGACTGGTACCGCTATCACGGTCACGGCGGTCATTACGATCATCGCGGCTACTAAACCGGCTGCAACAGCGCCCGTCAGGAAGCTGGCCTTTGTTTTTCCAGCGCCGCCCGCTTTTCATCCAATGGCGTCCCTGATTCACGGTTTTTCATGATGTAACAAAGAGTAAGCTTTCAGCAGACGATACCCCTTCGCTGAAGAACAACTTACAAAGTTGAAGTACCGGATTGAAGGCGATCGGCTATATTCGCTTCCACCTGAACAATGACGGCTAGAGGCGCGCCTTTACATGAATAAGTTAAAAAGCATCCGGATCCTGACTGGCGTTGCTGGTCTTTGCCTCGCTACCCTATCCGGCATCGCGCACGCTCAAGTGCGGCTGGGGATCAACATCGGGGTTCCTGCGCCCGTCTACGTGGCGCCGCAGCCTTATTACGCGCCACCGCCTCCGCCGGTCGTCTATCAACCGGCTCCTGTCTATGTGCAGCCGGGCATCGTGGTCGGCTGGTATGGAAATCGATACTACGATGGCCGCCGCTATTGGGGCCGTGACGAGTGGTATCGGCACAATGGCGGCCGTGGGAACTACGGTCATGGCGGCCCGGGATACGGCGGCCACGGTGGTGGCAACTATAACCACGGCGGCAATTACAACCACGGCGGGAACGGCGGCCATCGCAACTAAGCACTCTCGTTAGACGCATTAAAAAAGCCGTCCCGCGCAAGCGGGACGGCTTTTGACTTTATATCGGCGGCTAAAAAAGCAGGTGCCTTTATCGAGGCATTACAAATTATTCAGACGCCGCTTGCGCAGCCATCCCGCCGACGACCGCGTTAAAGCCGCTATCGACGTGAATGATCTCGGCGCTCACGCCGCCCGCCAGATCCGACAACAGAAAGGCGGCCACATTGCCCACTTGGCCGATGGTCACATTGCGGCGCATCGGCGCGTTGTTTTCGACGAACTCGAGAATCTTGCCAAATCCCTTGATACCGCTTGCTGCCAGCGTCTTGATCGGACCCGCCGAAATGCCGTTCACGCGCACGCCCTTGTCGCCAAGCGACACCGCCAGATACCGCACGCTCGCCTCAAGCGAAGCCTTCGCCAAACCCATCGTGTTGTAGTTCGGGATTGCGCGCTCGGCGCCCAGATAGCTCAGCGTGAGTAACGAGGCATCGGGGGAGAGCATGGATTGCGCGGCTTTGGCGAGTGCCGGGAAGCTGTACGCGGAAATATCGTGGGCGATGCGGAAATTCTCGCGCGTCATGCCATCGAGGAAATTTCCAGAAATTGCTTCGCGCGGCGCAAAGCCGATGGAATGCACGAGACCGTCGAGCGTGTCCCAGCGTTCTTTCAGCGAGACGAAGAGGGCATCGATTTCCTCGTCGCTACCCACGTCGCACGGAAAGATGAGATCGCTGCCAAATTCGGTCGCAAACTCGGTAATACGGTCCTTGAAGCGGTCCCCGACATAGGTGAAGGCGAGTTCGGCGCCTTCGCGCTTGCAAGCCGCCGCAATGCCATAGGCGATCGAGCGGTTCGACAACAAGCCCGTCAGCAGAATCCGTTTTCCAGCGAGAAATCCCATGAATGCTCCTTAAGAAGTCGATATCGCACATGCGCCGGACTGCGCGCGCCACGCGTTGCGCACGTCGTTACAATGCCCGGAACAGTGGTTTTAGTAGAATTCTCTCACATCGCCTCATGTCGCTTAATGCTCATAGCGCTTGGGGCCGCGAGCTGTTTTTCCGATTATCGTTTCACTGGTACTTATAAAGGCACTCATGGCGACTGGCTCCCGACGGGTCCTCGGTCTTCTCGTTCTTCTGTCTGGCAGCTTGCTGTTCGGTTTCGGCGGGCTCGCGGTTCCGAAAGCGGCGTTCGCCGCGTACGCCATCGCGCAGTACGGCGAGCCGAAATATCCTGCCGGTTTCAAGCATTTCGACTATGTCAATCCGGATGCGCCACGCGGCGGCACGCTTGTTTTGGCGAATCCGAACCGGCTCACGAGCTTCGATAAATTCAACCCGTTCACCCAGCGCGGCAATCCCGCGCCCGGGCTCGGTTATATGTTCGAGAGCTTGGCAACGGGCAGTCTGGACGAGGTATCGACGGCTTATGGTCTTCTCGCCGACGACATCAGCATTGCGCCCGACGGTCTCTCCGTCACGTTCCATATCAACCCCAAGGCGCATTTTTCGAATGGCGATCAAGTCACCGCCGATGACGTCAAATATTCGTTCGATACGTTGAGAAGCCCGCAAGCCGCGCCGCAATATGCGGTGTATTTCGGCCAGATTTCACGCGCGGTCGTTCTCGATCCGCTCACCATCCGCTTTGACTTCAAGGTGCGCACGCGGGAGATGCCGTTTATCGCCGGCGCGATTCCGGTGTTCTCGCACAAGTGGGGCATGAAGCCCGACGGCAGCCACATTCCCTTCGATCAACTCGCGTTTCAGAAGCCGATAGCTAGCGGTCCGTATCTCATCGAACAATACGACAATGGCCGGACGCTCACGCTAAAGCGCGACCCGGCGTATTGGGGCAATACGCTGCCGGTGCGGGTGGGAACGTTCAACTTCGAGCGCATTACCTACAAGCTCTATTCGGATGGCGTCGCGCGGCTCGAGGCTTTCAAGGCCGGCGAGTATGACGCGCTGGTCGAATATATTGCACGCAACTGGGTGCGTCGCGACATCGGCAAACGCTTCGACAACGGCGAATTGATCAAGCGTGAATTCCGCAATCACAACGGCACGGGCATGCAGGGTTTTTTCGTCAACCTGCGCCGGCCGATCTTCCAGGATGTGCGCGTGCGTCAAGCGCTCGATCTCGCGTTCGATTTCCAGTGGCTGAACCGGCAACTGTTTTTCAGCCAGTACACGCGCACGGACAGCTTTTTCGCGAATACCGATCTGCAAGCGACGGGCAAGCCGAGTGCGGGCGAACTCGCGATCCTCTCACCGTTACGCGCACAACTCGACCCCGCTGTTTTCGGCGACATGGTGAAGCAGCCGGACACCGATCCGCCCGGTTCGCTGCGCACGAACCTGATCAAGGCGCGCAAGCTGCTCGCCGATGCGGGCTGGACATATAGCAACGGCGCGTTGCGCAACGCGAAGGGTCAGCCGTTCGTATTCGAGATTCTCGACGACACGGGCGGCGGGGGATCGATGGAACCCGTGGTCGCCACGTACCAGCGCAATTTGCAGAAACTCGGGATTGTCGCGAATTTCCGCACGGTGGACTTTGCGCTGATTCAGAAGCGGCTCGACGCGTTCGACTTCGACGTCACCACCTTGCGCATGCCCGACGTGCAGATTCCCGGCACGGAACAAGAGACGCGTTTTGGCAGCAAGTCGGCGGACCAGCAGGGCTCGGATAACATCAGCGGGCTGAAGTCGCCGGCCGTGGACTCGATCGTGCATACCTTGCTCGGCGCGCAAACACGCGAACAACTGCTCGATGCCACCCACGCGCTCGACCGGGTCCTGATGCATGGCTACTATGTGATCCCGCAATGGTATTCGGCGACGCACAGGGTGGCGTATCGAAACACGCTCGCGTATCCGTCGACCTTGCCGCTGTATTACACCGCCGAAGACTGGATCACATCGACATGGTGGTTCAAGCCGCCTGCCGCCGCAACAAAGTAACCCACGCACTCAATCACTCAAGCGGACCGCGCCCATGTGGAGCTACATCCTGAAACGCATCTTGCTGATGATCCCGACCTTGCTCGGGGTCCTCACGCTCACGTTCTGCGTGATCCAGTTCGTGCCGGGCGGCCCGGTCGAGCAAGCCGTGCACGAATTGCGGCGCGGCGAGCAAGGTGCGAGCTTCGGCATGCGCCAGCATACGGGCGTGGATGCGCAGCAGGTCGCACAGCTTCGCGCGCTTTATGGCTTCGATAAACCGCCGCTCCAGCGCTACGGTCTGATGCTCGGACGCTTCGCCCGTTTCGATCTCGGCGACAGCTATTTTCGTCATCAAAGCGTGTGGTCGCTGATTGTGTCGAAGCTGCCGGTGTCGATCAGCATCGGCGTATGGACGTTCTTTCTGACTTATCTGATATCGGTGCCGCTCGGGATCGCGAAGGCGGTGCGCAACGGTTCCACCTTCGATTTCACCACCAGTTTGCTGGTGCTTATCGGCTTCGCCATTCCGGGTTTCGTGCTCGGCGTGCTTCTCCTCGTGCTGTTCGGCGGCGGATCGTTCTGGCAGCTATTTCCGTTGCGCAACCTCACATCGGATAACTGGGCTACGTTGAGCCTCGGCGGCAAGATAGCCGACTATTTGTGGCACATCACGTTGCCCATCATTGCTTCGGTGGTCGGCAGTTTCGCGGTCGTCACCATGCTGACCAAGAACGCGTTTCTCGATGAAATCCGCAAACAGTACGTTCTGACCGCGCGGGCAAAGGGGTTATCGGAGAGACGGGTGCTGTGGAAGCACGTGTTCCGCAACGCGTTGTTGCCGCTGATCGTGGGTTTTCCGGGCGCGTTCATCGGGGCGTTCTTCACGGGCAGCTTGCTGATCGAAACGCTGTTTTCACTCGATGGCCTCGGCCTGCTTTCCTACGAGTCCGTCGTGCGGCGCGATTACCCGGTCGTGCTCGGCACGCTGTATCTGTTCACGCTGATCGGACTTGCCGCCAAGCTGATCTCCGACCTCTGTTATGTCTGGGTCGATCCGCGCATTCAATTCGAACAACTGGAGCGCTGAGTTGAACCGTTCCCTGCTCCGTACGCCTCGCGACAGCGACGCCCAGCCGCTCAGCGTGCCGGTTTCGATCACGCCGGGACAACGCGTCTGGCAACGTTTCAAAAGCAACCGGCTCGGCTATTGGAGCCTGGTGATTTTCGTGATCGCGTTCGCGATCAGTCTCGCGGGACCGCTGTGGTCGAATGACAAACCGCTGGTCGTCCGTTATCAGGGACATCTTTATTTCCCGCTGGTTAAAACGTACGCCGAGACCACGTTCGGCGGCGATTTTCCGACGCCCGCCGATTACCTCGACCCGTACATTCGCGACCGTTTCAGCGAGGGCAACAACTTCGCCGTTTATCCGCCGAACCACTATTACTACGACACGCTCAACTACTTTTCGAAGGCATCGAATCCGGCGCCGCCATCACGTGAAAACTGGCTCGGCACCGACGATCGCGGCCGCGATGTGTTCGCCCGGTTGCTCTACGGCTTCCGCGTTTCGGTCATCTTCGCGCTGGTCCTGACGGCGATAGGCACCGTGCTCGGTCTGCTCGCCGGCGCGGTGCAAGGTTACTTTGGCGGCCGCACCGACCTGACCGGTCAGCGCCTGATCGAAATCTGGAGTGCGTTGCCCGAGTTGTATCTGCTGATTATTTTCGCGTCCATCTTTGAGCCGAGTCTGATTTTGCTGGTCGTGCTGCTGTCGTTGTTCGGATGGATCGGGTTATCGGACTATGTGCGCGCCGAGTTCCTGCGCAATCGCACGCAGGATTACGTGCGGGCGGCGCGGGCGATGGGCTTGTCCAATGCTCAGATCATCTGGCGTCACATCCTGCCGAACAGCCTCACGCCCGTTATCACCTTCCTGCCCTTTCGCATGAGCGGAGCGATCCTTGCGTTGACCAGCCTCGATTTTCTGGGCCTTGGCGTGCCGCCGCCGACGCCATCGCTGGGTGAATTGCTTGCACAAGGAAAGGCGAATCTCGACGCGTGGTGGATCTCGCTGTCGACTTTCGGCGTGCTGGTCGCCACGTTGTTGCTGCTCACGTTCATGGGCGACGCGCTGCGTAACGCGCTGGACACGCGCATCTCCGACGCCGTCAAAGCCGGAGGCGGTCAATGAGCGCGCCATTGCTGGAAATCACGGATTTGCGAGTGCGCTTTGGCGACACCATGGCTGTCGATGGCGTGAGCCTCAAGATTGAAGCCGGCGAACGCGTGGCGCTGGTCGGCGAATCGGGATCGGGCAAGAGCGTGACGGCGTTGTCCATCCTGCGGCTGTTACGCGATGCCGAGCTGAGCGGCTCGATCCGCCTGGATGGCGAGGAATTGCTCACCAAAAGCGAACCGGCGATGCGCAAGCTGCGCGGTTCGGATATCGCGATGATCTTCCAGGAGCCGATGACCGCGCTCAACCCGCTGTACACCATCGGCGACCAGATCATGGAGACCATTCAACTCCACGATGGTGTGTCCGCTCGCGATGCGCGTCGGCGAGCGATCGATCTGCTCGCGCGCACGGGAATCACGGAGCCGGAAAAGCGCATCGACCGGTACGCGCATCAGCTTTCGGGTGGACAACGGCAGCGCGCGATGATCGCGATGGCGCTCGCATGCCGTCCGCGCCTTCTTCTCGCCGATGAACCCACGACCGCGCTCGACGTGACCATCCGCGCGCAGATCGTGGAATTGTTGCTGGAGTTGCAACGCGACGAAGCCGCGTCGCGCGGCATGGCCGTGTTGCTGATCACGCACGATCTCAACCTCGTGCGGAAATTCGCGCTGCGCGTGGCGGTGATGGAGCAAGGCGTGCTGGTGGAAAGCGGCACCGTTCAGGGCATCTTCGCGTCGCCGCAGCATCCTTATACGGTGCGATTGCTTGAGAGCCGACCGGAGCGCACGGTGTTGCCGGTGCTGCCGCTGTCGCCCATATTGCTCGACGCGTACGAGGTATCCGTGGAATTCGCGACGAAGACGGCGGGCGTAGGCGGCTGGTTCCGGCGCGGCGCGTTCAAGGCGGTCGACCGCGTTTCCGTGACGGTGCGCCAGGGTGAAACGTTGGGTATCGTGGGCGAGTCGGGGTCGGGGAAATCCACTTTGGCGATGGCGTTGCTGGGTTTGCAGCGCACGTCGCACGGCAAGGTGGAATTCCAGGGACGCTTGCTCGGCGATTATCGCGGCCGCGAAAAAACCGTTTTGCGATCAAATATGCAGGTGGTGTTTCAGGACCCGTATAGCTCGCTGTCGCCACGTCAGACCATTGAGCGGATCGTGGGCGAGGGGCTGGCGCTGCATCGTCCGGAACTTAGTGCTGCCGCGCGCCACGCCAAGGTGGTGGCGGTTCTGCGCGAAGTCGGAATAGACCGTACGGCGTTGAATCGATACCCGCACGAGTTCTCTGGCGGTCAGCGGCAACGCATTGCGATCGCCCGAGCGCTGGTGCTCGAACCGCGCATCCTGATCCTCGATGAACCGACTAGTGCACTGGATGTGTCAATTCAGTATCAAGTTTTGCGTCTGCTTGCCGATATACAACGGAAGTACAACCTGGGTTACGTATTCATCAGCCATGACCTGGAGGTTATTGGCGCGATGGCGCACCGGGTCGTGGTGATGCAGAACGGAAGTGTCGTGGAAACCGGCGATGTGGAGAATATTTTTGCCACGCCGTCCCACGAATACACAAGAAAGTTACTGAAAGCCGCGATCGCGGCCTAATTTTCACCAATTAGGTGCGTATCTCAATTGTATTTTTCTATGCCTTTTGACATGTAAATAATATCTGGCTAGTATCAAGCCAACTTTTCCGCATGACTCTGATTTTTCAGACTTTTTCACCCAAAACTACCGACCGATGCAGCAATTAACTTTGACTCAAACATGCGCGCGCGCAGCAGCCAGCATGTTGATCGGCCTGATGATGACAGCAACTTCGGGCGCGTTCGCCGACGAAGTCAACAATTCAAGCCAAAATGCCAGCAATGGCGTTTCCGCATCGACCCGGGCAGCTAACGAGATCTACCCCGTTTCTGGCTCCGGTAATGTGACAGCAAACCCTTCCAGCGGCACGCGTTCTTTCCTTTCCGGCATGGCGAGCAAGGCGGGCGATGTAGTCGTCGGCGCGCTCAATATGATCGGCGTGCGCTATCGCTGGGGCGGCAATACGCCGGATTCCGGTCTCGACTGCAGCGGTTTCGTGCGCTACGTGTTTCAGGACACGCTGGGTATGACGTTGCCGCGGCGTGCGGAAGAGATGAGCCGCGTTGGCGAGAAAGTTCGCGTGAGCGAGCTCAAACCGGGTGACCTCGTGTTTTTCAACACCATGCGCCGCTCGTTCTCGCACGTCGGGATTTATATCGGCGACAACAAGTTTGTTCATTCGCCGTCCACGGGCAGCACGATCCGTGTGGACGACATGGACAACAGCTATTGGGAAAAGCGGTATACGGGCGCTCGGCGTGTTGAAGCGACTTTCCCAATTGACGGCGTCGATCTACGTCAGCGCGTCAGCGCCACGATTGGTAACAACGACAACTAAGTCGTTGCGGCGCATCTAACCCGTCTGACCGGCTGTTAATGACCGGTGCGGTGTACAAAAGCCTGCCTTGAAATAGGCGGGCTTTTGTCGTTTCCGCAGGGAATATGTGTATGACGGGGACCAGCGTTCGCCGCGTCGTTGCTTTTATTCAGGCAATCGACTGCGTATTGCACTGAAAGACCCGATCAAACGCTGCGCATATTCGGACGTTTCCGAGTGACATTGCCGGCGTCACATGCCGTGCACCACAACGTGTTTTCACTCTCCACGCCAACGGCCGCCAAGCACAAAACTTGACATGCCGATCGCTGCTTGCGGGCAAGCTTCGCACGTACAATCGGCCCCGTTTCCCGGGTAGCGCTTAGCGCTCCGCAGCGACAGGAACCCGGCACCAGATAAAGCTTGAAATAGCCAGCCAAACGTTGAAACAGGCTGGTGCAAATCCTTGCACCTTGAAGAACCTGAAGTGCAATTACGATCCGAGATACTCCGATATCTCATCGCTACCGCACACCGGATCAAGTCGTTACATGAACAGAGTAATAATTTCGGAATGCAAAATAAAAACCGAAACCGAAACCCGAAGCAGCTTGGCTTGAGGCTCTCAGCCGATCATTCAAGGAGAGGACCATGAGAGAACTCGACCGATCGCGTCGTGGTTTTTTGAAGGTGAGTGCAATCGCGGAGCTGACCGTCATTATTGCGCCGCTCGGTAGTCGCGCGTTCGCTGCGTTATTTGAAGAAAAAGTCCTGACGCCGATTCAGTGGGATACAGCAACCGGCAGCGCGAAGTTTCGTATTGACGGCATCGCGAAGGTTACCGGTTCGAAGGTATTCGCGAGAGACGTTCGCGCAGCCGACATGCCGCACTGGCCGAACCAGCAATCGCACGCGTTCATTTTGCGTACGACGCAAGCCGACAGGTTGTACGAGGGTTTCGACCTCGGCTTGCTTGGCGACGAACTTCAACCCGACCGGATCGTCACGGCAGCGGAGCTTGCCCGCGACGGTCTCGCTTTTCCCGCCTTTTACGGCGACGACATGCTGCTGCCGCCGGGAAAGACGCCGGCGTATCTCGGCCAGGCTGTTGCCATGCTGATCTATCACGATTTCGCACGCTTCCGGTTCGCCAAGGACAGGCTCCAGTTCCGCGATGAAATCATCCGCTATGGCGAGAAGACCGGCCCGCTCGAACGCGATCCGTGGGGCACGTTCCGCTTCGTGCGCGTGGGGGGAACGACAGCCTATGACGAGGATACGTTCTCAAGCCTGAAGGACTCCATGCTGCTCCCGAGCGCGATGCGCAAGCACGAGCCCGTGTGGGCGGCGGGGCGCCTGGACGGCAAGCTGGACGAGCAGGGCATGTTCCATGCGCAAAGCATGCAGGGCGAACTCGATCATCCGCCGGCGGACTGGCTTGTGCTGGAGCGCAACTACAGTACGCAATCCATCGATACCGCCGCGCTCGAACCCGACAACACGAACTGCTGGTACGACGCGGCGACGCAATCGCTGCATATGGTCGTGCCGACGCAAGGCCCGCATGAAGTCGCCGAAAGCGCGGCGGGCATGGCGGCGAAGAGTCGCTTTCCGGTGAAGAACCTGTTCCTGCATCCGGTCTCGACCGTCGGCTACGGGTCGAAGGATCACTTCACGGTTCCGTTCTACGGATTGATCGCGGCCATGTATGGCGACGGCCGTCCGGTGCGTCTTGCATTTGATCGCTATGAGCAATTCCAGACATCGATAAAACGCCATTCATCGAAGATGCATTATCGGATTGCAA
This sequence comes from Caballeronia eucalypticola, assembly GCF_047608185.1. Lineage (NCBI taxonomy): Bacteria > Pseudomonadati > Pseudomonadota > Betaproteobacteria > Burkholderiales > Burkholderiaceae > Caballeronia > Caballeronia eucalypticola. The sequence continues at coordinate 397,278 of NZ_JBLKRU010000002.1, forward strand.
TCGACAAGAAAACCAACCTCCTGCAATCGTTCAAGGCGGAGTTCGAAGTCGATGGCGGCGGGCGCTGCAATTTCTCGCCATCGGTGGCCATGGTGGGCGCATCCGCCGCGCAGTCGATCTACTACTTCCCGAAGAGCGACTTGACGGGCGTCGCGATCGCGTCCCGCGCGATCGACGCCGGTTCCGCGCGTGGTTACGGCACGCTTCAGACCATGGCCGCAACCGAGATGCTGATCGATGAAATCGCAACGCAGCTTGGGCTCGATGCTATCGATTTGCGGCTGAAAAACGCGTTGCGCTCGGGCATGAAGAATACCCAGGGCGCGATTCCCGGCGGCGCGATTCGTGTCGATGAAGTCCTGCAGAAAGCCAAGGTTCATCCGCTGTGGACCGGGCGTGCGCAGAAGAAAGCGGAGTTTGAACTCGCGCATCCCGGCAATCGCTACGGCGTGGGTTTCGCCTGCGTGCAGAAAGACTTTGGCACAGGCGCGGAGTCGTCGTTTGCCAGGTTGAGATCGCCGCCGACGGCAAGATCACGATGCATCATTCGGGCGCGGAGATTGGCACTGGCGTGTCGACGTCGCAAGCAATCGCCTGCGCGAAGTGGGTCGGCAAGCCGGCCGCCGAGGTGCGCATGGCGATTATCGACTGGCCCGAGTTGCCGGTCGTGACAAGTGGCGATCCCTACATGATGTCGCAGGGCGAGCAGGACAAGCTGTCGGCAAATCCACGCTGGTCGCTGGGGGTGATATCGCCGTCGAGCGCGACTAATTCAGCTTTCTATTTCACGCATAGCACGCACGAAGCGGCACGCGTGGTTTTCACGCACGGTCTATGGCCGGCGGCGATGGCGAAATGGAGTAGCGGCATAGGCGGCGGTCAGGCTGCGCCGCTCGTCGTGCGTCGTGAAGATGCGCGCTGGGTGGAGGGCAAGCTGACAGCCGCCGGTCTCGAGCCGTTGCCGCTCGAACAACTCGCGCGCAAAGCGCATGACCTCGCGCTCGTCACGGGCGCGGTTGTGCACGTGTTCAATCGATGGCAGTGGAGCGAAGCGGAATTCAGTATCGATGGCGTGACCGAGCGTCTGCCTATCGACGGCTTGTCGCTGCTTCACGGCGCGGGCAAGGCCGATCCGAACAAGGCCAACGCTGCACCGGCCCAGCCTGCTTACCGCGCCCTCGATCGCAAGCGTGTGTTCATTGCGCCAGTTAGCCGCAACAACGCCGCGGTGACCTACTACAGCGCAGTCGGCACGCTCGTCGAACTCGCGGTGAACGAAGCCAGCGGTCAGGTCAGCCTGCTCTCGCATCACTCGATCATGGAGTGCGGCAACATGCTTTCGCCGCAACTGGTCTCAGGCCAGTTGCAAGGCGGCCTCGCAATGGGCATTGGTCATGCGCTGCATGAATATCTGCCGCTCTACGAAGAGGGTCCCGGCAACGGTACCTGGAACTTCAACCGTTATCGCCTGCCGCGTGCAAGCGATGTCGCCGTCTGGGCCCAGACCGGTGAAGTGCTGCCGCCCTTGTCCGAGACCGACCCCCCGAAGGGCATTGCAGAGGTGGTGATGATTCCGGTCGTCGGCGCCATCGTCAACGGGATTGCGCACGCCATTGGGCATCGTTTCAACGACTTGCCGGTGAAACCTCAAAACATTCAGGAGGCGCTTGCATGACTGCTGCCCACCCCACTCCGACACCGATCATGAACCAGCCCCTGATCCAGATGAAGCCCATTTCGCTGACGATCAACGGTGCTGCCATGGGTCCGATCCAGACCCCCGACGGCCTCATGATGATCGATTTCCTGCACGAGTACGTGGGCTTGACCGGCTCGCGGCTTGGCTGCGGGCAGGGCGTCTACCACGCGTGCGTGGTGATTCTCGACAAGGCCGACGGATCGAGCGAGGAGGTGCGCACTTGCATCACGGGCGCCCACTTCTTCGACGGCAAAAAGGTGCGGACCATTGAAGGCCTTGCCAAACGCAACGAGCAAGGCGAGGTAGTCGAACTCTCGCCGGTGCAGCAGAAATTCCTCGAACACTTCAGTTTTCAGTGCGGGTATTGCACGCCGGGGTTCGTCAATGCGGCGACGGTGCTGATCGAGCGACTAAAGCGCGATCCGATTGCCAAGGCGTCAGTGGAACAGGAGATTACGAAAGCACTCGACGACCACATCTGCCGCTGCACCGGCTACGTGCGCTACTACGAGGCGGTCAGGGACGTGATTCTGAATACACCTGGACTTGTTAAGGATTCCGCATGAACCGGGCAATTTCATTTCGCCTCGGCGCACTTGCGCTATGCGTCGGCGCGCTGTCCGCTTGCAACGATCGTGCCGATGTAACTGCCGCAGCCCCCACGCATGAAACGGCCGCCGAGCAGATTGTGCGCGGCGGTTATCTGGCGAAAGCGGCCGACTGCGCGGCCTGTCACACGATGCCCGGCGGCGCGCCGTTTGCCGGTGGCGTGAGGCTCGGGTCGCCGTTCGGCACCTTCTACGGTACGAACATTACGCCGGATTCGGAGCACGGCATCGGCAAGTGGAATGCGGCGCAGTTCTACAAGACCTTGCACGACGGCGTGGCGCCTGACAAGCAGCTTTATCCGGCAATGCCTTACACGTCCTACCGGACAATATCCCGTGCCGACAGCGACGCTATCTATGCGTATCTGATGGCGCAAAAACCGGCCGCCGTACCGAACCGGGAACCCGATCCGAAGTTTCCGTTCAACGTGCGGATTGCCGTGATGTTCTGGAACATGCTGTTCCTCAAGGACACATTGCCGGATGCATCGGCGGGAACTTCGGCTGACTGGAGCCGCGGACGATATCTCGCCAATGCGCTGGGTCACTGTGCCGAATGCCACACGCCGCGTGGTGCGTTCGGGCAGATGAACGGCGCGAAGACGTTGCAAGGGTCAACGCTTGGCCGTGTCCAGCCGCCGGATATCACCCCCGCGGGACTTGCCGCGCGAGGCTGGAACGGCGCTGATTTGCAGACATTCTTCGCCACGGGAATCAGCCGCCAGGGTCCTGCGTTCGGTGAGATGCATCCGGTCGTGATGCTGAGCACTCAGTACCTGAACCAGGGTGACCTGCGCGCGTTGTCGACCTATATGCTCGGCGATGCGCCGCTTCCTCCCGCGCGGGTTCAACCGGGCGCAGCCGATGCCGCGCAAGCGGCAGCCGGCCGGAAGAGCTATGTCGCTGTGTGCGCGGGGTGTCACGGGCTTGGCGGGGAGGGCAAGCCTCACGTGGCGGTATCGATGCAAGGAAGCTCCACGCTGCGTCAGGCCAATCCACACAACCTGCTTGTTGCGATGCTCGATGGCGTGGAAGCCGCCGACTTCGCGGGAACGGAACACATGCAGGCCATGCCGGGATTCGCCACCACGCTCAGCGACGATGAACTCGCGAATCTGGCCAACTACCTGCGCTCGAGTTGGGGTGGGCAGCCGGGGCGACGTAACGGCGGCAAGCGTCAAGGCATTGCGCTAAGCCTCTTGGTTCTACAAGTCGAAAGGCGCTACCGTGTCATTCAAACGGTAGCGCCTTTCGCCGCCATTTGCCGCTGCAATTCCGGCCAGATCTTCGCGACCGCTTCCTCACCGGCAAGGATGGCCGCGTTGCGTTGGCCGAAGTCACTGCCGCTCATGGCGGCCAAGTTCGGGCGGATGACGAAGTCGGCGTATTTATCGAGTTCGTACGCCTTGATGGTCTGACCCATGATCGTGAAAGTCTGCATCAGGACATCGAAGGAACTCTGCGTCAATGCCGTCTCCGGGCGCGCTGAAATATCCACCGCGATGACAAAATCCGCGCCCATCTTGCGCGCGAACGCTGCCGGCACCGGGCTCACCAGGCCGCCATCCACGTACTCATGACCGCCGATCTTCACCGGTTCGAAGATGGACGGCACGCTGCACGACGCGCGCACCGCAATGCCGGTGTTCCCCCGCTGGAACAAGATGGGCTGTCCGGTCTTCAGGTCCGTCGCGACAATGCCGAGCGGCTTCGCCATCTTCTCGATCGGCCGATCGTCGAGGGTCTTGTTCAGGTAATTCTGCAGCGCGACGCCCTGCAGGAAACCGCGTGTGCGAAATGGCATCGCCCAATCGCTGATCGACGCTTCGTCCATGGTCAGCGCGAGCTTGTTAATGGCAATGCCGGTCATTCCCGACGCCGATAACGCCGCGATCACTGAGCCCGCGCTCGTGCCGCTCAGCAGATCCACCTTCAAGTTGCGCGCTTCGAGCGCCTTGATGACACCGATATGCGCAAACCCGCGCGCCGCGCCGCCGCCCAGTGCAAGGCCGATCCGCACGGTCCGCTGGGGCGTGCTGGCGCCCGGTACTGGCGACGTGGGGGGCACGGGAGTCACGGCTGGATTGAGCGCGGTGGTGGAGCTCGTCGTCGTGGTGCAGGCCGTGAGCACGGCCGATGCGCAGCCAAGAGCGAACGCGCGCCGCGACAACTGAGGCAGCGACGAAAGCGAGGGTGGCGAGGGTGGCGATATCTTCAAGGAATTCTCCTGCGATGCAACGGGGGACGAGCTTGGGGCGTGGCGGGTGAAGGTCGCCCAGGCGGTCTGGTTAGCTGGGGATGACCGGGGTAATAGCCGCTTGCTGGCTGAATGGTTAAGCCATTCACTAACGGCGCACATGATAAAACATGATGACCCCCGAAAGCAGGGCAAAAGCGCCCGGCGGGTATAATTCACACTCGTTTTGACCGCTCGCCAAGTTCGTCCATCAGACGCGCTGAAGCCGGTCCCCGATATATCGCTTGCCGGGCTCCTCCCGTGCCGGCAAACGCATTTGAGCTATCGAGCACACCGCACATGACCCAAGTCCGTACCCGTTTCGCTCCCAGCCCCACAGGCTTCATCCACCTCGGCAACATTCGCTCCGCGCTTTATCCGTGGGCGTTCGCGCGCAAGATGAAGGGCGTTTTCGTGTTGCGCATCGAGGACACAGACCTGGAGCGTTCGACCGACGCGTCCGTCGACGCCATCCTTGAAGGCATGGAATGGCTCGGCCTCGACTACGACGAAGGTCCGATCTATCAAATGCAACGCATGGACCGCTATCGCGAAGTGCTTAAGCAGATGCTTGACCAAGGCATGGCCTACCACTGCTATATGTCGACGGAAGAACTCGACGCATTGCGTGAACGCCAGCGCGAGGCCAATGAAAAGCCGCGTTACGACGGCACGTGGCGCCCTGAAGAAGGCAAGGTGCTGCCGCCTGTTCCAGAAGGCGTCTCGCCCGTCATTCGCTTTCGCAATCCGTTGGGTGGTGTTGTGAGTTGGGACGACGCGGTGAAGGGCACGATCGAAATCTCGAACGACGAACTCGACGACCTCGTGATCGCGCGCCCGGACGGCACGCCAACGTATAACTTCTGCGTGGTCGTGGACGATCTCGACATGAAGATCACTCACGTGATCCGCGGCGACGACCACGTGAACAACACGCCGCGCCAGATCAACATCCTGCTCGCGCTGGGCGGCGAAGTGCCGGTGTACGCGCACTTGCCGACCGTGCTCAACGAGCAGGGCGAGAAGATGAGCAAGCGCCACGGCGCAATGAGTGTGATGGGTTATCGTGACAGCGGTTATCTGCCGGAAGCCGTGATGAACTATCTGGCGCGGCTTGGCTGGTCGCATGGCGATGCGGAGATTTTCTCGCGTGAACAGTTTGTCGAATGGTTCGACCTGGACCATCTGGGCAAGTCGCCGGCGCAATACGATCCGGACCGGCTGAACTGGCTGAACGCGCACTACATCAAGGAAGCGGACAACGCGCGGCTGGAAACGCTTGTGAAGCCATTCCTGGCCGAATTGGGTATCGACGCCACCATGATCGAGCAAGGAGCGCCGCTCGAGCTTGTGATCGGTCTGCTGAAGGACCGCGCATCGACGGTCAAGGAAATTGCCGATAACGCCGCCATGTTCTATCGGGAGCCCGTGATCGATCCCGCAGCGCTCGCGCAGCATGTCACCGAAACCGTGCGTCCTGCACTCGCGGATTTGCGTCAGGCACTGAGCGAAGTGGAGTGGAGCAAGGAAGCCATCTCGGTGGCGTTCAAGGCCACGTTGACGACCCACAAGCTCAAGATGCCGCATCTCGCCATGCCGGTGCGCCTCCTGGTCGCGGGCACCACGCACACACCGTCCATTGACGCGGTGCTGATGTTGTTCGGCCGCGAGACGGTGCTAGGCCGACTCGACAAAGGCATTGCTTAAACTGGAACATGAGCACGGGTGTGAGGTGAGGTGAGGCGGCGCGTGCGCGTGGCATTGTCGCGAACGGTGTTCAGTTCGGGCCTCAAGTTTGCACCCTAAGAACGAACTATTTTCAGATGCTGGGCTAAAAGGTATTTACAACTTCAAAAGTGCCCTTTAGAATCTCGTTTCTGTTCTGCAAGGGGGTATAGCTCAGCTGGGAGAGCGCTTGCATGGCATGCAAGAGGTCAGCGGTTCGATCCCGCTTACCTCCACCATCAGAACATTATTGATGTGCCGCAGACAGCCACTGAAGTCCGAAAAGCCCTGAGAAATCAGGGCTTTATCTTTTTCCGCTGTCCTCTTTCTTCCACCTGGTTCCGGCGTGTTCCTGCATTTGCGTGTACCCGTCGGCGTACCCCAAAATGGGTTTGCCGCCATTCTCGATTTCGAGGTACACCGCCATGGGCCTGCTCACTGATCGTCAGATCCAGTCCGCTTCGCATCGTCCCACCGAATATTTCCTTTCTGATGGGGAAGGGCTGTTCCTTAGGGTACGTCCGACTCGTAAGGTATGGATCTACCGCTATAAGCAGGATGGCCGAGAGGTCAAACTCGGTTTGGGGCGGTATCCGGTAGTTACCCTGGCCATGGCCCGCCAGAAGGCGCGCCAACTGGCCGAGAAGAGGGCCAATGGCGTTGACCCCAAGCAGGATCGTCGGGCGGCCCAGGAGCGCGACCGGATTCAGCGGTTGAATACGTTCGAGGCTGTCGCGCGCATCTGGCACGCGCAGGCGAACAAGGACCGGATCTGGTCTAAGCACTATGCGACAAGGTCATGCGAGCGCTGGCGCTACACGTGTTTCCGTGGATCGGGAGACATCCGATGCCATCGATTCTCCAGACCGAGATTGTGCGGTGCCTGCACCGTATCAAGGATCGCGGGAATTTGGAGACCGCACAGCGCGTGAAAGGGTATGTGGTGGACGTGTACCAGTACGCCGCGGATACCGGTGTACTTGAGCGTGGGCAGAATTTCATGACGGGCGCTACAGGTGGATTGCCGGCATCGCGGGCGCGCAGCTATGCCGCTATCACCGACCCCAAGCGCTTGGGCCAACTGGTAAGAGACATCCGGGCATATAAGGGAAACATCATCACGCGCGCAGCACTGCAGCTTGCTCCGATCGTATTTCAGCGGCCCGGCCAGCTCCGTTTTGCCCATTGGGAGGATATGGATCTTGATGCAGCGATCTGGACTTGTCCACCAGAGAAAATGAAGATCCGTGAGTGGAGAAAGCGAGATACCCGGACGCCACCTCATCTAGTCCCCTTGCCGAGTCAGGCGGTGGAGCTTTTGCGAGATATCCATCCTTTGACCGGACCGATTGGACCGATCTTTCGCAATATGGCAAGGCGTTCCGAAGGCTCTCGTTATATGAGCGAGAATACGGTCAACAGCGCACTACGTGCGCTGGGCTATGACACGCAAGAGGACATCACTGGCCATGGGTTTCGGGCGACGGCGCGAACCCTGATTCGCGAGTATCTCGGTTGGGACCCGGACGTAATCGAACGGCACCTTGCGCATGGTTCGGACGAAGAACTGGGAGATAGTTACGACAGGGCGACGCTCTTGGAGCAACGGAAATATATGGTCCAGGCTTGGGCGGACTTGCTAGACGCGTTGGCAGAAGGGAAGGTTCCCGCTCCTGTCAGAAAATTTGGCAAGATGACAGCCGATTTCGTCGAAGTTTGAAGAGGGTTGACTGCGGCATGATCGAATTCACCCAGATTACCGAAAAATATCAGCCACCCTATATCGAGAAGCATTTCAGCTCTCTTGAAGGGCTACACATGTTCTCGGTCCAATTCTTTAAAGACGTCGCAGAGATTTATGATGTGCTCACACGGATGCGCAACGTCGAGCGTAATCCTACCGGATATTCAATCGATGACGCGCATAACTTCACAACCCAATTAGAATTACCGTCGGTAGCATCGACATCAAAGCTCCCGGGCTATAGAAATGAAGCTACTTAACGACATCGTTGACCTACTCAGCGACAAAAGCGGTTCCCTTACCGGCGCGCTGCTAAAAACAAAGGTGCTGCTACATCGTATTGGTCACCGCGAACTCGTTGAGTGGGTCAGTGATGAACTCGACGGCTACAAAGATGACAACCGGGTGCCAAGTTACCGGCTCGTCGTGGCCCGCGTGGTAGGCAACGTCCACGTTCCAGGGGGCCGCTATAAAAATCAAACATTACCGACGGCCCATTTGCCAGAAGAGTTGCGCCTAAGCATGAGTCAGTGGCCGATGCCTCAATCCATCAGCGTGCTGGAAACCTTGGCGCAGCAAACGCAGTCAATGTGCAATTATTTCCCTCCGGAGATCGCCGCTGGATTTAGTCACGGTTATGAGGCCGGACACGTTACCAGCGCGTGGAGACAGATCGAGCCGGGGCAGGTGCAAAATATTGTTATCGCGGTTCGTTCCCGATTGCTGGATTTTGTACTGACACTCCAGGACGAAATAGGCACCGCCTCAGAGGAAAATATGAAAGAAGCGGCAAAAGATGTGGACGCGGTAGCCATGTTCCAGCACACCATTTTCGGTGATAACGCCACTATCGTTTTCGGTACTGGCAACACCGCCAACGTGAACAACACGATTGAAAAAGGTAATTTCAATGCCCTAGCCGAGACCTTGAGAAAGGCCGGTGTAGAGGAAGCTGATGTTAGCGACTTGAAAACGGCTATTGATGATGACGACCCCGCAGTCGTGGTCCGCGAAAAGCAGTTCGGCCCGAAGGTCAAGGCGTGGATGACAAATATGATGGGTAAGGCTATTGGCGGTGGCTGGGCCATTGGTATCGCAGCCGGTGGGAAATTGCTCGCGGATGCGCTGGGCGCTCATTACGGCATTAAATAAGTATGCCTAGCTTTGAAGAAACAAAAGACTTGATTTATTCGGAGATCACCGGTGAGGAGAAAGCTGCTGCGGCCTCTTTCCTCTCACGGTACGGCGAGCAGGCTGCGCGGTTTTCTGATTTGACGGCGCAAGCGATGATGGACTGGGAGGCCATTGATCGTGGAGCGGTCCAATCGAAAACAGGAAGCACAAACGTATTGCCTTCCTGATCTTCTGCGCTATCACTTTAAACGCCCAGTCGATGAAGCTTTTGCTTGCTGGCCACATCGTTGCAGCGGGCAACCTCATGCGGCAACGATCGAGGCGCTTGCATTGCCTCTGCTCGGTTCGGGGAAGTCGCTAACCCTGCTGGACCAATTCGATGCGGGTAAGTACTCGACAAATGTAGCCGTACGCGATGTACTACGAAACCGTAAAGCCCTCGGGCTTGATGAACATGGGGTGAAATTGCTGGAGATAGCGAAGAATTTTTACCACAACCACAGCCATTTTTCCCGGTTGACGGTCGCCACCGTTATAGCTTTTGAGGAGGTCGGGTTATATGTCGGCGCATCTTTCGATGAGGCGAAGTTTGATCAGTACGACAGCGAAGTGGCTAGCTGGACAACGTCAAGCAGCACGGCCGCCCAGCGACAATTATCTTGGGCGGTCAGCGGGGGTTAATTGTCGCTGGCTAACTCATAATTGTCGCGCCTCCTTCCTGATTCTTTTCGGGTAATTGTCGCTGGCGAGCGCTTTGTTTGTCGCTGGCCTTACGACGACGATAACTTTCGACGTTGAGCTCGAAGATCGTCGAATGATGTACAAGCCGGTCAATGGCGGCCACTGTCATGCCCGGGTCAGGGAACACGTCATTCCAGCCAGAGAATGGCTGATTGGCTGTGATCAGAAGGCTTTTGCGCTCGTATCTCTCGGCAATCAGTTCAAATAGCACGCTGGTTTCAGCCTGGTCCTTTCGCGCGTACAACAGGTCGTCCAGAATGATGAGGTCGAAACGATCGAGCTTGGCGAGTGCAGAGGGAAGCTGCAGGCTCTTGCGCGCAGCCTGTAGCTTCTGTACGAGTTCGGACACCAACATGGCATCCAAAATCACAGCAACCAACCAGAAGCGCCTCGTGTACCGCAGGTCGACCCCATCGATCCATTGCATAGATACAAATTAAACGTCGATATCGCGGATGACACGGTGCCCATACGCCACCTGCGGAATTAGCCGCTCCATGGATTTATCGCCTCAATGACGCCTCGAGAAGGCGCGCAACTCATTCGTAGACACCGGCTCGAACTGCACTCGCGCACAAAATCGTAAAGACCGTGGCCCAAACCGCTTGCCGCTCTTGGCCGGCCTGATAGGCGCTACCGCAGTTGCAACCGTTTTTTGGCGGGCGATCGGTATCGATAAATACGAAATTCGACTGAATCTCCGGCTGTCAAATCACGTGATGGGCGTCCAAATGCCCAAAAATCTGGGGGTTTCCTTGATTAAAGGGTTAACCCCTGTATGTATAATTTTATGGCTATATAATAGTCTGTACTGCCAGCACGAACTTGCCTCAACGAACGGTCTGCTAGGGGTTGGTGTTTCCTTCATAGACCTACACGGTCGATACGCCCATTGAATCTGGAGCCATGATGGCAGGAGCTAATATCAACATCCACGATGTAATCGATCGTGAGCCCATCAAGAGAACGCAGGTTGTCGCGCTTGTTCTTTTCGCGCTGCTGTTGCTCTCGGTCGGATACGACATACAAGTCGCTAGCTATTACGTGCCGGTTCTGGCCAAAGAGTGGCATCTGCCGAAATCCATTCTGGGTACCATATTTTCAGCCGCTTTCGTAGGACTGCTGATTGGGAACTTTGGTATTTCACCTCTTGCGAATCGATTTGGTCCGAAAAAAATGGCGGTCATCTCGACAACAGCAATCGGTCTGTTAACCTTGCTGACGTTGCTTGCGACAAATGCCAACGAATTGATTGCCCTAAGACTGCTAACAGGCATTGGCCTTGGAGCAGCGGTCCCCTGTGCCGTCGGACTCACGTCTGAGTTCAGCCCAAAACGGTTCCGTGCAACCTTCGTGATGCTTACGTACGTTGGATATTCGTTTGGTTACACCGTGGCTGGTTTCTGCAGCGGCGCCCTTATTCCGTCCCACGGATGGGCTGGTCCGGTGTGGGTAGGAGGAATTGGCCCGCTCGTACTCACCTTTTTCTTACTACCTTTCATTCCGGAGTCAGCACCCTACATTGCACGCCGGCACGGTAGCGAGACCCTTTTTCTGATGCTCAAGAGGCTTTATCCGCATGTGGATCTGCCGCTTGGGACAAGTGTCACCTCAAACGATTCGAAGACTAACAGCACCGACGTAACGGGTCTTTTTTCGGCAGAGCGGCGCACAGGAACGTTCCTGATTTGGGCGGTGTTTATTCTTAGCACTGGAGAATTTTCCTTCTTGCAAAGCTGGCTGCCGACGGTCCTTACGTCGGTTTCTTATCAGACTCACATTGTCGTATGGGCGACAGCGCTTAGCAGTGTCGGCGGTATGGTCGCCGGCGTGGTCATGGGACCGCTGATCGATCGCGTCGGCCCATACATGGTTCTGTCAGGCCTTTATTTGCTTAGTAGTCTTGCGATGGTGGCGATATCCGCCGTGCTCGGTGGCGAAAGCGGGCTACTCATATTTACCGTGTTCTGCTGCGGATTTGGTGTCGGTGGCGGTCAGAAAGGTGTTGTCGCGCTAGGTTCACTTTTTTATCCCGCGGGACTTCGCGCGACCGGAGTCGCATGGGCATATGGCTTCGGCCGGCTCGGTGGTGCTGGCGGAACATACCTCGCGGGCGTCCTGTATGCCGCAGACTGGTCTCCCGACGCGATTTTTCGTGCGGCCGCCGTTCCGGCATTAGCCGCTTCGATTTGCGTAGCGATCATGGGTTGGCGATATAGCGCAAACCGAGATGGTCTATCTGAGTCGCCCAAAGCGCAAGGCGACGTTCGCTAACACTACTTAGGGAAACAAGGAACGTTGGACAGCTGTAATGTATTCGGGTTTCAAACCTGGATTGAAAACGATTTTGCGAAACAAAAAGTCGATGGTTAGGTTTGCTAAAGATAGCCAAAAAATCAAAAAGTCACCGGACTAAAGGCCGTGACCTCAATAGGTTCTGGAGAATCGCAATGAAAAAATTTGTATCTGCGTTTCAATTTTACTTAGCAGCACCATTCATTTTATTTTCCGGGGCCGCACTCGCGCAGTCGTCAGTTTCTCTATATGGCATTGTTGAGGACGGATTTATTTACACGAATAATCAAAAAGGCGGATCCGTTGTTCAGGCTACGACCGGTCAGACCAACACAAGTCGATGGGGGATGACGGGTGCGGAAGATCTTGGTGGCAGTTACAAAGCCGTTTTTACTCTTGAGAATGGATTTGATACTTCAACTGGGAAATTAGGCCAAAACGGCCGGTTGTTTGGTCGCTCATCTTTTGTGGGTATCGCGGCACCTTTTGGAACTATCACTGCGGGTCGGCAATATGAACCGTTAAGTCAATACGTTGGTGCTCTCAGCAGCGCGATCAGATGGGCGGGTTGGACGGGAGCGCATCCAGGTGACGTTGACAACATGCAGTCGACGATCAGATTCGACAATTCCGTGCAATACGCAAGTCCCAACCTTTCCGGCCTCTCATTCAAGGCGATGTACGCTCCTGGTGGGCAGCCAGGCAGCTTCACGAAGCAGCGAGCAATGTCTTTCGGAGTGGGATACAAGGTCGGAAGTCTTAGTCTTGCTGCCGGATATCTGAATATGAACGATCCCTCGATTTCGGCTTATGGCGGGACTACTTTGCCAGGCCAGACCGGCTACACGTCACCGGTCACGTCTCCTGTGTACAGCGGATATGCCTCGGCTGAGACACTGCAGATTGCAGCGGTCGGCGGGGTCTATCAGATTGGTGCATTCGATATTGGAGTGATCTATTCAAACACCCGGTTTAAGAATGTCGACTTCACGCCGACCACGCCGCATCGCGGCGGTACGCCACAGTTCAACGATCTTGAAGCGAATGTACTTTACCGAATTATTCCGTCATTGCAGGCCGGCGGCGCTTTCATTTATTCAAGAACCGGTACAGCCCAATATCTGCAGTGGAATGCGGGGCTTAACTATGCTCTCTCCAGAATGACTGATATTGGCCTCGTTACCGTTTGGCAGCGGGCAATGGGTACCGATTCAACGGGAGCACCGGCAGTGGCGAACATTCAATCATTGACGGCGTCGAGTACGTCCAGCCAAGTGGCGGTTCGGGTCAATCTTCGACATAGATTCTGACGGCGGTCAAGAGCTCAGAATTTCCAGGTTCGCATTCCATCCTGTACGGAATTAGCGACTCGAAAAAGATCCCGCCGGGCAGCGTTTGTGAATCTAGCGCAAACCCTGCACGTTTAATTTGATGAACAGACTGTAGTGTGCGCGATCCGCGCATAGACACTTTTGATTGGCAAGGCACGGAAGGAATTGGAGCGGGCTATTTATGCAAGAGATTCGAGGATTCTGCACATTGTGCCGTTCTCAATGTGGCACCATCAATACGGTAGATGGAGATCGGCTTATTTCGGTACGAAACGATCCTAATCACCCGACCGGTGCTGCCATGTGCATGAAGGGGCGGGCCGGCCCAGAGATTATCGAGGCTTCAAATCGAATCCTCTACCCAATGAAGCGGACGAACCCGAAGAATGCGATCGACCCAGGATGGGTCCGGATATCGTGGGAGGAAGCACTTCAAACGGTGGCATCGAAGCTGTCTAAGATTCGCAGTGAGTCGGGAGCTGAAGCCGTGGCGTTCGCTGTCACCACCAAGAGTGGAACTGCGATTGGGGATTCGATAGAGTGGATCGATCGATTCGTACGCGTCTTTGGTAGTCCAAACGTTATTGGCTCAACGGAGATCTGTAACTGGCACAAGGACAACGCACATAAATTCACTTTTGGAGTGGCCATACCGACCGCAGACTACGCTCATTCCGAATTGTCTATTCTCTGGGGACATAATCCCACGAGCACTTGGCTCGCGCAGTCTGAAGCGATCGCTCAGGGACGCAAGCGCGGTGGAAAGCTTATTGTGGTTGACCCGCGTCCTACTCCTCTCGCATCAACAGCGGATGTTTGGCTTCAGGTCAAACCTGGGACAGATGCCGCGCTCGCTTTAGGATTTTCGCATCTTTTACTTTCTCAGTCCCGCTACAACGATGAGTTCGTCAGGAATTGGACAAATTCGCCGCTTCTTGTCAGCAAGCAGACGGGCCTTTTCCTTCGTGGAAAAGATATCTGGCCTGACGGCAATGACAGTTTTGTCGTTTGGGACAAGAGGTCATGCGCGCCGCGGGCTTACGACACGACGATGGCGGCCGAGGATCAGGGCAGCACCGATTTCGAGTTGGATGCTTCGTTGAAGATCGACACATTAAATGGAGAAGACTTTTGTGATACCGCGTTCAGCTTGTACAGAGCGCAGTGCGCAGAATGGAACCCTGAAAAGGTAGAGGCTGTAACAGGTGTTTCGACCGAAAAACTCATGCAGGCCGCAGAGTTGATCGGATCGAGCAACAAGATCGCATACCACGCCTGGACAGGCGTGGGACAGGGTCCCAACGCTGCGCAAACGGAGAGAGCGATTGCTACGTTGTATGCGCTGCGCGGCTGTTTCGATGATGTAGGCTGCAATCGTATATATACGAAACAGCCAGTCAATAAGGTCGATAAGCCCGACTTGATAGAAAAATCGCAACTTGCGAAAGCTGTTGGTCTTTCTGAGCGGCCGATTGGTCCGCCCTCTGAGGGGCGTGTCAAGCCGACTGACGTTTTCCGTGCGATCAAATCTGGCAGACCATACCGGATCAGAGCCATTTTAGGCTTTGGCACGAATCATCTTGCAACCCAGTCCGATGTGGAAGAGATCAAGGCTGGACTGGAGCAAACCGAGTTTCATGTCCACTGCGACATGATCGAAACCCCTACCGCGCGTCACGCTGACATTATTCTCCCTGTAAGTACACCATGGGAACGCGAGTCGCTTAGGATCGGCTTCGAGATCAGTGAGGACGCGGAAAATCTCATCCAGCTTCGCCCTGCATTCGTTAAGGCTAGAGGTGAAAGTCGATCAGATCTCGAAATCGTTTTCGAGCTTGCATGCAGGCTTGGGTTCAGTAAAGAGTTTTTTGGGGGGAGCATAGAAGCCGGATGGAATTATATGCTTGCCCCGCTGGGGTTCACGGTGGACGACCTACGGCGAAACGATTATCGGATGGTCCGCCCTCTTGAACACCGCAATCGAAAATACGCGGAAATAAAAGATGGCAAAGCAGTTGGCTTTGCTACTGAAACACGTCGAGTTGAATTGTATTCGGAAAAATTTCTGCGATACGGATATCCCGCGCTACCGTTCCACCTGCAACAGGCTGAGACGGATGATCAATTCCCGCTGGTCTTGACTTCCGTGAAGAGCGGTTACTACACGCACAGTTCGTTTCGCTCGATCACCAGCCTGCGCAAGCGGGCGCGCAATCCTGTCATTCAGATGAACGAAGCGGTTGCTTCCAGATTTGGTATCCATGCCGGACAGTGGGTGCGCGTTACGTCAAACTCAGGCTTCGCGTGTTTCGTGGCGGAGATAGAAGGCCGCTTACATGACAATGTACTAGTGGGCGATTTTGGTTTTTGGGAAGGCTCGGAAGGGCTTGGTATTTCTGAGGCAAAGATAACGGGAGAGGGAAATACCAACTTCAATTATCTAGTCTCGTCGGAACAGCGTGATCCCATTAGCGGATCAACCAACCATAAGGCTGTGCGGTGCAGCATTGAACTGGTTAATGACCTGTCGTGGCGCGGATTCGAGAAAATGAGGGTAAGCGCACTGCGTTTTGAAGGAAAAGGCGCAAGGTGGTTACGCCTGGAGTCGCATCGAGGACGGTTGCTTCCAAACTTCGTCCCCGGACAGTATTTAAAAATCCGCAGTGCGTGCGGGGTCGCCGACAAATTTATCGAGCGGGCATATTCGTTGGTAAGTGCTGCAAGCGTAGAAGGTCGTACGACTTATGAGCTTTGTATTGGCGAGCACTCGAGAGTCAAAGAGAGTCCCGGCGTCATGTCTTCGTTCGTTCATGAAACACTGAAGATCGGAGATTTTGTCGAGGTGGCTGCACCTGCGGGGGCGTTCACAATTCCAATACATACTCGGGATCCAGTCGTGCTCCTCGCAACGGGTATTGGTATCACACCATTCATTTCGTATATTCGTTCGCTTTACAGTACTGCAAGCACACATGAGACGATACTGATTTACGGAAACAAGAACAGCTCGATGCATGCGTTCAAGGATGAATTGGTTGAGCATCAAAGGCGTATACCCACTCTTCGTGTTGTGAACTGCTACACAGCGCCGCTGGATTCAGATCAGGAAGGGCAAGACTATCAATATCGCGGTCGCATCTCGAAAGAATTGATCCCCGAGGAACTGGTTAGCCGGGGCGCGCGTTTTTATATGTGCGGTTCTTCGCCAATGGTCAAAGACGTGACTGCGAGTCTTCGCGAGCGTGGCGTGCTGCCGTTCAGAATTTTTAGCGAGCAGTTTGTATCGGAGAGTTCCGTGGGTGTAGGAATTCCTTCTGGCCTCGCATTCGCGGTGAAGTTTCATCGAAGCGGCAAGACTGCGACATGGACGAGCGCCGATGGAAGTCTCCTCTCTTTCGCCGAAAGTCTGGGCATTTCAGCGCCCAGCGGATGTCGGGTTGGTCAGTGTGAAAGCTGCGCAGTCAAAGTCCTTGCGGGTCAGTTTCAACATGCCAGTGGACAACAACTGGATGAACCGGATATTGCTCTGGCATGCCAGGCGATACCGTCTTCAGCTATCGTCCTCGACTTATAAGTTGAATCTGGCTCGATCTTTCTGAGTGACGTGTGACGGCGGTGCGACGCCGGTGTAACGGCGTCTGCTCTCTGATCCGACAGAATATCCTGTCGGGTCAAAACCGATGTCGAATACCGAAGTTGATATTGAACTGCTCGTTAGTTGAGGACGCGGTTAGCTGACCGATCTGCATTTGTGTCGCGCCACTGCCAGCCGTTCCATATATGGCCCACATGTAGAGGTCGGTGCGTTCGGAGAGATAGTAGTCGGCGACCAGGTTGTATTGCCGATATTTAGGATGTTGATCAATCGACCCAATACTGCCGTTTATCACGTCGACCGCGGCCGCAAGACGCAGGGTCGGGGTCACCCAGTAGTCAGCCTGCGCCATATAGATGTTGAACTGGGCATCGGCACCGTTGATTGAATTGGTCAGATTCGAATGTGAGATCCCGGCACGGGCGATAAGCTGGCCGAATTTATACGATATGCCACCGGCCGCAATATTCAGATCTCGCGCTGCGGCCAGGTACTTCCCGAAAATCAGGATGCTCGACGCTCCCGTACTGTCAAACCACGTGGCGTAGGGATTGCGCACTGACGTGTAGGCTGCGCCGATCTGAAGGGGACCAGCCGTATAGCCGGCGCCAAAGCTGGTCACGCTGTTGGTGGAGAATTGGCCGGCTACTCCGCCAAACGCATATAGGGCCGATGCTGAAAGACCCCGGTAGACCGGGCTGGTGTACTTGACCGCGTTGCTGGTCGTCCAGTCGTTGCCCGTGTTGTCGATGTCATAGATAGGCGCCGTGCCCCGGCCATTCGCCATGATCGGTCCGACATAGTCGACGACCTCGTCGTATTGCCGACCAAAACTCAAATTGCCATAAGGGCTGCTAATTCCCACGTAGGATTGCCGCCCGAACTCACGACCATTCTGCGCAAGCTTGCCGGTGTTTATGTCGAAGCCGTTCTCCAGGTGAAAGAACGTCTTGTAGCCGCCACCCAGATCTTCAGTTCCGGCCAGTCCCCATTGGGAGCCTATCCAAGTCCCGCTGCGCATCCGGTACGATGAGGCGCCGCCCGCGTTGTTAATGTACGCAATCGCCTCGTCGATCTGACCGAACAACGTGACTGAGCTTTGGGCATTAGCGTAGCTTGAGACAACGCAAAAACCGACAACAACCAATAGATTTTTAATTTTAGACTCCTAATTAATATAGAAAAACGAACGCATTATTTGAGATCCATTTCCAGACCAAACGCTCTTCGACGGCTTTGGGATAGGAAGTTATGGCTGAATTGCGCAACGCTTGATTCGGCGAAGTGTTCGCGTCGGGACTCCGCGCCGGAGACCGTGTTGCGAAATCGTTAGATGTTGAGCGTTTCATTGCCTCGACCACGCCGATCGCGCCCGCGGACGATGGCTACTGGTCCTTCAAACGTCCCGGGCTACCACGGACGATGGGAGCGACCTGGGAGTGCTGTAACGCCAGCCCATGAGTCCAACACAGATCGACGCGACAACGGCCGGCGCTGCCGCGACGCGAAAAATTGCGTCGGGCGCCCAATTCGCGGCATATAGCACGCCCACCAGATAAGTGCCTCCTGCGCCGCCGAGTCGGCCAACACCGTATGCCCACGCGACTCCGGTTGCGCGCAGCCCTGCTGGATAGAAGAGGGAACCGAGGGCGACAACGCCTTTTTGGCCGCCACTGATGCAAAAGCCGCAGCAGAACACCGTGAGTACAAGGATCCAGGGCGCGGCATCCAGCGCGAAAGAAATTGCCAGCATTGATATCCCGCCGAACAGATAAAGCGCGAACAGGATGATGTACGGGCCGATACGGTCCATCAACGGTCCCATGGCGAGACCCGCGGCCATACCACCGATAGTGCTGACTGCAGTTGCCCAGACGATCAATTCGGGCGAATAGGAAAGCGAATGAAGTACCGTCGGTAACCAGCTTTGCAGGAAATAAAATTCCGCGAGGTTGATGACGAACACGCCCCACAGCAAAAAGGTACCCACGCGCAGATGCGAGGAGAATAAGCCGCTTACATGCGTGTCGTTGCTCTTGTCGTCGTTAGAGGTTAGGACTGCGCCTTCGGGTAGGATGAATTGGGGAAACAATCGTTGCGTCACCTGCAGGAGGTCACTCGGTGGCCTACTGCGTGCGAGATACGAGGAAGACTCAGGCAAGAAAGGAATGAGCAGCAGTGTCAGTGCAATGGGCCCAAGGCCACCGACCCATAAAGGACCGGCCCAGCCGAAATTCGGGATCATCGCGCCGCAGCAGAAGCCAGCGACAGTAAATCCGAGGGAATAGCCCACGTAAATCAATAAAACAAATGTTGCGCGCGTCCTCTTTGGACTGAATTCGGAGGTAAGACCGATAGCACAAGGCGCGGCGGCTCCCAAGCCGATGCCGGTAAGGACCCGCAGTGCAATCAACTGGGGCACGTTCGTCACAAAAACAGTTAGTAGTGTGAATAATCCAAAAGCGGCGGTTGACAAGACCGTCATCTTTTTGGGGCCGAAACGATTCGCCAGAGGCGATACGCCAAAATTTCCAATCAGCAAACCGACGAACGCCGCCGAAAAAATGGTGCCCAGAATCGATTTAGGCAGATGCCAATCCTTTGCAAGAACCGGCACGATGTAGCTGATGGTCTGCGTGTTGAAACCATCGAACAGCATGAGCAGCGCACAGAGACCGAGGGCGACGTACTGCGTCCGCCCGATCCGATGGCGATCAATGATGTCGTGAATGTTTAACGTACGTGTTTCCAAGACTTCTCTCCACTGCGATGCCGGAACCGGGACTCGATGAACCTTCGGACCCGGCGTGTTTGAGCACAGGACGCCACTTGGCGGGGCCGAAGGGTGCAGAACGAACTACAAAAACCGGCTCGGCGAGCAGCGTATGTGCATGCTGTCGTCGGAACCCATCGCCGTGTAGAGATATTATCTAGCCATATAATTAGATATAGAGGGGGTAAACCCTTGTATGGCATCGAAGACAGCACGAGGCGTTTAGCTGGCGCGGGAGAGGGGCGTTATCTGCGATGTTGCATCGGCCCGAATCCATCAGTGATCCAAAATCGTTCTCGGTCACGCGGCGGAGATGCCGGTTGACTTGGTTCAACTGTCGGAGAAACAGTCTCTATCGGCCCTATCCATATGATTTTCTAAAATTGTACGGATGTACAAATATATAATTCAGCTCGAAAATTGACGAAAACCTCGCCCGACATGCCCTGCAAGGCCATAAATATAGGCATCTAGATGCATGTGAATGAAAACAACTTGCGAATCTATAAAATGCGATATACGATTGCTGAACGGTGCAGTGTGTACCCAATCACTGCGGTAACGTAAGTTTGCCGCCTTGCGGCGTTTCTTGTGGGAGTAAACATGTCTTGGCTTAACGTCGCAAGACTGTCCGATCTGTCGCCGGAGTACCCGGCTGCGTGCAGTGTCCAGGGGCATCGGCTCGCGGTCTATCTGGTCGATGGTGCTGTGTATGCAACATCGAACATTTGTACTCATCAGTTTGCTCTACTAAGTGATGGCTATCAAGAGAACGGCGAAATCGAGTGTCCCTTGCATCAAGGGCGTTTTGATATCCGCTCGGGTAAAGCGCTGTGCTCTCCACTGAGCGTCGATCTGGCGACTTACGAGGTGGATGTGCGAGGCGACGAAGTCTGGGTTCACATCCCGGGCGCCGGGCATTGAGCATCGGCCTAGGCGCTGCTCAACAAAAACGGCGCAGCAATTTATGAATGGGGATGTCGTACGAGACAGATCGTGCCCAATGTAACTTCAGGAGGCGAGAATGAGTGATGTAGCAGTACGGGAACAACGTATCCAATGGCCGGAAGCTGGGGTGAGCCGCGTTCCGTTCGAGATCTATACGGACGAGCCGCTTTACGAGGGCGAACAGGATCTCTTGTTCAAGGGCCCGATCTGGAATTTTGTGGGCGTCGATGTGGAAGTCCCGGCCATAGGTGACTTCAAGACCAATTTTGTCGGCGATACGCCGGTCGTGGTCGTGAAGAGTTCGGCTGATACCTACAGTGCCTTCGTGAACCGTTGCGCGCATCGCGGGTCGACGTTGTGCTACGAAAAAACCGGTAATCGCGATGCGTTTACCTGCGTCTACCATAACTGGTCGTACGATCTTGAGGGTAACCTGAAGACGGTCGCCTTTCACAAGGGGGTGCGCGGCAAGGGGGGCTTGCCGGACGATTTTCGCACCTGCGATCACAATCTTCAGAAGCTGCGCGTTCAGGAGTTGTGTGGTCTTTTGTTCGTTTCGTTTGACGAAGCAGCGCCGGATCTGGAAACGTTTCTTGGCCCCAAGATGGTCGCTCATATCAGGCGTATTTTCTCCAAGAAGGTTCGCATTCTCGGCACGTTCTCGCAGTACATGCACAACAACTGGAAGTTGTACATGGAGAACGTCAAGGATTCCTATCACGCGAGTCTCTTGCACACATTCTTCACCACCTTCAAGCTCAACCGGCTTTCAATGCAGGGCGGTTTGGTGCTTGAGGGCGACGGTGGTCACCACATCAGCTACTCAAAAATGGCGACCGATTCGGGCAGCGGTACGGACTACGAGAGCGGTAGCCTGCGCGCACAGAATGACGAATTCGCGTTGCACGATGACCGGATACTGAAGAGCTGGCCGGAATTCGAAGACGGCATCACGCACGCCATTCAAGGCATTTTCCCCAACCTGATCGTCCAGCAAATCCAGAACTCGCTCGCCTTGCGCTTGCTGATCCCGCGCGGTGTGAACGGCTGTGAGCTTGTGTGGATCATGTTCGGTTTCGAGTCGGATACGCAGGAACAGACCGACATTCGCGTCGCGCTGAGCAATCTCGTTGGACCGGCCGGGCTTGTGTCCATGGAGGATGGTGTGATCGGCAGCTTCGTGCAGCGAGCGATCGTTGGCAACCAGGGCCGCGAGACCGTGCTTGAAATGGGCGGGCGATCGGTCGAGAGCCAGGAGTCGCGTGTCAGTGAGGCGTCCGTACGCGGGTTCTGGCAGACCTATCGCAAGTACATGGGACTGTAACCTGGTCACACAGGTAGCGCCGCAGTACTCACAACAGCTCTATTTACCGAAGGAACACTACCGTGTCGGGATCTACCGAACTTTTCCATCGCGTCAGGCCGCTGTACGACGCCTACGCCGACTGCATCGACGAAGAGCGATTCGAACAATGGCCTGAATTCTTCGAAGATGTGTGTTTTTACCAGATCACGACGCGCGAGGCCTATCGCAAGTCGTTGCCCATCGGGATTGTCCAGTGCAACAGCAAGGGCATGCTGATTGACCGGATCAACTCGATGAAAAAGGCCAATATCTTCGAGCCGCAGCGCTACCGGCATTTGCTTGGTGCGCTGCATGTTGAATCCACTGATAACGGGACGATCCGAGCCCGAATGGGGTTTGGCATTGTGCGGACGCTGGAAAGTGGCGACAGCATGTTGTTCTTGTCCGGGGTCTGGCACGACGAGATCGTCGAGACGCCGGAAGGCTTGCGGTTTCGCGAGAAGATCGCCGTACTCGATTCGGGTTGCGTCGATACCTTGATTGTCGTACCCGTCTGACAGGGTGACACGATGAGTCGCGACGCCGAATACCCTGTCGTTATCGTTGGCACCGGCTTTGCGGGCTATACAGTAGCCCGTGAAATACGGCGCCGCGATCGGACGATCAGCATGCTGATGCTGAGCCGCGAGGACGGCAACCAATATTCGAAGCCGATGTTGTCCAACGCGTTCGCGCAGAAGATGAGTCTGGCGCAACTGTCGGGGACACCAAAAGAGCAGATGGCGAAGCGGCTGAATATCGCGATCGAGTCGAATGCAGGTGTCGAATGGATCGACTCGGCAGCGCACTGCGTGCATCTGTCGGACGGAAGGCGGGTGGCGTATGGCAAGCTGGTGCTCGCGCTCGGGGCGCGAGCGCGGACGCCTCAGTTTGCTGGCAATGCAGTCGGTCGAGTGCTGTCCGTCAATAGTATTTCGGACTACGCGGCGTTACTTGCTCGGCTCGACGGTGCATCAAAAGTGGCGATAATCGGTGCTGGACTGGTCGGCTGTGAGCTTGCGAATGACTTGCTGGCTGGCGGCTATGGTGTCGATCTGCTTGATGTATCCACGCGCATGCTTGAGCGCTTCCTGCCCCCCGATGCAGCAGATGCGGTGACGCAGGCATTAGTCGCCGAAGGCGTGCGCTGGCATCCGGGTTCGATGATCCAGTCCATCGATATGGCAGAGACCGATGGCCGCCAGATTCTGATAACCGGTCGCAATGGTCTTCATATCGAGTGTGACGTGGTGATTGCCGCGATCGGACTTGATCCGCAGACGGTGCGCGTCGAGCCGTCATTTGAGATCAACCGAGGCATCGTCGTAGATCGATATTTACAGACGTCTGCACTCGGCATCTATGCGATCGGGGACTGCGCGGAAGTGGACGGCAGTGTACTTCCGTTTCTTGAGCCCGTTCAGCATGGAGCGCGGGCGTTGGCTGCAACGCTGACGGGCACAACCACGCCTGTGCACTATCCGCCCATGCCAATCGACGTCAAGACAACAGCGCACCCCGTACGCGTCCTCTTGCCACCTGTCGGTACGCACGGCTTGTGGCAAATGGAAAAGAGCGAGAGCGGCGGAGTATATGCGACGTTCGTCGAAGAGGGTGGAGCAATCGCGGGCTACGTGTTATCGGGTGACCAGATCAGTAGGGAGAATGAGTTAGCTCAAGCATTAGAGCTCCGAGCGGCTGGGTGATCCCTTGCCGATACTCGCCGAAAATACGCTTTCACTATTAATTGTACGTAAATATAATTAATTGTATATACTAATTTTTACGGATGACGACCCATACACATGTATTTCGCCATCTACCAGCAACTGGATCAAAAGTTATGGAGGAGTGATCTATGGAAAATGAACTCGATACCTTGCGGGGACACATCCTTGGTCTCGTAGGTGCCCTTAAAGCGATCGCTGCGGTCCTTCCCGACCAAGCGTCGACGGACGCGGCCGAAGTGTTGGACAGCATGATTGCCGAGACCGGAAACAGCGGTCTGACACCGGCAGTAACGGAGGCGATGCATTCCGCCATGCAGCAAATCGGCGGAGCCTTACGCGTATCTCTGCATCGTTAAGTAGCTTCGCGGTGTCAGGGCGATTGCCGCGTCAAATATGACTGGGTCTATCAAGCATGCAAGGAGAGGAAGCAAGATGACTAGGAAACTTCGGATTGGCGTGGTCGGCGGGGGTATAGGAGGCGTGGCCCTGACGAGTGCGCTCGCACAGCGTGGATTCGACGTACGCATCTTCGAGCGCGCGAGCGCTTTCGGCGAGGTCGGCGCTGGCATTCAGGTCACGCCTAATGCCGTCAAGGTACTTGAGGCGCTAGGCCTTGGAGAAGCACTGCGCAAAGCCGCATTTCTGCCGCAGGCCATCGTTGGGCGAAATTGGGACACGGCGAAGGAAATCTTCCGCATTCCGTTGGCTGACGAGTGCCCCCGTCTGTATAACGCCCCATTTTTCCACGTGCACCGTGCCGATCTGCATCGGTTGCTTGTTGAATCGCTGCCGGAGGGCGTGGCCACGCTTTCTGCCGGGTGCGTTGATGTCAGGTCGAGTGACGACGGCGCGGTCGCAATCTTCGAAGACGGTTCGGAGTTCGAAGCAGATCTGATCGTAGGCGCGGACGGTGTGCGATCGACGGTGCGCAGCAAGCTTTTCGGTAACGATGCGCCGAAGTTCACCGGCAATATGTGTTTCAGAGCCGTAGTGCCTGTGGATGGATCGTTCGATTTCGTCAGCCCGGATTCGTCGTTTTGGCTCGGACCGAAGTCGCACGTCGTCACGTATTACGTTCAGCGTGGGCAGGCGGTCAATATCGTCGCGGTCAACGAAACTGCCGAGTGGGTCGAGGAGTCGTGGAACGCGCCAAGCAGCCGCGAGGAGTTGCTTGCTGCGTTCGCTGGCTGGCATCCCAACATTATCAAGCTTTTCGAACGCGTCGATTCCGTATTCAAGTGGGGCTTGTTCGACCGCGACCCAATGACAACGTGGTCACAAGGGCGGGTCACCTTACTGGGCGATTCCGCGCATCCGATGCTGCCGTTCCTCTCGCAGGGCGCGGCGATGGCAATCGAGGATGGCTACGTGCTCGCACGTTCCTTAGCCGCGCACGGCGCCGATGTCGCTGCCGCGTTGCGCGACTATGAAGAGGAACGGATCCCCCGTACCAGCCGCGTGCAACTGGAATCCCGAGAGCGTGGCCGGACTTACCACCTGCCGACTCTTTTCGCTCAGCGCAAACGCGATCTCATTTACGAGTTCAAGTCATGGATCAATCCGCATGCTTCAGGCATTCAGACAGACTGGGTATACGCATATAACGCGGCTGACTTCCAGCCACGTGTTGCGGCAGCGGCTTAACGAAAGCTTGGCTATCCTATTAGGCGAACAGATATGAGCAAGGTTTATCGTATCGGCCAGATCGTGCCGAGCTCCAACACCACAATGGAAACAGAGATTCCCGCCATGTTGCGACTGCGGGAGGCCATTCGCCCAGAGCGCTTCACGTTCCATTCGAGCCGGATGCGCATGAAGAAGGTCGTCAAGGAAGAGCTTGCGGCGATGGACGCCGAATCAGATCGCTGCGCGCTCGAGCTCTCTGACGCCCGGGTTGACGTGCTCGGTTACGCATGTCTTGTCGCGATCATGGCCATGGGCCACGGCTACCATCGCGCATCGCAGGAGCGGCTCACGAAGCACACGGCCAGCAATGGCGCGCATGCGCCCGTGCTGACCAGTGCCGGCGCCCTGATCGACGCGCTGAAGGCAATTGGCGCGAAGCGCATCGTTGTCGTTGCACCGTATATGAAGCCATTGACGGAACTGGTCGTGGACTATATCCGTCATGAAGGCTATGAAGTGCTCGACTACCGCGCGCTCGAAATCCCTGACAACCTGGAAGTCGGCCGCCACGACGCGGCGAATCTGCCGGCCATCGTGCAGACGCTGCGCTATCAAGACGCGGACGCGATCGTGTTGTCCGCTTGCGTGCAGATGCCATCTTTGCCGGCGGTTGCAAAGGTGGAGGCAATGACTGGCAAGCCGGTCATCACGGCTGCGATCGCGACCACCTGGTCCATCCTGCATGAACTCGGTCTTGAAGCCATCGTACCAGGCGCGGGCGCGTTGCTGTCCGGCGCCTACTGAACTCAGCATCTTCACAGGGCACCGATGTCTACCAATTTCCTGTATGGCGCAAACGTCGCGGCGAACGGCATTCGTCAGCACTATCTCCGCTACGGCGGCTCAGGCGGCGCGCGCAGCGAACGCGCTGCGATCATCGTGATTCCGGGTATCACCAGCCCCGCTATCACATGGGGTTTTGTCGGCGAGGTGTTCGGCCGGGCGTTCGACACCTACGTGATCGACGTGCGCGGTCGCGGCTTGTCTGAGGCCTCGCCGCTGCTCGACTATAGTTTGGACGCGCAGGGCGACGACGTAGTCGCGTTCGCGTCCGCGCTGGGGCTAAAGCGCTTCACGCTCGTGGGTCATTCGATGGGCGCAAGAATCGCTGCGCGCGCGGCAATGCATAAGCCGGCCGGTCTCGAATCAGTTGTGCTAGTGGACCCGCCGGTTTCCGGCCCAGGCCGGCGCGAGTACCCCGGCAAGACGCCGTGGTACGTCAACTCGATGGCGCTTGCGCGTGATGGTATGGATGTCGAATCAATGCGCGCGTTCTTGCCGACTTGGACGGACGATGAACTCCGGCTCAGAGCAGAATGGCTGCACACGTGTGACGAACGTGCCGTGCTTGAATCTTACGAGGGGTTTCATACCGACAACTTTCACGCAGACGCCGCACAACTGCACGTACCGTCTCTGTTGATCACCGCCGAGCGCGGCGATGTTGTGCGTGACGAGGACGTCGCTGAACTGCAACGTGCGACGCCGTCGATGCAGCATGTACGCGTGCCGGGCGCTGGGCACATGATTCCATGGGACAACGCAGAAGGCTTCTACACGGCATTTGGCGAGTTCCTTGGTACACCGGTCGTTTAAAGCTGTCTTGTCCGTCATCCCTAGAGGAGCTGCTCATGCCAATCAGCGACTATCAACTGGTTGAAGCCTGGAAGGAAGTGCTTACGCTGTCTCGCCTCGAACGCGGGCACACTGTCACGATTCTGACCAGTTCCTCCACCCATCCCCAGACTCTCGCCTGCGCTCTCATCGCAACGCAGTCGATGGGAGCAATCGTCAACCGGCTCGACTTGCCGCCGGTAAATGGCGAGAAGGCGTTCAGTCGTGACTCGCTAGCGTATCTCGGCACGACACCGCTGACCGGTAACCGCGCTGCCATTGCCGCGTTGAAGGAGAGTGACCTTGTGCTCGACCTGATGACGCTGCTTTTTTCGCCCGAGCAGCACGATATCCTGAAGTCTGGCACGAAGATTCTGCTTGCTGTCGAGCCGCCCGAAGTCTTGGTGCGGCTGATGCCGACACTCGCCGACCGTGAGCGAGTGCTTGCTGCCGCCAACAAGATTGGCGCCGCGCGAGAGATGCACGTGAGCTCGCCGGCCGGTACGGCGCTGCTGTGTCCGATGGGTGAGTTCCCGGCTATTGCCGAATACGGGTTTGTCGACGAACCGGGCCGCTGGGACCATTGGCCGAGCGGCTTCGCATTGACCTTCCCGAACGACGGGGCAGCGAGTGGCACTATCGTGATCGACCGCGGCGACATTCTGCTGCCGCAGAAACGCTATGTCAGCGAGCCGATCGTGCTCACAGTGGAAAAGGGCTACGCGACGAAGATCGAAGGCGGAGTTGACGCAGCGCTGCTGCGCGATTACATGGAGACGTTCAACGATCCCGAAGGCTACGCAATTTCTCACATTGGCTGGGGACTGCAACCTCGTGCGCGTTGGTCGACGCTCGGCCTGTATGACCGGGAAGCAACCATCGGAATGGACGCACGTGCTTTCGAGGGTAATTTCCTGTTTTCGCTTGGACCTAACAACGAAGGTGGTGGCAGCCGCACCACCACCTGCCACATTGACATTCCGCTGCGTAACTGCACCGTAAGACTTGACGAGGAAGTTGTCGTCGTCGATGGTCGCGTGACGGATAAGACCCCACACGGATAAGGACCACGATGACCGATTTTTCAGATCACGCCGAAGCGGGTGTTTATCATGCGCAGGGCTTCGGGACACCGCTTCCAATTCGAGGTAATATTGGACTACTTATCATTGATTTCGTTGTTGGGTTTGCAGATCCAGCCGTTTTCGGCGGCGGCAACATCGGACCGGCAATCGCGCGCACCATCGACGCACTTGCACTCGCACGCCGTAATAGCTGGCCTGTCGCCCACAGTCGAATCGTCTACGCAGACGACGGAAGTAACAGCAATGTCTTTTCGATAAAAGTTCCGGGTATGGCGTCGCTGACCGAGGACAATCCGAACAGCGCAATCGTGGAAGTTCTCACTCCTGAAAAGGGCGAACTGGTAGTTCGGAAGACGGTCCCTTCAGCGTTTTTCGGAACGCAACTCGCCCCTTGGCTCACGGAACGCGCAGTGCAGACGCTGCTTGTCGCCGGTGCGGTGACGAGCGGCTGCGTTCGTGCAAGCGTCGTGGACGCCATGTCGTACGGCTTCCGGCCGCTTGTCCTTGCCGATTGTGTTGGTGACCGCGCCATTGAACCGCACGACGCGAATCTGTTCGACATGCAGCAAAAGTACGCGGCAGTGATGCCGCTTGCCGACGCGATCAGCATGATTGAAAAAAGCAGCGCCAGGATCGTCCGCTGACATTTCGCCATGAAGATGTCGCTGTCCATCAGTGAGCCGGCGTCGACGTGCGAAGTCCGCCATGCGCGCTAGGCCGATTCAGTTCAACGCCGCCAATGGATCTTGGCGTGCGGCGTCCATGCCCGGCTTCACCCCCCATCAAAAACACTGGCTGACACTGGGGGGCTCACTCACTGCACACCTACGCATGCTGGGGACGGTGGAGGTGCGTGTTACACGTGAAGCAGTGGGACTGCCTTGGCCTGACGAACGTGAGGCTCTGAAACTGGCGTCGCGTAAGCGCGCGTGGATACGCGAGGTAGTGCTTGCCGTTGACGGCGTGCCTTGCGTTGCCGCTCACAGTGTGACGCCACTCAATGCAAGTGTTGGCGTGTGGCAGCGGATTCGGCGGTTGCGTGCACGCCCTCTGGCAGAACTGCTTTATGGCGACGTTAGCGTAACGCGGTCGACGCTGTCGAGTCGACGCATCAATGCGCGGCATCCCCTCTACGAGTTGGGGGCGGCGCAGGTCTCAGGATGTTTGCCCCATGGTTTCGTCGCACGACGTTCTGTGTTCGAGCGGCAGCAGTCACCGCTGATGGTCACAGAGTGCTTATTGCCAGCGTTTTGGGAGCGTCTGACGCACAGGAAAATCGCTTGAGGGAAAGTCGTTCGACTTGTGCGTGATCGTCAATCGACCGTCGTTGGGATTCGAAATTGAAGGATTAACAAATAAGCAATGGCCTTAATCACGCTGATTATCTCGCCTGTATTGGTCGAACTGCCTGAAATCCTGTGCATCGTCTCTACTACACGTCCGACGACCCCCCGCCCCGCCGCGTAGCACGACTTCCGATGCGGTATCGCCGAAGTCGTAGCCGGCCTCGCGTTTTCCGCATTCTGACGCACCGTCGCTGTTAGCTCGCCCATGCGGGCCGCAGTCTGTTCGAGTGACGCTGCCTGCTCGTCAGTGTGCTGGGACAGGTCGGGATTGCCGGCCGCGATCTGACGGAATGCCACGCCGATCGAGTTGGCCGAGCGCCGCACTTCACCCGCCCCGGCGTTCCGTTTCCAGAAACGCCAGCAGGGGCATCCCAGTTCTGCCACGCGTGCCAGCAACGCATTGAAGGCCATGGCGGTATGGCCGATCGCTTTAGCACTGCCGGTTTTGAACGTTGCTTTTCTTTCGCGCAGGGATATCAGGAGGGAGCGCTGGTGTCGGGTTATCGACGAATCGTTTGCCTTTGTCTCGGCAAATTCAGGTGAGCGATCTGCATCTACCAAACCGCATAGAGAAGCACGCAGGTCTTTGAACCAAAAAAACGACGTTCTTGAGACTCGATATCTTGATACACCTCGGCGAGACCGACGCTGAATTTCTAACTCGCGACAGGTCACGTGGTACGAATTCATTAGATGCTCGGACAGCCAGAACCAAGCGCTAGAAATGGAAAACATTCGGTGAATATAATACGCTTGTAAAATATGCCGGAGCAGGGCATTCGTGCAACGGTGATGTCCTTGAAATGGTGGAAACCCTTAGCTGCAGGGCAATCGGCTTATGCATATTCCACTGATACCGCTGGAGTAACCTTTTTTACTGGGCGGGCCTATAATTATCTTTTAGAGTTGAGCGGATTTACTGCGGGCATTTGCATGTCTTAAATTGGATCCAACACGACGGTCATGAATAAATCAGAACGCCCTCAGGGCGCTTTGCGACGGCGAGGGGCGCTTGGCCGACCCGCCGGTGCGACGGAAAATCAAAAAGAAAGCATTCTGGACGCAGCCGAAGTCGACTTCTCTCATCGCGGGTATGCGGGTACGACCCTGCGTGAAGTGGCGGTGTCGTGTGGTGTGACGCAGGCGCTGATTACTTACTATTTCGGAACGAAGCAGGAGCTCTTCGAAGCAGTGTTTTTGCGTCGGGCGACGAAGATTTCAGCTGACCGGGTTCAGTTGCTCGAGCAGATAGAGGCGCGTGGCAAGGATGCCGATCTCGAGGAACTTGTGCGTGCCTTCTTGAAGCCCATTGTTGATTTGCGCGCGACGGCTTCGGGAAGGGCATTCATCCGGTTGCAGGCCCGGCTGCACATGGAGCCACCGGAAGTGTCGTACAAGCTGCGCAACCTGGCCTATAGCGAGTCGACCCGGGCGTACGTGGAGGCGCTGCGCAGAGTCCTGCCAGGGCTACCGGAAAAGGATCTGTACTGGCGCGTGACGCTGATGATCGGTGCCTATCTCTACGCATTTTCGGACAGTCACCGGCTCGAGGTGCTGGCGAAGGACATTTGCAATCCCGCCGACGCAACGGAGGTGTTTGAGCAGCTAACGAGTTCCATTGTCGGTAGCCTGCAGGCCGCTGCTGCGAAGTAAGCTCGCGGAATCCGTGCTGTCGGACTCGCTCGCATCGGGCGGTTGCGCCAAGCCGGCATCGGTGAGCGTTGCGGCGCCCACGCCGAGAACGTGAGCACGTACCAACTCGAAGGCGCGTGCCGGTTCTCCATCGGCCATCGCCTGGATGATCGCCTGATGTTCTTCGCCCGTTCCCGCCTCGCGCCCGAATGGGCGATCGCGGTTAATGGTGTGGCGCACGCGGTGCACGTGCCACATCAGGTGCTCGTGAGTCTGGCGCAGGACTGGATTGTCGGCGCCCTCGACGATGGCATAGTGAAAGTCATCGTTGAGTTCGAAATAGCGGCGATGATTGCCTTTCTCCAGGGCAATTTGCATGAGCTCATTGGTTTTGCCGATCTTTTTGAGCACCTCGGGTGGGCGCGTGCGTGCGACCGTTTCGGCGGCGGCGGCTTCAAGTAATGCGAGTACCTCGAATGCCCCGATGATGTCCGACGCGTTGGGAGCAGTCACTACAGCGCCTACGTGCGGTATCAGTTCGACCAGACCCTCGGTTTCGAGAATCCGGAACGCGTCGCGCAGCGGCGTGCGCGATACGCCGAACTCCTCACACAGAAGGGGTTCGGGCAAACGCTCGCCGGCTTGCCAGCGGCCTTCCACGATATCGAGCCGGAGCTGCTGCAGGATGGCGACATGCATCGACTCCCTGGGCGCTATCGCGCGCCCGACTCGAGCTTTCAAGGGCATTTCTCGCAACTGAACCTCGACATGTCCGGGTCATTAATGCCTGGTACGGCGCGGCATGGTACGAAATTATAAGGGCTTGGTGCTGCACACGATAGCAGCGAGCAGAGAGTATCCGCCGCCACGCGAGTTACCCGTCGAGACGGACGCCGGCATGATCTCGTATTACATCGGGTTTGACGGGTGGGCCCAAGGGTGCCGTGCCGACCCAGTCCAACTATTTCGTGATGAATGGTTTGAGGGTCAAGATTCAGTGCATGTATGAACCCGACGCGTTTTGCAAGCTCTTTGCTGTGATTGGAAACGGTCTGCATGCATGTATCCGGCTTGCTTGTGGGCATTTCCTGACGCACGCCCGCAGCCTCGATGAGATCCGCGCATCCTGTCCTGAGCAATCCAACAGCTTGAGATTAATCAGCCGGCACTGAAAGCAGGGTTCAGGATGCTGGCTCAACCAATTTCGTCATCACATTTAAGAGCTACGCAAACCTGCGCTTGGTAAAACAACAGATTCACGATCTCGCGTTCAGAAGGCAGCCGGTCTATACGATGCATTCCCGCTCAATAAGACTTGGATAACACGTGCATTCTTGTTGGCTAGAGCCACCGCCGCACAATTGTAGCCACGTCGAGCGATTAGTTGCTGCAGCCAGCGACTACGCTTGTCAGTTTTACCCGCAGCATATTGCAAAACGGTTCTCGCGCCGTGAATCAATAGCGTTCGTAAATAGGTGTCGCCTCGCTTGCTGATGCCCTGCAATCGTGCCTTCCCACCCGATGAGTATTGACGTGGCACCAATCCTAACCAAGCAGCCAAGTGACGTCCGTTAGAAAATTGCTTAGCGTCACCCACAGCACCCACGATCGCAGTTGCAGTAAGGGGACCAACGTCCTCGACAGCAGTGATCTTGCGACACAGCTGCGATGATTTTACGAAGTTCTTAATTGATACCTCAAGCCAGTGAATTCGCGCTTCTAGCGCCTGCAGATGTTGCAACATCTCGGTGAGGAGCGCCTGGCAGAAGCCGGTCAATTCCGAACCCTCATTGCTCAACACCTCATGGATGGCGTGCTTGAAAGCTTGCGGAGTACGAGCAATGATCAGACCTCGCTCTGCGAGCAGGCCCCTAACCTGATTGATCACGGCAGTCCGCTGGCGCACCAGAATGGCACGCATCCGATGGACGGCCTGGATATCTTCTTGCTCGACCGACTTAATGCTGACAAAGCGCATCGTCGGCCGACCTGCAGCCTCAACGATTGCCTCAGCGTCGTTGCGGTCGTTCTTGTTCGTCTTCACGAACGGCGACACATATTGCGGACCGAACCTCAATACCCAACGCTATGAAACGACGGGCCCAGTGATGAGCTGAGCTGCAAGCTTCCATGGCAACGATTTGTGGATGAAGCTTGTGAACCGTCTCGGCTAACGCGCCGCGAGCGACTTTGGAGCGATGCACCGCACGTCCACTGCGATCCGCGCCGTGCAGTTGAAAAACGTGTTTGGCTAGGTCGATGCCGAGAATTTCGATTTCCATGATGAACCTCCCGATGTGTCTGGTGAAGACGACATTCAGTAGTATCGCGCTTCCCCGAAGGGGCGCCGGGTCCATCTCAGTAAACCAACAAATAGGTGATGTGCGGTCGATTGACGTCGGTCAGCCTCGTTGCGGCGATAACGCCCCTCATCATGTCCAGCCTGTCAGTTGCCCACGGAAAATCTCGTTCCACGCCGTCGGCGATCCCAACAGCATGTCACGAGCGCGAAGCTCCCGACTATTCCCACACGCTGGCTGCATTGACCCGCAGCACGAGCACCATGATTCCAAGCAGTCGGGACCACGTCATCATTCGCGATTCGTTTTACGGGCGACGGTGTCAAGGGCAGTGAGGAGACGTCCCTGGCTGGGCGCATCATCCGTCAAGAATTCGTCAGCCGGCGCGCGCTCGGCATAGATTCGCACCGGATCAAAGGGCTTCGCGAGCTCGTCCTTCCGTGCGGATCAACGCCGGCTCGTACAAGCGAAAGCGAACTATCCAAAGGCTTTTTGCCGGGTCGGTGGTGAGGAGCGAGTTGAGACATGTCTCTTGACGTAGTCGAGGAACTACGAAGCGTCGGATTGAGGGCGAGCGTGCCGAGAATGAAAGTGCTATCGTTTTTTCGCGATGAACAGCAAAGGCATCTCACGGCCGACGATGTCTGCCGGTATGTCGCAGACGAGAGGCTCCACATCAGCTTCGGGAGCATCTATCGTGTACTCCAGCAGTGTGTTGATGCAAAGATACTGCCCAGCGGCGCATTGCATTCCACATACATTGTGTACGAGTTGAACAACGGCCCGGACCATGACCACGCCATTTGCATAAGCTGCGGGAAGAATGCGGAGTTGCACGATCCCGGACTTCAACGCGAGGCAGAAGGAAATCGGCGAGAAGGTGGGCTTCTCAATTGCGGGACGACAATTGGTGCTGCACGGCT
The DNA here is from genome assembly GCF_047608185.1 of Caballeronia eucalypticola. NCBI lineage: Bacteria > Pseudomonadati > Pseudomonadota > Betaproteobacteria > Burkholderiales > Burkholderiaceae > Caballeronia > Caballeronia eucalypticola. The sequence goes on from NZ_JBLKRU010000002.1 coordinate 431,768, forward strand.
ACTGCCATAACTGCCGTGCGAGCGCACCGATCCCACGGAACACTCCGACAGAGGGTAGAGCAATTAACGCAGATGCCGCGGATATACAACGCATCGTGGCAGCGGGTCTGTTTTCACCCAGATGCGAACCAGCGCTTGTCCATTTCGTAAGTTATCCTGTAAAAATTTGACCCCCAATCTCATGACAAAACCGCTCGCACGAATGCTGTGTTATGCATTCGTAATGCAATACTTAACTTCGTAAGATAGGCATCACCACCGGTTAATGTGCTGTCTCTAAGATGCGCCTTGTCAACTTCCATCCAGACGGAAATCTAAAACAAGGACGCGTCAAACATGCAACGGGTACGTTCACGATTTCGCCAGAAATCACTCGCGCATATCGTTCTCGCATCACTGTGTGCAACTGCTGCCCAGGTATCTCACGCGCAGGCTTCAGGGGACCTTGGCGCAGTGCAAAGCACGGCCAATTCGAACTCGTCCAGCGGTGGTTCTGCACCGGCCAGCCCGGAGTCGGCACCGGCACAGGCGCCCACGCAAGGCTCGCTGAAAGCGGATGAACCGCAATCGATCATCAACCGTCACTATATCCAGAACAGCACCGCGCCCACGGCTAACTATAGCGATATCGTCCAGATCGCACCGAGTGTGAACAGCGTCAACCCGAACGGCGCCGGCCTGATGGAATCACAGAGCCTGTCGATTCGCGGTTTCCAGGACGGCCAGTTCAACGTGACATTCGACGGCATTCCGTTCGGCGACTCCAACGACTTCACGCACCATTCGACGTCTTTTTTTACGTCACAGAACATTGGTGGCATTACCGTTGACCGTGGCCCGGGTGACGCATCGCAGATCGGCTTCGCGACCTTCGGCGGCACGATTGCGGTCCAGTCGCGGGAGCCGGCCATGACGCCGTCGGTATCGCTTCTGGGTTCGTACGGCAGTTTCGACACGTGGCTCACGGGCGCGGAATTCAATACGGGTGACATGCAGCAGTGGGGCGATGCGCGCGCCATGGTCGGCTATAGCCATACCAGCAGCGACGGTTATCTGACCAACGCCTCGCAGCGGCGCGACAACGTCTTTTTCAAGCTGGAGAAGCCTGTCGGTGACGACACTCTCGTTACGGTGTACGCGAACTACAACCGCATCCACCAAAATGTATCGCTAGGTGCGACCGCAGCGCAGATTCATCAGTTCGGCCCGAACTTCGGACTTAGCAGCGATCCAAACAGCCAGTCCTATTCCGGCTACAACTTCGACCGCATCAATACGGACATGGAATACATCGATGTCCAGACCCGTATTGCCGAGTGGAAGATCGAGAATAAGCTCTACACCTACGCGTATTACCACGATGGTTTTAACGGCATGGACCCTAATGGCGAGACCCCAAACGGGACCACCTTCGGCCCGAATGACGTGCCGGGTCAGCAGATGGCGAACAACTATAGGGCGTTCGGCGACATCGCGACGGCGGAACGCAAGATCGGTCCTGGAACGCTTCAGCTTGGTGGTTGGCTTACGCATCAGTCAAACTTCCGCGACAACATGAATGTGGACGACTCGCTGAATTTTGCGCTTCAGACGCTTAATTTCTCGATGCACGACACGTTGCTCACGTTCGAGCCTTACGTGCAGTACGCATGGGAGTTGCCCTTCGGACTAACGTTGACGCCTGGCCTCAAGTACGTGTCGTTTAACCGCAGTATCGATGCTCCTGTGGATCAGGGCAGCGGCGTGCCGGTCAACTACAGCCACACCTGGACGAAGGTGCTTCCGTCGGTGACGTTGCACGAGCAGATCAACTCGAACTGGAGCGCTTATGCGCAGTTTGCACAGGGCTTCCTCGCGCCGAACCTGAACATTTTCTATGTCACGAATCCGGCGGGATCGAGTCAACCTAGCCCGGAGCAGACTAACAACTACCAGATCGGCACGACCTATAAAAGCAAGCGTTTGACGGTATCCGCCGACCTTTACTACATCGACTTCCTCAACGCGATTACGAGCCAGACGGTGGGTGGTAACACCACATTCTCGAACGCAGGCGGCGCGGTGTACAAGGGCTTCGAATCCGAAGCGACGTTCTACGCCGGACTTGGCTTTAGCCTGTACGGCAACCTGACTTTCAACTCAGCCAAGCAAAAGAGCAGCGGCGACTGGATGCCGAATGCACCGCAAAGCACCGCGGCATTGGGCCTCCTCTACGGGCGCGGGCCGTTAAACGGCTCACTGATCACCAAGTTCGTGGGCCACCAGTTTGGTTCCACAGGTGACCAGCAACCTATCGGCAGTTTTATGGTGACGAACTTCGCGACCTCCTACACGATCAGGAATCTGGCGCCGTGGCTGCATAACACGCGCATTGGCCTTGAGGTCGACAACATCTTCAACCGCACCAGCATCAACGCGCTTGCCGGCTTCACCGCTGCCGACAATACGCCGCTGTACTGGACGATTCCGGGCCGCGCCATTATTGGCACCGTGTCGACCGATTTTTAAAGGAGTTTGCCTGCATGACCATCAACACACTGCTGAACCTGGCCAACCATTCCGGAGGCGTTCTTTATGTCATCGCGGCGATGTTGTTTGTCGCGTTGACAATCATTATCGAACGTTCCTGGTTCCTGCATCGCGTCTCGGGCTGCGGGTACGCCGCGCTCGGGCAAATCGACCGTCTGGATCAGCTCGACGCAACGACGCTCACGACTTTCGCCGAAAAATACCGGGGCCTGCCGATCGGCCGGATCTTCTCGGCCGCCGCACGTTTTCATGGTTCGCGGACGCGAGAAGAACTCGACGCCGGTTTCGAGGAAGTGATCATGCGTGAAGCGCCGCGCATCGACCGCTTGCTGTGGGTGCTCGACACCATCGTCACGCTCGCGCCTCTGCTGGGTCTCTTCGGCACGATCGTGGGGATGTTCAACGCGTTCCAGGTATTGTCCGACCCGGGCAACGCACCTGCGCAAGTAACGGGCGGCGTGGCTGAAGCGTTGATCGCTACTGCGTCGGGGCTCTTTGTTGCAATGATCGGCCTCGTGTTCTTCAACGGCCTGCACAACCGGGTGCGTGCGGTCGTGCATCAGCTTGAGACATTGAAGGCCGCGCTCGTCAATCGACTCGCAAGCGGATCATACGAGCACGCGAAGGACCTGAGAGAAGGCGCCGGGCCGCGTGCGGTGATTGGGAAACTCGCTTCCCAAGGGGCATGAGCGTGAACTACTTCGAAGCGAAAAAGGCCCGCATCGAGATCATTCCGATGATCGACATCATGTTCTTCCTGCTGGTGTTCTTCATCATGATTACGCTGCACATGATTCCGAATGCGGGCCTCAAGACGCAGTTGCCATCAAGTGCGAGCGCTATGGCTTTGCCTCCGCCCAAGGTGATGGTGACACTGTCGACCGACGGCGGCATGTCGGTCGATGGCCACGCGCTGACGCCGGACCAACTGACAGCAATGCTGTCGGCGAGGCCGGATGCATTGCATACGGTTGTGACGATCGCGGGATCAAAGGCGGCAAGGATCCAGGACCTCGTCGCCGTGATGGATGCATGCCGTGCAGCCGGGGTTTCGCAGATCGCGCTTGCTGCGCAACCCGCGGCGAAGTGATATGGCGACTCCTTCCGCCGGCTTCGTGCCGGAACGACGACGCTTTTATCCGGCGGCAGCGCTCGCATTGCTGGCCGAAGCGCTACTGCTGGGCGGCGGTTATCTGATGTTGGCGCAAAAAACGGCGCCGCCGGTTGTGCCGCCTGTGACCATGTTGTCGCTCGCGCCTGCCCCAGAGCCCGTGCCCGTGCCCGTGCCCGTGCCGGAACCGCTGCCGGTTCCCAGGCCGCAGCCCGTGGCGCGCCCGGTTGCTCCAGTGCAGCAGGCGAAGCGCGTTGCGCGGCCGCGTCCGATACCGTCCGCCCCGCCACCCGTGCCGACTCCGATACCTCAGCCCGTAGCGCCGTCTACAGCGCCCGCAGACACGCCATCTGTACCTGCACCACCACCGCCCCCTGCGATGCCCGCAGCGGCGCCTGCTGTTTCCAACACAAGCTTCGAGAACGCCATGCGTGCCGCGATCCAGGCCGCGCTTCACTACCCGGAGTCGGCCCGCATGGCCGGCATGGCGGGCCGCGCGCGGGTTGGCTTCCGGTACCGCGACGGTAGTGTGTCAGACGTAACGCTCGTCACGTCGAGCGGCAGTGGACTGCTTGATCGCGCGGCGCTTGCGGCCGTCAGGGATGCGGCCTATCCAAAACCCGAAGCCGCCCAAATGGGCAAAACCCTGGACGAAAGCCTCTGGGTAACCTTCAATCTAAACACTACTGAATGAAACAACTACTCTCCGTCATTGCAGCTTTGCTGAGCCTGTCCACAGCCGCCGCGACCGCAGCCACGCCCGCGGCATCGCTGCCGCCTGATGCGCCCGTGCGACACGTCCTGCTGATCAGTGTGGACGGTCTGCACACTGGCGATCTCGCGCATTTCGTCGATGCCCATCCGGACAGCTCGCTCGCGAGCCTTCTGCAACAGGGCGTCGACTACACCAACGCCCATACCGTCGCACCGGCCGATTCGTTTCCAGGCCTGATGGCTTTGGTCACCGGTGGCACGCCGGCCGTGACCGGCGTCTATTACGACGATTCCTACGACCGGGCGCTGGCTGCACCGGGCAGCAATTGCAGCCGGCTCGGCACACGCGTTCGCTACGACGAATCGCTTGATCTGGCCGCTGCCGACGGGCATGACATGATCGACCCCGCCAAGCTGCCTCGGGACCCCGTGCACGGTTGCGCGCCGGTTTATCCCCACAGTTACCTGCGCGTCAACACTCTCTTCGAAGCGGTGCATGCGGCGGGGGGTTATACCGCATGGACCGACAAACATCCGACCTATGAACTGGTCGAGGGTCCCTCCGGGAAAGGGGTCGACGACCTGTTCCTGCCGGAGATCGGCGCGAACTACGAAGGTCTCAGCAACGTGGCGGCAAAGGAGATCACCGGTTCGCTTCCTCGAACCGAGGACTATGACGATATGAAAGGGCGGGTGATCATCAATGAGATCGACGGCCTGACGCACGACGGAAAAAAGCATTCAGTTATACCGAATGTTTTCGGCCTGAACCTGCAGGCGGTCAATGTCGCGCAAAAAATCTACGGGTATAAGAATGCGGACGGGGATCTGACAGCGGGGCTGGATGGAGCGATCGGACATACGGACCGGTTGATCGGACGTTTCGTGAGTGAGCTGGAACGGCAAGGCTTGCGTGACGATACCTTGATCATCGTCACGGCCAAGCACGGCAATGGTCCTATCGATACCAGCCTGCTCAACAAGATCGACGAGCGCCGGCTCGAGAGCGTGGTCGACACGGCCGCGCCGGGTGCGCTCGCCCAGTTGACCACGGATTACGGCGCGCTGATCTGGCTGCACGACGCCTCGGCTGCCCCCGCGGTGAGTGCTGCATTGCGGGCAAATGCGAAGGCGCTCGGTATCGCCGATGTTGTGAGCGGCGAGCGCCTGGCGCTGCGCTTTCCCTCGCCATCGCGAGACAGCCGTACACCAGATATTGTTGTTGTGTCCCGCGACGGTGTCATATTCGCGCCACCTGGTGATGGCAAACTGGCTGAACACGGCGGATTCCATGACGACGACACCCGCGTTGCGTTGTTTGTGTCTAATCCGCGTCTTGCCGCACAGGGCCAACGGGTGACCTATCCTGTGTCGACCACGCAGGTCGCGCCGACCATCCTTGCGGCGCTTGGCTTACCGGTAGACGCACTTCAGGCGGTCGCGCAAGAAGGCACGCCGGTACTGCCGGACGGGAGTTGGAATCCGCTTCGGCAAGTCGCGCACGCTCAACCTGGAACACAATCGATTGGCAAGTGAACAGGCCATCGTCCGCTCGACCGGACGGAAGTACCGCATCCTGGTTGTCGAAGACGACCGGGATGCGGCGCTGGAAATCAGGGCAGCGCTTGAGGACTATGGTTTCGACGTGGAATCCGTGTCGTCCGGGCATGACGGCTTGTTGCGCGCCATTGACGGAGAGTTCGACGTGGTGGTGCTCGACCGCATGCTGCCGGATATAGACGGCCTGTCGATTCTTTCGACGCTGCGCAATATCGGCAAGCGGACCCCGGTGCTGATCCTGAGCGCGCTCGCTGCCGTCGATGAACGCGTGCGGGGGCTGCGTGCCGGAGGCGACGATTACGTCACCAAGCCATTCGACAGTCTCGAACTGACCGCGCGCCTTAACGTCCTTCTGCGCCGGCAATCGGCGGCGGGGGCGCCCTCGATCCTGAGCGTCGGCGACCTGCTGCTGGACACCGCGTTGCACAGCGCGCATCGCGCTGGTCAGGCGTTAGACCTGAAGCCGCGTGAATACAGTTTGCTTGAATTCCTGATGCGGCACGCGGGCCAGGTCGTCACTCGCGCGCTCTTGTTCGAGTCGGTCTGGAATTACCACTTCAATGCGCAGACCAACGTGATCGACATGCATATCGGCCATCTGCGCCGGAAGGTCAGCCTCAACGGGCGCATGTCGGCAATGATCCATACGGTACGTAATGTCGGCTATATCCTCCAGGCTGCGGAGTAAGCGTGGCGCGCGTCTGCATCCGGGCAGCATCGGCTGGCTGACGCTGGTATTCGTCAGTTCGGCGATCGTGCTGTTCGCCTTGCTTTACTGGCTCACCAGCGGTTACCTGCTTCACCAGGTCGACGAACGCCTGAACGGAGAGGTGTCGGAGTTTCAGTCGCTCGGCCGCGACGAAGCCATCGCAACGGTCGGCGCACTGAGCCGGCGCGACGTCGCGGATAGCCGGCCCTATGGCTTGTTCGACGAGAACGGCAGGCGGCTTGCGGGTAACGTCAATAGTTTCCCGGTGCAAAAAGACGGTACACCGTTCAACTACGTTCAGGCGACCCGTGAGGGGCGCGGTCGGATGACAAGCCAATATCGCGGCATCATCGTGCCGACCAAAAGCGGCTTGCGGATCGTCGTCGGGCATTCGATCGATGAGATCATCGTGTTCGATCGGACGCTGGTGACAACGCTGTGTGCCGGCCTCGCGTTGACGATCCTGCTTGCACTCGGCTGTGGCGCCGCGCTGAACAGGATGTCGAACCGGCGCATTCGCGCCATCAGCGAGACGAGCCGTGAAATCATGGCAGGCCAGCTCGACCGGCGCTTGCCCACGCGACATACCAATCACGATCTTGACCGCCTCGCCGGAATCGTCAACACGATGCTCGACGAAATAGAGCGGCTCGTGAGCGAGGTGCGTGGCGTGTGCGCGGGTATCGCGCATGATTTGCGTACACCCATGACCAGTCTGCGTGGCAGCCTGGAACGGGTGCGCCGCCGCTCAACTACTGCCAGCGACTACGCCGAAGCGATCGACATGGCGATCGAGCAGTCGGACGTCGTGCTCAATCGTTTTACAGCCCTGCTGAGAATTGCGGAGATCGAGGCCGGCGGGCGGCGCGCGAGTTTCAGTTCGATCTCGCTCGACGTCGTGCTGCGCGACGTGGTTGAACTTTATGAGCCGCTCGCCGAGCATCGCGGCTTGTCGATGAAGGTGCATGCGTCCGAACCTGTCGAGGTCATCGGCGACATCGACCTGTTGTTCGGGGCAATCGAGAACCTGCTCGATAATGCGCTGAAGTTCACGCCGCGAGGAGGGCAAGTCACGCTCGAGGTCCGTAACGACAGTGGTGTTACCTCCCTCCTGGTTACCGACACGGGACCGGGTATTGATGTGGGTGAGCGCAAAGCGGTGCTTCGGCCGTTTTACCGGAGTACGGGTGCGCAAGTGCATATGACGGCGGGGCACGGGCTCGGCCTGAGTCTTGTTGCTGCGATCGCTCGTATGCATGGGGCCGACTTCGAGATTGGGGACAACCAGCCGGGCTGCAAGATGCTGTTGCGTTTTACAGGGAGTTGTCAGATTGGCGAGCCGGTGACCCGTTGAGGCGGCCGGCCTCCTTCGATCAGCTGACAGTTCGAGTGCAACGTCACCTTACCCCCGTGCACCGTCAGGAGATCGCAGTCGCCAAAACGAGGCTGCTTGCCCGGCAGCCTCGACGATGCCTGCCGCGACATAGCCGATTTTCCTCGCGGCGTCCTGGGCCAGCAGTCTTTGCGCCTGGCGATCGCCGCCGCCGGCTTCTCTCGCCGTGGTCGCGGCTGATTCAGTTGCTTCCGCTAGTGCAGCGCGTCTTGCGTTGCTAATGCTGACTGTTGTCGACGCCTGCGGAGCGACCGCACTTGCTGCAGGGGTCTTGCTGGCTTTGGTCGTTGAAGACGCCGCAGACGGGGGCGCCGTTGAAACAGCACCAGTCGCCGGCGACGACGCGGGCGGGCTGTGTGGGTTGACATTCATTTAGCTATTCTCCTGAATTGGTAGGTTGCGGTAGTGCATCTTTCACGCGGCCAAACAGGTCGGGTTCCCAAGGGCCCGCGTTCACCGGGGGTATCAGAAATCCTAAAAAAGATCATAAGCCGGCTCGCATTCCAAACTCGATGCCATGCTTCAGATTCGCGACGCCCCCGCTCTGAGATCACCGACGACAACGTTGCTGGAAACGCATACGCGCTTTGCCCGCGCCATGCCCGATGACGCAATATCGGGTGCGGCTCGCCCACCGATCGGCTGTCATCGCATTGACACACGATCCCGAGCTGGACGATTTGGCGCTCATGGAAGGGTTGCGTAGGCCAGCGTTCTATTGCCCTGTTTCAACGTGGCTTGGTTGGGCATTATTGCGGCCTGTTTTCTTATGATCGCGCAGTTCTATACGAACCGCGACTGATCAACAAGCAGCTCCTTCCAAGCATGTGAGATTGGGCGTTTCCCTCATGGCAAGTGGACAACCACAAAATCCGCTTTCAGCTAAGTGCGCCGCGTTCGCGGTAGTCCGAGGGACAGGTGCATCTGTATTCCGAAAACGACCCCGCGGATATTCGTGTGCCCTGTCGGAGAAGCAGGACAACCAAAGCATAAATACCCTGAAGAACGGTATCATGGCAGTGGATTCAGGCCCCACCACGACACAATCCTTACAGCCTATCGCTTGCCATTTCGATGTCCATAACAGTTAGCTTTCCCGCCGCTTTGCGTGATTGGATCACCCACAATCTCACACGCGGCGTTGCGCCTCAGGCGATTGTGCGTGAACTCGTTGATCGAAATAACGCGCCGGAGCTCGCGTCGGCAATGGTCGATGCGGTCTCCTCGGCTTTTTTGTATGGCACGCCGTTGCCAGGCGAGACGCTCGAAATCGGCGGTGCGCCGCTCACGTACGAAGTGGAGCCGTGGCGCGTGCCGGACGGGCCGCTGATCCGGCTCGGCGAGCACAAGGTACGTGTGATTGCGCGCATGCACCGGCCTGCTGCAGTACTGCTCGACAATTTTCTCAGCGCGATCGAATGCGAGCAGCTGGTCTCGCTCGCGCGGCCGCGTCTGGACCGTTCGACCGTGGTCGATCCTGTGACCGGACGTAATGTCGTGGCAGGGCATCGCAGCAGCCACGGCATGTTTTTTCGCTTGGGCGAAACGCCGCTGATCGCGCGCCTTGAATCTCGTATCACCGAACTCACAGGCCTGCCGGTCGAGAATGGCGAAGGCCTGCAACTTCTGCACTACGAAGCAGGCGCCGAATCGGCGCCGCACGTCGACTACCTGGTCCCGGGCAACCCGGCGAATCGAGAGTCGATCGCGCGCAGCGGACAGCGCGTAGGCACACTGCTGATGTATCTGAACGACGTGGATGGCGGAGGTGAAACCGTGTTCCCCCAGATCGGATGGTCGGTGGTGCCGCGGCGCGGCCAGGCACTTTACTTCGAATACGGCAACCGTTTCGGGCTCGCGGACCCGAGCTCCCTGCACGCAAGCACGCCCTTGCGGACGGGCGAGAAGTGGGTGGCCACCAAATGGATCCGCACGCGCCGCTTCGCGCCGCGCGTGTCCGGCATGGAGTGACCTGCGGGACGGCTGAGTGCCCCGCAGGCCCGCTGAAATTCAACGGACGAAGACCTCGTCGGCAACCCAGCCCTTCGACGTCAAATACACACCCTCGCGCAGTTGCATCGTGCCGGCGCCTTCGATCACGCGCTTGACCATCGGGAACACGCGCTGTGCGTCGCCACTCTTGGCCCACGGCGCAGGGTCAATCTTGTAGGTATAGATGACCGAGGTGGCGGTCTGGCCGTTCACTTGCGCCGGCCGCTCCCAGCCCACGACCTTGTCAAGCGAAAGCGTGGCCGCGCAGAAATCGGCCGGGTGAGTGATGCGCGAGGTGCCGGTCGCAACTACTTCCGGAATATGCAGATAGTATTTCTGACCTTCGGCCGTCAGTTGGAACTGGCGCGCGTTCGCGCGGATCTTCTTGCTGTTCTCATCGGTGCGTTCGGCCACCACGTCCTTGCCTGCGACCAGACCGAGTTTTTCGAGTACCGGCATTTGTAACGCGTCGCGGGTACCGGCGGCCATATCGTCCGTTGTCACGTAGATCGGCCAGTCGTATTTAGCGAGGCACAGGTGGCCACGCTGGGCGAGAAAAGTGTTGATGGTGGCCGTGAAATTCTCCCGGCTGACATCTTGGCTATTGTCATGGCAGCCGGCGAACAAGGTTAGGGCGTTAAGGGCGAATGCGCCACAAGCAATGCGGCCGGCGGTGGAACGTCGCGTCATGGTGTTTGTTGCTCAGGTTGAATTGCTAAAGTACGGGTGAATTTTTTCGGCGCACGGCCGCTCGAAAAGGCAGGCCGCCCGCCGTGGATCATGGTTTTGTCAGTTCACGCAGCTGCCGCTGGTGGGCGGCGTGGTGGGCACTTGATAGCCGTCGGTAAGCGTGTTCAGGAAGCAGACCAGGTCCGCGATGTTTTGCTGCGACAGCTGCGGCGCTGAGTGAACCACGCGCGCCTGCGCACCGTCGGCGGCTGTCGTGCCGCCAGCCGCAGTCTGGCCTTGGCCCATCGGCAATTCCTCGTCGATATTGCCCTGGTACGCCGCTGGCAGATCGTTGAACGACTGGGCGGTCGCACCCGAGGCGGATGTCGGAAACAGCGCGTAGGACGGGTTCTGCACCGGCTGGCCGGGGTTGCCGCCCGAGCTTGGGTACCAGTACTCCGGGTTCGTGTCGCGCGTGTTGTAGAAATTCAGCACCTGCACGAGCGAGTGGAACACGCCGTTGTGAAAGAACACGGAGCGTGTTGCGACATTGCGCAGCGTCGGCACTTTGAAGCGGCCGCAATACGGGTCGGGGACATTGACGCCGGTGATCGAGTCCGGGCCCGCGCCGCTGCTGGCTGTGCCGGGCGTGTGGAGGTTGTTAAGCGGGCCGCACAGGCCCATGTCGACGTACGACGCAGCGGCGTTGCTCGGGATCGGGTCGGGATTGCCCGGGATCTGTGTGTCGTTGCGCGGCGCGCCGATCGCCTGGTAGGTGAAGTCGGTCATGAGCGCGACGGAGCCGTTGAAGTTCGCTCCGGCATAGTGACAGGCTACGCATCCGGCGCCCGTACCTGTGTCATTGAAAAGCTGGAGGCCGCGCATCTCCGCCGCTGTCAACGCGCCACCGAGCTTGTTGGAGACATACAGGTCGAACTTGCTCGCGTAGGGTGCGAAGCTCGGGTCTTCCTGCTGATAAGCCTGGAGGGCGAGACCGATATCGTTGAACGTGGCGTTGGCGTCCGAGAACACGCCTGAGCCGAATGCCTGTTGGAACAGCGCCGCGTAGGATGCTTTCTGTACGGTCTGCACCACGGCAGCTGGCGACGGGTTGTTCATTTCAATCGGATTGAGCAGCGGTAGTGCCGGTTGGGCGGCAAGCGTCGCGGCGCGGCCGTCCAGCATGAAACCGCCGCCAGGCGCGTTCTGCGTGATGCCGTCCGGGTTCTCGGCGATATCGTTATAGGGCGGCGTCATGGATTTGTAGCGCAGCGAAGGCACAGCGCGCTGGCCCGCCAGCGACGGATCAGAGCCGAGCTGCACGGACAGGCTGTTGGGCGGCCCGTACGCGAACTGAGGGTTGTGGCAGGTGGCGCAGGCCATGTTCTTGTTGCCTGACAGATTCTGGTCGAAGAACAATTTCTGGCCGACTTGTGCAGTCACGCTAAGCGTGACCGGCGCCGGCGGCGCGACGACGCCCGACGGGCTACCCGACGACGTCTGGGTGGAGTCTCCGCTACTGCCGCCGCCGCAGGCGGCCAAGATCAGTGAGAGCGCGCAGATCACGCCGAGGGAGAGTTTTCGCATATCAAGTGTTTGGAACCCTGACTCCAATCGCCGGGCGGTCCTGACAGGGCTGAAGGCCGCTTGGCGATGGGACGGATAGAACGGAAATTGCCAGGCCGCGAAAAAAACGCGGCCTGGCAGGGAGATCACACTTGCCGCGGCGGGGAGGCAGTGAGCCGCCTCCCCGCGAGCCGCGTGCTTACTTAGCCAGTGCCCAGACGTTGGTCTGGGTTGCGTCCGGGCCCGGAGCGCGAGATGCCAGCGACGTACCCGTCACATCGACCGGGTTCAGCTTCTGCGTGTAGCCTGCCGGTGTGATGTAGGCGTGGTTCATCGGACGCACGGAGTCGAAGTGCGTATCCGCGCTGGCCGCGAGTTCCGGCAGGTTCACGATGTTGCTCGCGATGAACGACTCGGTGTACTTCGCACGAGCGAGGTACGTCTGCGGCTGCGCCGGGTCAGCGACCTGGAACATGTCCTGCAGCGTACGCACCAGTGCGAAGTGACTGTACTCATCGCTGTCGATCACTTTCGGGTTGGCCTGGTTCGTTGCCACACCGAAGATCGAGTTGCCGTGACCGTGGTTTCCTGCGCTGTAAGCCGTCGTTGTCGTCGGCGTGAACTTGCCGTTTGCGAACGTGAGCGGTTGCTGACCGACGTTCGACGTCACCGGGTTCCAGCCACAGCACGAGGTGGAGCTACCTTCGCCTTCGTCAAACATCACGACGATGGCCACCTTGCGTTGCTTGTTGGACCAGAGCGGCGATGCCTGGATCTTCGCGACCACCTGACGTACGTAGTCATCGCCACGCTGAACGATATTCTCGCTTCCGCCGAGGCACGAAGGATCAGAGCCAGTGCCGTGCATGTCGTCGCACTGATCGGGCATGATGAAGTTCAGATTACCCACGTCACCGCTCGCGAGGTCGGTGCTGAACTGGTCGGTGTTGTAGCCGGCCGGGACGGGGTACGCCGTCGCTTTCGACCAGTCGGCGGCGGAGTATTGCGTGCCGAAGATGGTGCGGTTGTCGGCGAAGAACTCAGGCAGGCTGCGCGTCTGCTGATAGGCCATGCCAGGATGGTGCTTGGTCTTGTACAGCGCACCCGGAACCTTGAATGGCCCACCGGCTGCGCCCGGACCCGTGTAGGTGTCCGATATTGCGGCGTCGGCAATACTGTCGGCGCGCGGATCCTGGCCCGGGTTCATCGATTCGCTATACGAGCGCCACGTCAGGCCCGCTTGCGAAATCAGGTTGAAAATGGACGGTGCCGTGACGTTGTGGTTGGCGCTGGCGGTGACGTTGCAGGACGAACTCCCAAAGCCCGACAGGTGACTGGAGTCTTGCGGTGGCAACGCGCCGGTCGCGACAAGAGGTTGGCCGTCCGAGGCCTTGCCACCGGTGAATGCCACGTCCGTCGGCGCGGCCGGGGCGGCGCAGCCCCACCAGTTGTCGTCCACGATACCCCAGTCGTCTCCGCCGCCGAGAGCCGTGTAGTTCGGCTCGCTCGGGTTACCCGTCGAGTAATAGGTCGTGAACTGGTTGTTGGCACTCAGGAACGCGTTGATGTTCGGGGCTTGCGTCGCACCGAGAATCCCTGGGGTACCCGTAACCGGGGCCACGCTGTGATTCTCAAGCATGATGATGAAGACGTTGTCGTAGCGCGGGATGCCTTCGACGTTGAACGCGGCTTGCTGGGCTTGAGCGAAGGTGATGGGCGCCTGCGTCTGCGTCGGCTTCACGATCGTTGCGGCGCTCACGCCCGCGACACCGACCAGCGACGGGTCGCCGCCGGGCACGGCGAGGTTGTCGGGGTACAGGTCGCCGCGGTCGAGCTTGGTCGTGGCGTAGGTGTAGCGGTTCGCGAGCTGGTTGTCTTCGAACAGCACAGCCTGCTGCTCGGGACCCGAGAGCTTGTTCACATCGCTGAGTACGTCAGCAGCCGGCACTGACACTGATGCTGCACCCAGGGCCGGTGCGCTCAGGCGGTTGACCAGGTTGGTCTTCTCGGCCGCGTAGACTGTGCCGTTCGCTTCGACAAGACGCTGGACTTCACTCGACATCGGGCTGATCACGACATTCGTCGCACCCTGGTCGGCAACCTGCGCAGCCGAGGCGCGCAGGATCAGATGGCTTGGAGCGGTCGCGCCGGTTGCCGTGTTGATGGCCTTGGTGGAGACGTCGGCAATCAACGGGCCGCTGGCGGCGGACTGCAGTGTGAAGTGGCCGGTGCTGTCGGTTGTCGTGCTCACTTCCGATGTATCGCACTTGCCGTTGCCGTTCACGTCCACGCACACGGTGGCGCCGGCATAGTAGCCTGCCTTGAGGGTTGGATCGCCAGTCGTGCTGCCAGGCATGAAGCCGGCCGCGGCTACCACGCCGCTATTGTTGACCGATGCCGGCGAATTGTTGTCATTGCCTCCGCAGGCGGTCAGCACGCAAGCTGCCGCGATTGAAGTTAGAAGAAAACCAGTGCGACTTGTTGAAATGACCGACATATGTGGGGGTCCCCGGTTGGTTGGGTGTACTAGTTTCTCGTGCCCTTACTTACCATTTCGTTCTCTTACTAGTTTTGAAGCTGGCCGAATTGGAACACTGCCAAATGAAATCTTGGGGTCGGAAAACTGAACGTTTGCTTTCAGATCGATTAACGGACGTCGATGTTTCTTGATTAATCGCACCTTGGATTGGCGAAAGTCGCTAGCAGAAGAATGTGACAAATCGATGTTGAGCTAGGTCGTTGAAGTTCTCAGACACGGGTGAGGCAGCCGGTTATGATCACGCCTCAATCGCAAATAAGAACTTAGGCAGACTTTGTTTACTGCTCCATCAACCTACTTCCCGCACGCCGATACTCGGGCACCAATATGTCTGCGATCCTGATCGTCGGAGACGACCCCTCAAAAACCGAACTAATATGGCTGCATGCACAGCAAGCAGGCCATCAACCTGCGATTGCATTCACGGGAAAAAAAGCGAAGGAATTAATTGATGAGCGGTTGCCAGAAGTTGTGATCCTTGACTGGACGTTGCCTGACATGACGGGCTTGTCGCTATTAAGTGCACTTCGTTCGGTTAGAAGGACAAAAGATTTGGGTGTGATCGTGTTGGGTAAAAGCTTGCGTGAAGCAGACACCTTGAAGGCACTCGAGGTCGGAGCGGACTTCTACCTCGTCAAACCGTTTTCAATGAGAGAATTGTTTGCCCGTGTGCAAGTTATGTTGCGACCACGGCCACTTGTGCAAGCGCAGGAAGTTTTGAAGGTCGCTGCGATCACCATGTCTCTCACGTCACATCGAGTGTCCGTCCGAATGGAATGTCAAGAACTGACCATTAGCTTGTCCCCAATGGCATTCAAACTCTTGCGTCTGTTTTTGACCCGTCCCGGAGAGGTGCTTTCACGTGACACGATTTTGAAAGTAGTCTGGGCGGAACAAACCGATGCTAAAGAACGCACTGTCGACGTGCATGTCAAAATCCTCCGTGATGCGCTAAGGCCGTTCGACGCAATGATCGAAACGGTCTGGAAGGGAGGTTATCGGCTATCAAGTGAGAATCCCCTTTCTGATAGCTTGGCTATCTAATAATTCTCCAGACATCGGAAGGCACCCATCGATCGGAACGTCAGCGTGCACGCTAACTGCGGCGGACCTTGTCGACGGCGGTCTTCATATCGTCGTAGATGCCTTGGCGCGGAATGCCTCCCCCCGCCGCGAACGCGTAGTGGTGCGCGTCGAACAGCATCTCGCGCGTCTGCAGCAAATAGGCGCGTAGGAAGCATGCTCGGCTATGACTGACTTGAACTGCGCGACCTGCAGCTTGGTGCGCTCGCCGTTGATGACGGCTCAGTCCTCGCTCCAGTCGAACTGAAAGGCTTCACCGAGCGCAAAGCGCGCTGCTCTAGTTTGGACACAATCGACGCATTCAGAAGAGCATAGGGGCGCAACTGCACGGCGCTCGGTGTCAACGGTGAAAGCTCACCGGTGGCAATTCGTCCGTAAATTGAGCGACACCCATCAGCGCTCTGCAACGAGCTTACGTTCGGTCACACACATCAGCTTCCAACAGACGATCAGTACGAGCACGTTCAGACCCAACGCGATCAGCCCGATATTGACGGATGCGATCGATGCCGGAACGTTTGGAAATGCTTGAGCAAGACTGCCGCCGAAACCGATAGAGACATAGGCCAACAGTGCAATGCCCGCAACAATTCCCGAAGCAACAGGAATGGGCCGCTTCGTGATTTGCGGCATCAGTCCCAGCACGAAGGCCGGAAACAACTGGTCGAGCAGATTGGATGCGAACAGCGAGATTGGTACCATCGACCAGCCTGAGTAGAACAAAATAGTCACGCAAATTAGCGCATAGACGGGAACGGTGAGTCTGGCGACAGTCGTGACTGTTGCTTCCGACGCTTGCGGCAACACGTATCGTTTGACCACGTTCTTCGAAAACATGGTCGACGCATTGAGCAGAATCATCGCACCCGGAACGAGCGCGGTGAGAAGACCCGCTCCGCCAATGATGCCGACCACCCAGTCCGGAAACGTCTTCTTTACGATCACGAACAGCGCGATATCGATTGATGATCCGGTCAGCCCCGGGACCACGATAATCGCCGTGAAGCCCACGATGTACATACAGACAATCAGCATCTGATAAAGAGGCATCAGGATGGTGTTTTTCTGACCGCGTTGCGCGTCTTGATTGCATAGACGCTGGTAAAAGCATGAGGGAATAGATAATAGCCGAGAGATACAAGCAGGACCGTCGAGTTGTACCAGGTTGCATTGAGACCCGTGTCAGGGATGGTGAAATGACCGGGGTGGGCCTTTTCGACGGCTTCGAAAAGTCTGCCGTAGCCACCGAGATAGTGGATCGGCAAATAGATCGCAAGCGATAGAGCAACGACCAGAATCAGCGCGTCTTTGACCACCGCCACCGTTGCCGCCCCACGGATACCGGAAACGACGATATAGCCGACCATGATCGCGAGCCCTATCCAGATCGCCGCTGCTTCTGACAGCCCGCCGTATGACGACTCGTGCACGATGATGCCGAGGCCTTTCATCTGGATCACGAGAAGCGGAATCATCGCGCCGAGGCCGATGATGGCGGCCATCGCGCCGAGCATGCGGCTCGCAAAAACCTGCTCGAAGTAGTCTGAGAAGGAGACGAGCTGATGGGCCTGTGCCACGTCCCGAAGGCGCGGCAATGTCCAGTAGCCGATCACGAAGGCAAGCGAGGCGCACGCCATGTAGTAGAAGACAGGCGCGCCTTTCGCGTATGCCCACCCCGTTGCGCCCAGAAAGGAATAAGTTGAGAATATTTCACCGGCAATCAGCACGAACGAGATGACGGCGCCAAAGCCGCGGCCGGCAATCGACCACTCTTCGAAATTCATCGGTATTCCGCGCCTGGCTGCCACGCCGACGGCCAACGCACCGGCAAAGAAAATGCCCAGGATGCACAGTGCAATATTCATGGCTGTTCCGTAGACGATCTATTATCGGCTGCATAGATGATCCAGAGGATGCCGGCAGATGCCAGCATCCAGGTAAGATTCCATATCAGGAGTGTCGGAGCACGAAACAAAAGCGGTCCCCAATACCGGACGACCCAGGTTCCCGAAAAAAATCCAACGAACGGCAACACAGCGAGTAAGTGAACTGCTTTCACGTTGATTATTCCTTCGGCGTTAAGCGATGCATTATCTTTGCGCCTTTTTAGAAGAGCCGGCTTTGAGAGTCGGCTTCACGCAGATCTAGGAGCCGGTGTGGTCCAGCCATCGGTAGGCACCGTCAGCGTAGAGCAGCGGATCGACCGGCTCGTTGAGCGCTGTCTGCATGACATTGCCAACGAATACCGTATGTGTACCGTGTTCAAAACGCCGTGCCAAGCTGCAAAAAAACGTCGCTTGAGCACCCTCCAGATAGGGAAGCTGCCAGCGGGCGGACGTATTCCATCGGCCGGAGGCGAAGCGCTCGGGATGCGAATAGTGGCTTGCGAACCGGTCGCTGATGTCGCGCTGGCCTCTGCACAGCAGGGTCACCGAAAAGCGGCCAATTCGCTCGATGACGGCATGCGACGATGCGTCCCTGTTGATGCAGACGAGGAGGGAGGGCGGCGCGGCACTCAGCGAAGTAACCGCTGTGGCCACCATGCCGTACGGTTGCTGGTGTTCTTGCGTTGCCACGACGCACACGGTAGCGGCGAGGCGGCGCATGGCTCTGGCGAAATCGATGGGGCGTTCGTCAGTTTGAGTTGCTTCCATATTGGCCTCCTTCACTTCGGACTGCGGATTTTGAATTGATTTTGCGGCCGGTCGAGTCCAAGATTTTCGCGCAACGTGGTTCCTTCGTATTCAGTGCGGAAGACACCGCGCTTCTGCAATTCAGGAATGACTGTTGCGCAAAACTCGTCGAGGTCGCCAGGCAGGACCGCGGGCTGGATGAGAAACCCGTCCACAGCATCTGCCTTGAACCACGCCTCCATTTCGTCGGCTATATCGGATGGCGTCCCGACAATCGTTCGTTGCCCTCGGGCGCCTGCGAGTTTCTGGTAGAGCTGGCGAATCGTCAGGGATTCGCGTTTGGCCATTTCGAGTACGGACTGGACCGTGCTCTTGCTGGTGTTAGTGTCACTGGCAGAAATCTTTTCGGGCAGCGGACCATCGAGGTCGAGACCGTTCAAGTCGTATCCGCCGAGCGCGTTAGATAATAGTTCGAGGCCGACGTCCGGCTGGATCATCGCTTGCAGTCTCGCGTGCCGCTCTTGCGCTTCTGACCGGCTTACCCCTATTACAGGATTCAGGCCGGGCATGATCTTCAACTGACTGACGTCGCGTCCATACCCGCTCATACGGCCCTTCAGATCGTTGTAGAAGGCCTTGGCCTTTTCCAGGTTGTGTTGGGCGGTGAACACGATTTCGGCCGTTTCAGCCGCGAGTTCCATGCCGTCATGCGACGATCCTGCCTGTGCGATTACGGGATGCCCTTGCGGTGGACGCGAGATATTGAGCGGTCCGCGAACGCTGAAGTGCTCGCCACGATGGTTGAGCGTATGCAATGCTTCGGGACGAAAATAGACGCCGGATTCCCGGTCGCGAATAAACGCATCGTCTTGCCAGCTGTCCCAAAGACCTCGCACGACACCAACGAACTCCTTCGCCCGTTCGTAGCGATGCTCGTGCGAGAAGTGTTCTTCGCGTCCAAAATTAAGGCTTTCGTCCACGTTCGACGAAGTGACGACGTTCCAGCCTGCGCGTCCTGCGCTGATGTGATCGAGAGACGCGTATCGCCGGGCGATGTTGTACGGCTCGTTATAGCTGGTGGTCGCCGTCGCGATCAAGCCGATGTGGTGTGTGACGGCTGCTATACCGGCGAGCAGGGTCGTCGGCTCGAAGTACGCCATGTACTGCGGCCAGCGGCTCAGCGCCTCCAGATTGCCGCCACGCACGGCAGCGGCGTCGGCGAGAAAAAGCAAGTCGAATCGCGCGGCTTCGGCAGTCTTCGCCAGTCTCACGTAGTGCTGGAAGTTGCTACCCGCATCGATTTGTGAATCAGGATGCATCCAGGCTGCGATGTGATTGCCGGTGGGATGAAAGAGCCCACCGATTTTCATCATACGTTGTGTGTTCACGTTTTCCTCCAAACGAGTTGTGACTTGATTATTCGAGCGCACGACGGGAGTGACAAGCAACGAAATCAGAACGCTGCGTTGCCCTCATGTGTTGCCGTCGGGGCAACGCAATGGGCTTCACGCTGAGAATTTCCCAGTCAAGTGAACAAATAAATCGAACGCGCTCTTCGAAAAACGGTGGTTTTCGGAGACGCTCACGCGCGATAGATTGCTCATCATGTGCATGCCGTTATTGCGAGGCCACACACAAGCGCACTGTAAAGCCACGATCAGCAACTCTTTGGACGCCCATGAGAACCATCCTGATGTCTCCGCTGATGCATTACGTCCGGGAAGTGGCCCTTGAAGGGTCCATTCGTCGCGCGGCCGATAACCTGCATATTTCACCTTCGGCGATCGCGCGACAGATCCAGCAGCTTGAGGAACAGTTCGGTGCGGCACTGTTCGAGCGGCTGCCGCGTGGCATGAGACTGACCGAAGCGGGCGAGATCGTGTTGGAGACCATTCAGCAATTCGAGCGGAACGCAGCAACCGCCCTTTCGCACGTTGAAGAGTTGCGTGGACTTAAGCGCGGACGCGTTTCGATCGGCGCTCTGCAGACGCTGGGTGAAGAGGTTCTCCCTCGCGCGCTGAGCGATCTGCGCAAGCGTTACCCAGGAATATGTTTCAACGCATATATTGGGAATTCCTCGGAAATCGTCCGCAAGCTGCTCAACGGCGAACTGGACATCGGCATGTGTTGGGAGCCTGTTGTGGCCGTGCCGCTGGAACGGTTGCGCGTCGTGCAGAGCGCGATAGGCGTGGCGATGCAAAGCGGGCATCCGCTCGCGCGCAGGGATGTAATCGGACTGCGCGACTGCGCCCCTTATCCGGTGATTTTTCCGTCCCGCGACATGCTGTTTCGCGTCATGCTCGACCGGATCAACATTGGTATTGGCAGCAGCCTGACGCCGGTGATCGAAACGAACTCCATGTCGATGATGCGCACGTTAGTGCGGGAAGGAGCGGGGCTCGTATTGACGACATCAATGTCGCTTCTTAGCGATCTCGCGACGGGCAAGGTCGTCCACCGGCCGCTGCTTGAGTCGGGCCTGCATTCCCTGCCCCTGTGTCTGCTGGTCCGATCCGAACGCGAATTGCCATTGGCAGTGAAGGTTGTCGTTGAGCACTTCATGACCGAGATGGACAAGCTCGCGGCCCTTCAAAATCGCTAATGAACATATTTCATGCGTGCGTCGTCTTGTTCGCGATCCCGTTCGCTGTTCTAGAAAATCGGCCGACGCGTTCGAATTTTGATTTTTGACGCGCATTTATCGCTGGATACAGTGGCTCAACCCGAGTGAGCCAGAGCGGGCCATAAGAAGTTTCGTCTTACAACGCGGTTGTCCAGCGTAGTTACTTCGTATAACGAAGTATTTATAAGTCAAAATGCATCGTCGTGCGTTCGGCGAACAGATAGGTCTTGGAGATCGCATCATGAAGAGAAGACAATGGATCAAGCGATTTGTCGCAACATCATCAGTCGTGGGTGTTGCGGCGGCCTTGCCGCAAATAGGTCAAGCACAAAGTTCCGTCACGCTATATGGACTTATTTCCACAGGTATCCTGTACACGTCGAATGCGGGTGGCCATTCCCAGGTATCAATGGCAAGTGGTCCAGAACAATTACCTCGCGTGGGCTTCAAAGGACGCGAGGATCTGGGAGGGGGAAATGCCGCGATCTTCATGCTTGAGAACGGCTTCAATTCGACGAACGGTTCACTCGGACAAGGCGGAAGAATGTTTGGGCGATGGGCCTACGTAGGGTTAACGAACGACGCAATCGGTACGGTGACCATGGGTCGCCAGCTCGAGGAAATGGCGCAGCAACTATACTGGACTGAGTCAGGTGTCATCTTCGCGGCCTTCGCGACGCACATTGGCGACAACGACAATATCTTCAATTCCAACCGGTTCAATAATTCAATCCGGTATGCATCTCCCAACATCCACGGTCTATCGTTCGCTGGCTCATACGCGCTTTCAAATCAAGCCGGCGCATTCTCCAACAACAATGGCTATAGCGTCGGGGCAAACTACGTCGTGGGTCAGTTAAAGCTTGGCGCGGCATTTACGCAGTTCAATCATCCCTCGGTTGCGTCGAATCTCAACGGAGCCGTGGACGACGACACATGGGGATTCTCGAATCCTTTCGTCAAGAGTCTCGCCGGAGCGGTGACGGCCCAGCAACGCATCATGGGCGTTGGCGCAAGCTACGACTTCAACGTCGTTCAGGTGGCGGCAAACTACACCAACGTGCTCTACAACTATCTCGACAATACGGGTTTGCGCCTGCAAAACGCCGAATTGACAGTGACTAAAAGAATTACGCCCGACATTCTGTTAGGCACAGGCTATATCTTCACGGCCGGAAACTATTCCGCAGACCTGCAACCGCGATATCACCAGTTAAACCTTGGTGTTGTGTATTCGCTGAGCAAGCGCACGGATCTCTGGCTGGTTGGCATGTACCAGCGTGCGGTGGGTGACGCGCATCATGCGCAGATCTATACGACCACGGCATCGAGTTCGAACAATCAGACGTCGGTTGTAGCCGGCATTCGCACGCGGTTCTAACGGATCTTTGCTGTGCAGCCTGGAGCCGCGTGGAGAGGCTCCGGGCTGGACGACTCCCTATACTTGGACGTCTTTAGAGAACGAGTTGTCGTAGTCGTCGATAGACTGAATGTACGCGTCGGCAACTGAACGTTCGATAAACGATGCTTCGAAGCTGTTTTTGGCGAGCTGAACGATTTCGCTGCGAGAGAGCTGCAGGTTCTGCTGGACGAACATGAAGTTTTCGTTCACATAGCCGCCGAAGTACGGCGGGTCGTCGGAGTTGATCGTAGCGCATAGGCCGGCATCGAGCATGGCGCGCAAAGGATGAGGCGCGGTGGCATCGACTATATTCAACTTGACGTTGGAGAGCGGGCAGACAGTGAGCGGAATGCGCCGGGCAGCAAGAGTCTTCACCAAGTCGGTATCAGTTAGGCAAGCGTTGCCATGATCGATGCGATTCACATGCAAAAGGTCGACTGCCTGACGAACATAGTCTGCCGGACCTTCTTCGCCAGCGTGAATAGTGACGGGGAAGCCATACGATCTGCATCTGCCGAAGAACTCAACAAACTTGCTGGGCGGATTTGGCAGTTCGGCGCCACCCATGCCAATGCCGGCAATCTGTGTTTTCCACGGCATGATTGACTCGAGAAGCTTGAGCGCCTCCGCCTCGCTGCGATGACGATGCGCGCTGATCAGCAAGCCCGACGTGATGCCGACATCACGCTGCGCATCCCGCATCGCGCCCAGGACGCCTTCCATTAGTTGACCAAGCGGGGTGCCGCGTTCCATAAACGTTTGAGGGCCGATGAACATCTCCGCATGACGGACGTTCTGTTCGTGCGCTTGGCGAAGATATCGATAGGTCACGTCGTAGATGTCGCGCTCCTTGACCAGGACACGGCAACCCTCGAAGTAAAGATCCAGGAACGACTGGAGATCCTTAAACGCGTAGGCGGCCCTGAGCGCCTCTGGCGACGGCCATCGCAGTGAAAGACCGTTGCGTTCGGCGAGCGCGAACATCATGTCCGGCTCTATGCAGCCTTCCAGATGCATGTGAAGCTCTGCTTTGGGAATGCCTTCAATAAAGGTATGTATGTTGGTCATCGAAATAATCCTATGGCTTGCTGGCGCAAACGAATGTAAGGGCAATGGGTTCAGTATCCGGTGGCGCGGTCGACCAGACCCTCCGCCGGCAGACTTTTGCGAATAGCTAACAGCCGCTCGACGGTTTGACCCGCGAGCGCAATCGGGTCGCAACGGCTTGCAATGTGGGGCGTGACGCAGATCCTCGGATGCGACCAAAGCTCACTGGATGGAGGCAACGGTTCGGTCCGGAAGGTATCGAGCGTGGCTGCGCCAACACTGCCATCGGCGAGGGCCTCCAAAAGGTCGCGCTCGTTCAGGTGTTCGCCACGGCCGACGTTGATCACGTGTGCGCCGGCTTTCAGCATCGAGAACACGTCGGCGCCTAGAAAGCCGTGGGTCTCGTACGTGAGCGGCAGCAGACAGACAAGGGTATTGCATTCGCGAAGGAATGGCTTGAGGTCTGCATCCCCGCAAAAGTACGTTATCCCGTCAAGGCGGAACGCCGGTGGCCGGCGCACCCAGCCTCGCACGGTAAAGCCAATTGCCGAGAGTGCGTGCGCGGTCGCCCGTCCAAGCTCTCCCATTCCGGCAATACCGACAACGTGACGCTGCGGCGCAACGAAAGGAAGCGCTTCCCAGGCGCGGACAATGCCGTGGCCCAGATAGTCCTTCATTTTGTGCTGATGATGCACCACCGCCCAGCTCACATAAGCCGCCATGCCCGCCGCCATACCCGGGTCGATGGCGCGGCAAAGCGGGACGTGCGCCGGTAGATCCGGGTCGGCGAGAATATGGTCGACGCCCGCACCCGAGGATTGTATGAGCCGTAGATTCGGCAGTTGACGAAGCAAACCAGTGGGCGGTCTCCAGCAAACGACGGCTTCGATATCCGACAAACTGCCGAGATCGTTTCCCCAGCGAAGATCGAGCGCCTGAGGCAGCCGTCTGAAAGCCGGCACGAGGAACGACATGTCATTCGAACCGCCGATCAGCGCGATACAAGGGGGCTTGCGCGCCGAGCGTGCCCGGCGTCGGTCCACTCCAGTTCGAGACGGGGACAGGGCGACTGTTTCGCTCATTGCCGATATCCGGTGCCGACCTGCGCGTCAAGGAGACGACAAAAGCCGTTCCATTCCCGCGCGGTCCCTTCGAGCTGGTTCGCGCTTGAGCCCCCTCGTTCATATTGCCGGGCCGTGTGCTCGCACACCTCAGGCGCAACTTCGCGAATCTTGCGGCCCGATGCCTGTGTCGCTAGCTGTACTCGACACGCCCGCTCCAGGTTATGCATCAGGATGAACGCTTCAGCGACCGTGCGCCCGATCGTCAGCAGGCCATGATTGCGAAGTATCAGACAGCGCTTCTCACTGCCGAGGCTCGTGACGAGGCGCTGGCGTTCTTCGAGATCGAGCGCGAGTCCTTCGAAGTCGTGATAGGCCACCCGGTTATAGAACTGAAAAGCCCACTGATTGCATGGCTGGAGCCCTTCGTCCAGAGACGAGACGGCGACACCTCCGATCGTGTGCGTATGCATTACGCAGGTGGCATCAGGACGAGCGGCATGGATCGCGCTGTGAATGGTGAAGCCGGCGGGATTGACCTCGTAGCCGGATGGCCCGATGAGCTCACCGTCGAGGTTGATTCTGACGAGCGACGAAGCCGTCACCTCACGGAAAAGCAGGCCAAAGGGATTGATCAGGAATTGCTCGTGTGAGCCAGGCATGCGTGCCGAAATATGCGTGTAGATTCCGTCATCCATGCCGAGCAGGGCGATAAGCCGATAGGCGGCTGCGAGGTCTTCCCGGGTTTGGCGTTCGTCGCGATGACCGGCCGTATCATTCGTTTTCATGGTGAGTTTCCCTCCCGTCAGTTTGCCTGGCCCGTGCGCTTGAGAGCACGTTTCTCTACCGCCGTGCCTGGCACGACCGCTCTAGCGTGAGAGCCTTTGCCGATCACGCCTCCCGCATCGTCGGCCCAGATGTCGAATAGATATAGCGGACCGTCCCTGCCCGTGAACTTCGCATGTGCCGTGAATTGCGCACCGGGAGGAGTGGGCGCGAGATGCTCGAACACGACGCTCGAGCCGACCGAAAGCTGTCCTTCCTGCAGCA
Source organism: Caballeronia eucalypticola (assembly GCF_047608185.1). NCBI lineage: Bacteria > Pseudomonadati > Pseudomonadota > Betaproteobacteria > Burkholderiales > Burkholderiaceae > Caballeronia > Caballeronia eucalypticola. Next base: position 457,449 of record NZ_JBLKRU010000002.1, read on the forward strand.
CCGGATGCAACGCTTTGGCGGCCGCGCGCTCCAGATGTGCAATGAGCCACGGTGTCGAAAGTACGCCCGGAAAACGTTCTCCCGAATCGAGTTCCAGCCGGCTCGCCAGATGTTCGAGCGTGACCGTGACGTCAAGGGTGATGGTCGTGCCGTGTTCAAGTGTTGTCATGATATGAGTGTGAGTGGAGTGTGAGCAGCCCATGAAAATTGATGCGACGCGCTTAGGCGCCCGATACGTGATCCGCGTCGTGATTAACCCAGAACACGACCTTTTTCTTGATGGCCTGCATGACCCAGTGCAGCCCAACCCCCATCAGCGAAAGAATAAGGAGAATCGCGAACACGCCTGCGGTATCCATCGAAAAGTTTCGCTGCAAGATGAGATAACCCAGGCCCGCCTGCGATCCGACGAACTCACCGACAATGGCGCCGATAACCGCAAGCACAATGGCGACGTCGAGGCCAACGAAGATATACGGCAGCGCGTTGGGAATTTTCACGTAGCGGAAAATCTGCCATTTCGAGCCGGTGAACGCGACGAGCAAATCGATTTGCTCGCGCGGCGCGGACCGCAGGCCGACGATGGTGTTCGCCAGCACCGGGAAGAACGCGATTGTGGCGGTGATGACGATCTTGGACGTTACGCCGTAACCGAACCAGATCACGATCAGCGGCGCGATCGCCACTTTCGGGACTGTTTGAAATGCGATCACATACGGATAGAAGATTTTCTCCGCGTAGGCAGACTGGCCGATTATGCCGCCGAGAATAAGCCCGAGACTCGCCCCGGCAAAAAAGCCCGCCATGGTTTCGTAAAACGTCACGCCCAGGTTGGATATAAGCGATCCGTCGGCGCATCCCTGAATAAGCGAAACGAATGTGGCGCTGGGTGTGGGAACAATGAGCGTCGACACGTTGAAGTAGCGAACGCCGAATTCCCATACGCCGAGAATCACGACCAGCAAAGCAGCCGACATCAGGCGATCCGAATGCTTGCCTGAGGACTTGTCGCGAACCCCGTCGATCCGGGTCGCCTGTTCGATAGAAGTGCTCATGAGTCGAGGGTCCCGTGAGAGTTGAAGTGGCTGCGGATCCGGGTTACCACTTTCCCGAAGGGTTCGGAGTTGATCATTTCGAGCTTGCGCTCGCGCGGAAGATCGACCGCAAGTACGTCGGCTATCCGCCCTGGACGCGGGGACATGACAATGACGCGGTCAGCGAGGAAGACGGCTTCCGGAATGCTGTGTGTCACGAGAAGCACCGTCTTCCCACTCTCGGCGCGAATCCTGAGCAGATCGAGATTCATCATCTCGCGGGTCATCGCGTCGAGCGCGCCAAATGGTTCGTCCATCAGAAGCAGATTGGGATCGTGGCACAGGGCTCGAGCTATCCCCACGCGCTGTTGCATTCCGCCCGACAGCTCCCCCGGATACTTGTCTTCAAACCCTTCGAGACCCACCATCGCCAGGTATTTATCCGCGCGCTCGCGGTGCACGCTGGTGAGCTTGCCGTGCAGCTCGCTCGGCATAAGGATGTTTTGAATGACGGTGCGCCACGGCAGCAGTACAGGCGCCTGAAAGACGACGCCGACCTCATGATTGGGCCCGTCGATCGGTCGCCCGGCGATAGATACGCTGCCGGACGTGCGCCGCAGAATGCCCGCCAGAATTTTCAGCAAGGTCGATTTCCCGCACCCGCTAGGTCCAACGACGGTAATAAATTCACCGGGTTCGACAGCGAACGCCACTCCATGCAGGGCATGGATTTCGTTGCCTTCGCGCGTCTGATAGGTCTTGTTCAGACCGGATACTGTAATCATCGATTGCTCCGTTTATACCGCGACGCGGTATTCAGAGTGAGGTCGGATTGGCCGTCGAATCGACGGTGCTAAAACGCGCATCCCGCCATTTGAATGCCGCCCTGAGGCCGTCCCGATTCATGCGCTCAAAAAACTCGTCTGCTTCGCCGGATGTCGACATCAACACCTGAGTGAAGATTTCGCTGCCGTATTCGATGGTCGACGCAAAGCCGCGGAGCTCGTAATTGCGATTGATGCCGAGTTTGTTGAGTTGCACCGCGGGCGGAGGCAATCTCGCGATCCTCAAGGCGGTTTGCATTGCTTGCCCGGCCAGTTCTGCGAGCGGCACAATTCGATTGACGAGCCCCAGCCGCTCACCTTCGACGGCGTCCACGCGATCGCCGAAGAGAAGAAATTCCTTGGTCTTCTTCATGCCGAGAATCCACGGCGTAATGTTGAAGGGCGGTGCGGACTGGAACTGGATTTCCGGTTCGCCGAAAGAGGCCGTGTCGGCAGCCAATGTGTAATCACAGACCATCGTGAGGTCGCAACCGCCGCCCAACGCGTAACCGTTCACGGCGGCAATATACGGGACACGCGACTTCCAGATTTTCCACCACGTGTCGTTGCCAAGTTTCACGTGCTCGCGCCAGTCCTGGACCGTGACAAAAGGATGCTCGCGCGGCGACAGATCGAAACCGGCGCAGAAGGCCTTGCCTCGCCCGGTGATGACGGCTGCGCGAATCTGCTGGTTGTTCTCTATGACATCAAGCGCGTCCTGCATTTCCAGCAGCAACTGGTCGCTTAGTGCATTCATCTTGTCGGGCCGCGACAAGGCGAGGGTCGCCACGGGACCCTCGATCACCAGTTCGATCGTGTCGTACATCATTGCCTTGTCTCCAGGATCGTTTTTGCTTTCGGAATGATCAGTGCGTCCAGAACAACGGCGCCTTTCCCGAAGGGCTGGACTGATACCGGGTTTAGATCCACGGCGTCGAGTTCGTGCTGATAGGCGATCGCAATTTCGGAAAGCCGGGATACCATGGCTGCCAAAGCGCCACGGTCCGCCGGCAGTGCCCCGCGGTAGCCGCTCACGAGCCGGTCAAGGCGTGTGAGCGAAATCATGCCGTCGGCCTGATCCCGGCTGACCGGCGCGATTTCAAAGGCGGCGTCGTGCAGCAGTTCGACCAGCACGCCGCCTGAGCCGACGACAACACCAGGACCGAATGGCCGATGCGTGGCAATGCCTACGATGGCTTCAACGCCCGCAGACACTTGCTGCTGTACCAGCACGCCATTGATACGGGCATCGGGCAAACGCGCCTTGACCCGTTCGATCATGTCGGCGAAGGCAGACAACACCTCCGCTTCGTTCTGCAGGTTTAGCATCACGCCGCCGACTTCGGTCTTGTGAGGGATATCTTCGGAGTCGATTTTCAGCACGACCGGAAATCCCAGCCGATGCGCAGCCATTGCGGCTCCATCCGCATTCGTCGCGAGATGTTCGAGCGTGACCGTAATGCCGTGATCGGCGAGAAAGGCCTTGCTTTCGCGTTCGGTAAACGGGTCGGCGGATACAAGCCGTGCTGCCCATCGATCGTCGCGCAGCGCGGCGAATGATGCCGGTGCGGATTGGACATACTCGTGGTACTGGATCAGATGGCCAATCGCCTTCAGCCCATTGCGCATACCGCTTAACGCGGGAATCGCCGCGAGTCGAAGCGGCGCCAGTACGTCCGGGTGAATGGCATCGGACACATTGTTGAAGAAGACGACCGGCTTGGCCGCATTCACCGACGCAGTCACGACCGCTTCGGCAAGGCGCCCGTAAATTGCCGCCTGATCGCTGCCTAGCGTCCAGGGACAGTCCTGGGAGATTGCTACGAGAGAGATCCCGGGATCGGCAAGCAGCGCTCGCAGGCAGTTCGCGTACATGACGGTATCGAAGACGGCCACACCCGTTGCATCTAGCGGATTTCGAGGGGATCCAAACGGAGGCAGGATATCTTTTAAAGCGTCGATGGTGTCGCGCGAGAGCTCTGGGATGTTCAGGCCGACTCGCTCCGCGATATCGCAGGTGAGCGCGAGTTCACCACCGCTGACATTAAGCACGGCGACACCGTTACCGCCCGGAATACGGCTATTCGAAAGGAACAGCGAACAGGTTTCGATCAGCTCGTCATAGTCTTCCACAAGCACGACACCGAGGCGGCGGAAAAAGGCCTGCAGTGCGGTATCCGGCGTGGCAATCGCGCCGGTGTGCGCAGCGCTGGCCGCCGCCCCGGATGTCGACCTGCCGACTTTGAGTGCGACGACCGGCTTGCCCGCCTTGCGCATCTTCAATGCGGCTGTTGCGAATTTGTCCGGGTCTCGCAACGTTTCTACAAAAAGCGCCGCGACCGTGCAGTTTTCGTCTTGAGCAACAAAATCGAGGTAATCGCCAATGTCCGTCACCGCGCCGTTTCCAAGCGAAATCAGATGGCTGAAGCTGAATCTGTTGAGGTTGCTCAGCGCAATGCAAGCCGACCCGGAATGAGAAATCAGTGCGAGGCCGCCGAGCTGAAGGTTCTCCGGCAGCGACGCGCTATAGAGTGAAACGCGCGAGGCGACGCTGTAGAGGCCGAGGCAGTTAGGACCGCAAAGATTAATCGAATGATCGCTGCAGTACCGGGCCAATTTGTCCTGCAAGGCCGCGCCCTCTGCGCCGGTTTCCGCAAAGCCGCTTGCATAGAGCACGGCATTGTGGATTCCGCGTTCGTGCAGTTCTTCGAGCGCTGGCAATGCCTTGTCGACGCTTAACGCAATAACGGCGCAATCGACGGTGCCAGGAATCTCCTGGACGCTCGGATAGGCCTTCAGCCCGAGGACTTCCCGCGCACTCGGATGAATGGGATAGATCCTGCCAGGGTAGCCGACGCGCTGAAGATTGCGGATGACCGTGTGCCCTAACGCTTCCACACGCGGAGACGCACCTAGCACTGCGATGGAAGTTGGATTGAGAAGGGGGGAGAGCGGATGCAATCTGGATTCCTCAAGAGAACCCCGACGTCTGGCTTCATCGGGTGATTCGAGCAGATGTCTTCGACCGGTCCACGGGCCGGTGACCCGCGGTCCCAACACGCTTCCAGGAGGTCCGAGGGTGATTTCAAGGTAAGCGCGTAAAAAAAGCAGGTCAAACAGAGATTTTCGTCGACGCTGCGCGAATTTTTCGCACCATGGCGAGCGGATCAGGACGCAAACTACGCACGATTTCCCGAGGAGCGTTGCAATCCCGACCGGTCTCCAGGTCGCGGGATGAGGCTCGGGCAGGTCCATTTAATGGATCTGGTGAACGACGCTTATCCGCTGGGATGCGGGTGGCGTAATTGCTCGCGTACCGGCGGCTTCTGCACCTTTACGGAGAACCAATGGAAACGCTGAATACATCTTCAAGCTCGCAATTCGTCGTCGCGGACATGGCGCTCGCTGCATGGGGCCATAAGGAACTCAGGATCGCCGAAACGGAAATGCCTGGCCTCATGGCCATCCGCCAGGAATTGCAGGTATTCCGTCCGCTCGACGGAGCGCGAATTGCGGGTTCGCTGCACATGACGATCCAGACCGGCGTCCTTATCGAAACGCTCGAGGCACTGGGCGCCCAGGTTCGCTGGGCCTCGTGCAATATTTTCTCGACTCAGGACCATGCAGCGGCCGCTGTCGCTTCAAACGGTACGCCGGTGTTTGCCAAAAAAGGCGAGACGCTGGTCGAGTATTGGGACTTCACCCATCGCATCTTCGATTTCGGCGGCCGGGCGGGCACGCCCGAGGAGGGACCGACCATGATTCTCGATGACGGCGGCGATGCCACTGCGCTCATCCATCTCGGGAGCCAGGCGGAGCACGACCTGTCCCTGCTGGATGTGCCAGAGAGCGCCGACGAGTCGGCCATGTTCGCGGCGATCAGGAACACGCTTGCACGCGACTCATCGTGGTATAGCCGGCGTCTCAAACATATTCTGGGCGTGACGGAAGAGACCACGACGGGTGTCATGCGTTTGCACGAAATGAGCGCAAACGGCGCGCTCCGCATGCGCGCGATCGCGGTCAATGATTCCGTCACCAAGAGCAAATTCGATAACCAGTACGGCTGCCGCGAGTCACTCGTGGACGCAATCAAGCGCGCCACCGATGTCATGATTGCCGGCAAGGTCGCGTGCGTCGCGGGCTATGGAGGCGTCGGAAAGGGCTCGGCTCAGGCGTTGCGTGCGCTAAGCGCTCAGGTCTGGGTGACGGAGGTCGATCCGATCAACGCGCTTCAGGCTGCTATGGAAGGTTATCGGGTTGTCACCATGGACTATGCCGCCGACAAATGCGACATGTTCGTGACCGCGACCGGCAACAAGGACGTGATCACCTATGAGCACATGGCGCGCATGCGTGATCAGGCGATCGTCTGCAATATCGGGCATTTCGACAACGAAATCGATGTAGCCTCCTTGGCCCGGTGCGATTGGGACGAGATCAAACCGGAAGTCGACCACGTCATTTTTCCAGATGGAAAACGCATTATCTTATTGGCGAAAGGACGGCTCGTGAATCTGGGCTGTGCGACCGGGCATCCGAGCTTCGTCATGTCGTGTAGCCTCGCGAATCAGACCCTCGGGCAGGTGGAGATATTTACCCATCGAGACGAGTACGAGGTCGGGACGGTCTACGTGCTGCCGAAGCTGATCGACGAGCGTGTGGCGCGACTGCATCTGGACAAGGTCAGGGCCCAACTGACCATGTTGACGGACGACCAGGCCGCGTATATTAATGTGCCCAAGGAAGGCCCATACAAGAGCGAAGCCTACCGGTACTGACCGGTTTAACCGGAGTCGATCGACCGCGCGCCGAGCCGCTTACTGCCTGCCTTGATCGACTCCCGCCATCTCTGTCTGAAGCCTCCCGATAAACAATTTCACCGACACGGGCAAACTCCTGCCCGTGTGCACGCATAGCCTGAGCGGCCATCGCTCGACGCCATCGCCCTGCAACGGGACATAACGCAAGCCGCGCGGGACCTTGTAGTTGCCGAAGTACTTGTTGACGATCGTGTTGCAGAGTCCGGCAACCGCGGCAGCGCGCATCAGTTCGAACGAATTCGTTACCAGCGCGACTCGTGGCTTGATATGGGCCTTGGAAAACATCCGCACATAACTTTCCCGGATGGTGAGCGACTCATCTGGAAGCGCCATTTCAAGGTCGCCGCATTCCTCGATGTTGACCGAGCGGCGGGTGGCGAAAGGATGCGTGGCCGAGACAAGCAGGCACGGCGTCACATAGGTTTCGGCGATGACTTGTACATCGAATGCGTCCGGTGCCCGGTATGCCAAAGCTACGTCGATTTCGTCCTTGGCCAGCAGCTCTACCAGCTTGCCTCCCCCCGCAACGATCACATGAAAGACGATGCCGGGATACTGCGCGTGAAAGCGCTGCAGGAACGTAGGGAGAAATTCGCGGGAAAAAGACTCTGAAGCCCCAAGTCGTACGGCCCCTTTTTGGAGCGTGTCAATCGCGCGAATGTCCGCCCGGACCTGATCAAGCTCGTTTTCAATGAGCCGGGTGTACTCGAGCAGTAACTCGCCCGCGGCAGTCAGTTTTAGTACCTTCTGCCCTCGATGGCGTTCGAACACTTCAGCGTTGAGTTCTTCTTCCAACATCTGGATTTGCCGCGAGATCGCCGACGCCGCAACGTGTAACTGCTCCGCGGCTCGCCGGATGGAGCCAGATCGGGCAACACCGACGAAATACTTGAGGCCGACATTGTTGATCATATTTTTCTCCTCGTTGTAATGTCTGCAAAATCTACAGTGTTTACCGCGCAGTATGCAGGAGCCGCTGGGCGGCTCACGACGTCAGAAAAAACGATCATTTGCTGGATCACGCACGCGTAGTCGTCGGAGTTACCACGCTTGATCGTGACGTCGGCTTACCAGTTCGAGCACTTTAGCGCCGACTGTCTGATCGCATCCGCATCGAAGTTATTTGCTTTCTTGTAAAGATCCGGGATCGTCAGCGCATAGTCGGAGGAGGGAACGGTCTTGGGAATCTGCTTTGTGCGCAACATGAATTTTTGCAGCGCGTCATAGGTTTGCGGATCGAAATTTCCATAGTATTTTCCGCCGTTGAGTGTGAATGCGTCGCGCAGCGTGTCGAGTTGGGCCTTCAGGATATTGTCATCCCACCGCGCCAGGGTACGCTCGTCGCTTGACCCGGTAGGCTTGGTAGCGGGCCATGTTTTCCATTGGATCTTGCGGGCGCAGTCGGGATTGGTCAACGCGAACAGCGTTGCCTTCGCCATGCCACGGATGATAGCCTCAACCATTTTCGGGTCCGACTGCGCAGTTTTTTCCATCACCGACAAGGTGTAGTCGGGAATGCGACGCCAGTCGGGGCCGCGCATGTAGCGCAGTTTCAAGCCGGCGTTTTCAAAGCTTGCCATGGCGGTAGCCCAGAAGACTAGGCCCTGCACGCGTCCCGTGCGCAAAGCTTCAATGGCCGGGGCGCCGCTGCCCACGGCAATCAGGTGTACATCCTTGTCGGGATCAATGCCGTTGTCCTGGAGAAGCGCGCGAAATAGGGCAACACCGCCCGACGCGAGTCCGAAAGCACCAATCGTCTTGCCTTTGAGATCCTTGACTGTCTTATAAGACGAGTCGTCGAGCACGGCCACGGACCAGTCGGTGACCCCGTTCAACATGGCGACCTTGACCGGTTCGTTCTTGAGCGTCTGTGCCTGCACGACGACGGCTCCGTTGACCTGCGCGAAGTCTGCCTGACCGGCCACCAGAAGCGTGATGGGTTGAGCTGGCGGCGAAAGGGGTACCACCTGAACGTCGTAGCCTTCGTCCTTCCAGTATCCGAGCGCTTGCGGAAGCGTAAGCCACGGGTAGCCGATATTCAAAGCCTGCGTGCCGACAACGATTCGCACGGGCTTCATGGGCGCGGCCGCATATGCCGACGGGCCGAATGAAAACAAGCAAGAAAATATAGTTAGTACAAGAAAATAATAAGGCTTGAGTCGCATGGCTATTCTCAAAAGGTCTGTGATACGGAAACGAGTTAAGCGACGGGGCTCTCTAGTAGTGCGATAGATGCGCACGGCCGGTTGCCGGATGCGACGCCGGTCGAGGCGCGTTAAACCGGACCAATCGAAACCGGATCAAGCGACGATGCGGTGCACTCGTGAGCTATGACTTACGATCTGCTGGACAATAAGTTGAGTCAATTGCTGCGCCAAACTATTTTTGGAACGACGTGCGCGAAAAATTAGAACAGTCGCTTAAATGCGGGCCTAGGGTAGCCAGGACGAAAGGGCGGGACTCGACGCGGGGGCCGAACATCGTGCAACAAGCCGCGGTTCATGGCGGATCGTTATGGTGCGTTTTGCTGTGTTTGCGGCATGCTTGAGACGAACGTCGGATCGAGCATGGAAATGTTCGATGCACCAAGCTGACCGAGCACTCGGTCAAACTCGCTTTGCAGAATGGAAATCGCTTGTGTTGCGCCCATGTGCCCCGCAGCGGCGACGCCAAAGAGAGTGGGGCGTCCGGCGAATACGAAATCCGCGCCTAGGCACAGTGCGATAGCGATGTCGCTGCCTCTGCGCACACCGCTGTCGAGCATGAGCGGATAGTCGGGGCCGACTGCGCGGCGAATGACCGGAAGCGCGTCGATCGACGTTACGGCGCGGTCCAACTGGCGGCCGCCGTGATTCGACACAATCAATCCGTCCACGCCGTGTCGTCGAGCAATGACAGCATCTTCCGCGTGAAGAATGCCTTTGAGTACAAGCTTGCCAGGCCATCTGTCCCGGAGTCTTTGGACATCGTTCCACGTCATTACCGCCGGCGAATTGTCCTTCACGAGCTGGGCTACCTTGGCTGGCGTGGGAGATTGTCCCGCATACCGCGTCCAGTCGGCGAAGACTGGATATTTGCCGGACGCGATATAACGCCAGCACCAGGCCGGATGCCTGAGCGTTTCCAGATAGGCAGAGGCTTTGATTTTTGGCGGGAAGCCAAAGCCATTGCGGATATCCCGCTCGCGATTGGATACGACAGGCAGGTCGATCGTGACAACCAGATGTTCGACGCCGGCGGCGGCCACCCGCTGAACGATATCGTCGCTGATTGAGCGATCGCGAGACGGGTAAAGTTGATACCACAACGCGCCGCCCGCCTGTTCGCCGATTTCTTCGAGTGTCGAGTTACTGACACCCGACAAGATGAACGGCAGCTTTGCAAGCGAAGCCGCCTGGGCGAGCATGTAGTCTGCTCCGGGACGCAGCAAACCTGCGAAGCCGGTGGGACTGATGCCAAACGGTGCCGCGTATTCGGTGCCGAGCAGCGAGGTGACGGTAGACCGTTGCGTTACGTCTCGCAGATAACGCGGCACGAGTGTCCAACGATCAAATGCCTCGCGGTTGCGCCTGATTCCCCGCTCGTCATCGGAACCGCCGTCGACGTAATCGAATAGCATCTTCGGCAAAGCACGCTGCGCCAATCGTCGAAGATCTTCAATATTGATCGCACGTTCCAGCGAAGATCTCATGGATACATAAGAACGGTTGGTCAGTTGTACCAGTAGTCGTGCAACGACTGTTGCATTGCGCGCTTCGATGAGTCATCGCAGAATGCGCCTTCGAATCCATTGCGCATAACCTCGAAAACCTGATCGTCGCTCAAGTCAAGTGCTCGCGAGGTTCGGAGAATGTTCTCCGTCAGGTCTGCCTTAAAGTAAGACGGATCGTCAGTGTTGAACGTCACATTGCATCCTGCTTCAAGCAGGCGTCTCGCGTTATGCTGCTCCAGCGAATCGAACACTTTCAGCATGACGTTGGAGATGGGGCAGACCGTCAGCGGCACGCGCGACTTAGCGAGACGTGCAACCAGTGCCAGATCCTGTTCCGCCGTCACACCGTGATCAATACGATCAGCGCGAAGCAGATCCAGTGCCTGCGAAATGTAGTCCGCAGGTCCTTCTTCACCAGCATGCACTGTCGTGTGCCAGCCCAGTTCGCGAGCGCGTTCGAATGCTCGAACGAACCTTGAGGGCGGATTGTTCTCCTCCGGACCACCCAATCCAAGCGCGATGATACGATCGCCGAACGGCTCGGCCTCCTCGATGGCCGCGAGCGCGTCGGTCTCGCTGCGATGGCGCTGAAGTCCATATATCACGTTGGCCTTGATGCCGCATTGCGACTCGGCGTCGTCACACGCGCGGAAGATGCCGGCGAGCATCACGGAAGCAGGAATACCCCGTTCGATGTGAGACTGGGGCGAGGTATAGAACTCAATGTAGCGCGTACTTTCCTCATGAGCGCGCAACAGATGGTCGAACGTGACTGCGTAGAAGTCGTCTTGCGTCAAGAGCACCCGTAGTCCCGCGTAATACACCTGAAGGAACGCATCGAGATTCCGGAACTCGTATGCAGCGGCGATTGCCTCGGGGCAGTCGAAACCAATGTCGACATTGTTACGCTTCGCAAGCGCATACATCATGTCGGGCGAAATGGTGCCTTCCAGATGGACATGCAGGTCGGCCTTGGGAGCACCATGAATTTTGGCATAGCTGATCTGGGACACCGAGTTCTTCCTCGCTATTGAGCCGCTCTTGTCGATCAGCGGATCATAGTGCTGCCGTCAGTTTTTGAATTGCATGGAATTTAGTCCGGGGTGTGCGAATTTTTCGAACTGCCAGGTTTTCTTAAACGTGGTCCGCCTGGACCGACGTCAGGAGATTGACCGGATGAACAATTGCGGATCCACATTGCCCCCAGACGCAATGACCAGTGCGTTCCTGAGATGTCATCGGCCGAACGAGAGACGTTGGTCAGCCTCGCTGCGGCGATAACGCCCGTTATCGTGTCCAGCCTATCAGTTGCCCACGGAAAATCTCGTTCCACACCGTCAGCGATCCCAAACAGCGTGTCACGAGCCCGAAGCTCCCGACTATTCCCACACGCTGGCTGCATTGACCCGCAGCACTAGCATCATGATTCCAAGCAGTCGGGACCACATCATCGTTTCGCGATTCCTTTTGCGGGCGCGACGGTGTCAAGGGCAGTAAGGAGACGTCCTCGGCTGGGTACATCATCCGTCAAGAATTCGTCAGCTGGCCCGCGCTCGGCATAGATTCGCACCGGATCAAAGGGCTTCGCGGGCCTCGGCCTTCCGTGTGGCGAGTGCCTCACAGAAAACCGGCCCACGCTTTTTGGGGAGGAGATCTTCCGTTCTTATAAGAGCACTAACAAGCTCGTCGTACATCGCTCGATCATCAGCCATCAGGTCCGACACGTACTGGACCACACGATCAAGGTCGTCGTGGCTGGCCGGATCAATGTTGCGCCCGAGCCGGGAAAGCGCTTCCGCAATAACTTTCGCGGCATCCCGTAGTTCTACGAAGCTCTCCTCATTGCTCCCGTCCACCATACCGTTTGACAATCGTTGGTGACACCAATTTTCCGTAAACGCTGCTATGGCGGACCGCTATCGTGACTGAGCGCCCGTTGCCGCACGGATTGCAGGGGTCTAACGTCAATCCCAAAATTTATTGCTCTCCCGATTGCGAGTTGGAATCGGAGACAGAGCCGTACGCACTCGCGTCCTTGCTTTTTGCGACCAGGTCTTCCGCATACTGGATATCTGCAGGATAGTCCTTTATACGACTGCTTGGGTTGTAGCCGACCTGTTCGAGCTTTCGAATTTCGTCTTTTACTTGCGCGCGGGAGACAGGAGTAGTCGATTGCGCATAGGAGGCGGTTGAAGCTAAGGCGAATATGACCGTGGTAGCGGCCCAGAAAAGCGGTTTCATGGTTGATCTCCAATTTAGTCACGACGAGAGAAGGGACATACGGCGAGTGATGTACTTATGCTAATCGCGTATGAGATCAATTAATTTTGTTATATCGCCAATTCGTCTCTGAAACCTGCCAATCCATATCATGCTGACCACCGTGCTGTAGGAAGCAATAGAGAGATACGTATTGCTGCGCTGTTTTTGCGAGGTTCTCTCAGAACGTTGGCTGGAGACGATTAATTACAGGGCCAAGGTTCTGCGCAGCGACGCCCAGCGCTACAGTATCTCGAGGCTGCGCGGTTCCCGCTGTTCTCACCGATAAGGAACCGCTCGCCGCGGGTTCGCTTGGGAGACGGATCTAGAACCTAAAACGGCTGCGCCTGACTCGCGCACGCTCGAGCAGTTCGTTCTCCAATGTTACTGAGAAAAACCGTCGCCGACCGGTGCAGCGGTGCTCGTACAAACGCTACGGACGCTTTGATGCGCTGGAGGCCTTCGTGCTGGAGGCATTCGGCAGTGTCTCGTTAAAGCACTGCGCTCGTTTTACGCAGAGCTTCCCTTCAATGAGGGCATTAAAGTTGAGAGGCTTCGAATTTGTCTGCGCGATACTTGCCGGGACTTTGGCCCATGGTCTTCTTGAACATGGTGATGAAGGAGTTGGGCCCCTCGTACCCAAGTTCCATTGATACCGCTTGAACTGACGCTCCGATTGAAAGCCGCTGCAGGGCGATGATGATATGCAATCTCTCGCGCCAGCGTCCGAACGTCATCCCCGTCTCACTGAGAACCAGCCGCGCGAGTGTGCGTTCACTCATAGCATGGCGGTGTCCCCATTCCGCGATGGTGCTCCGGTCAGCAGGGTTACTCAGCAACGACGACGCAATCTGCTGAAGCCGATGATTGTCGGAAATGGGAAGAAAGACATCATCCGGTGCTAGCTGTGCTAGTTGGTCCAAAAGTACCTGGGCCAGCCTGCTGGTTGTACCTGTCGCTGGGTATTGTGGCGGTAGTTTGGCAAGTGAACGGATCAGCTCCCGGATCAGAGGCGTAATGGTGAAGCTTCGGCACTCAGCGGGTAATTCAGCTGCATCCGGTGCAATGAAAACCACGTATAACTTGGCGAAATCCGAGGCATGATTACTATGGGGAATACCTCCAGGAATCCACACCGCGCCGTTAGGCGGGACGATCCACCATCCCCTCGGCGATCGACACATGACCGATCCCCTTAAGGTAACCACCAGTTGTCCCTTGCGGTGAACGTGCATTGGCAACTCGTCGATTTTTCCGTTTGCCTCCAGGAGGACGGCCGTCACCGGTGGGTCCAGGAAATCCGGATCGAATGGCTGGTAGTCAATCTTAGGCGCTGGTACGGAAGCTGGCACGCTTGGACGATTGGTGTCAGACATCTCTTGGTTCACGGTTCGTTCTCTTCCCCGAATTTGTTTCGGCTACTTAATAAGTTGCTGTAGAAAGCGCGCTCCGCAGACACTTGTGGGGAATGTTGACCAAAACTCGACTGGTACTCTGCGCTTTCCCCTGTAGCAAGACGAGTCTCTTTGGGCCCCGCGTTGCTCGCTACTACGGAAGATCTACCAATCGGCCTGATGGGGTCACCACCACACTTAAACAACTGCCTTGCGAGTCTTGCTAATTCCAGGTGCTTCCTCAGCACAAAATTCTGTCGTTGTTTCAGCGCCAGAATTCTATGCTGTCGAGGGAAGAATAACGTTCAGAAATCAAAATCTAATCGTGCACCATGCTACCTATAATAACAATCTTTACTGAGGCGAGTCTTCCTGGATGAACACCAAAGAACTTATCTTTACGCAACTCGATACTAATCTTGTGCAACTCACGATAAGCCGACCGCCGGCCAACGCTCTCAGCGGAGTTCTGATCGCGGCATTGAGCTCTACCCTGAAGCACCTCGCTCAGCAAGATTCGCCACCTGGGGTCGTCCTCACCGGAGACGGAGAGCGGTTTTTCAGTGCTGGTGGCGATATCAACGAAGTGGCGGACCACGAGCTTGCGATATCCCGCATGAGAGACTTTCAGGATTTGCTGTGCCAAATAGAGGAATATCCAAGCCCGCTTGTATGCGCCGTCAAGGGCTACGCGGTCGGGGCGGGATTCGAAATTGTCCTCCATTCCGACTACATTGTGGCGTCTCCGCAGTCACGGTTCGGATTTCCTGAGATAAATCATGGCCTCTTGCCGGCCGCAAAGGGCATGCGCCAAGCGGTAGCAATACTTGGGCAGCGTACCGCACGTTACCTCTTATGCTCAGGTTCCCTTATTTTCGCGAAAGACGCCATCACTGCCGGCGCAATCGACGAAATTGCAGAGGTTGACGACGTGCTAACAAGAGCCGTATTGAAGTGTCGTGAACTGCGCGAAAAAGATTCCCGACTCTTTACGGCCATTAAACGAACGCTTCAGAAAGCTTCACAGATGACGGACGTGGCGTTGTTGGACATGACACTTAGTGACCTCGCCGGATATCTCGGCGACTCGAAGTCTGCCGACGCCAGGTCCCAATTTCTGACTCGAAACAAGAAGGCCAAATTGTAGTCTGTTTGGAGTCAGGGACGAGGCATCTCGCCGGTATGACATACGAAGACGTACCTAGTGCCTTGGCCAACGACTTTGATAGCGTCATTATTCCTTGTGGCGATTGAACAGCATGGACCTCCTTTGCTTCTAAGTATGGATGCTGATCATGCGGAAGGTCTAGCGGTCGAGGTCGCTGCGTTGTTAGGCAGCACTTTGATTGCGCCCACTATACAAGTGTGGCTGCTCGAGACATCATCTGCCCTTTCCCGGCACTATCTCATTTAGGAAACTTCAATGCCTTTCTCGCGATGCTTCCGCGTGTCTGAGAGGCGTTCGGCGTGTCCACTCAGGTCTTCGCGTATACGGACCCTCAGGCGTGGCTACTCGAGTGGCGATCTGCTGTTGAACGTGCTGGAGGCGACCCTGAGTCGGTTGGTCGGCACACCGATATCGCCGAGACGTCACTCGTGATCCATCTTCGTCCGGATACTGTTCGGCATGAGAAGTTGGTGGCGGGACATGTTGGTCTGATGACGACTGTCCAATTGAACATGAGGTTGAAAAATGGGATTGCCTCAACCACTCCGAACGGCGTTCGGGGCGATGCACTAGGATCGACGCGCGAGATAGGATAGAGTTGTTTGCATGGCATCTCCAAGTTCCTCGCGTCGACATTTGCAGCCTAAGCATCCTTGGCGAACAGTTGAGCCTGTCGCTAAACGGTGCGCGCCTACTTGCTTTTCGTTGTAGCGGAGTCGCGGTTGCGACTTCGGCGGAGTACTGTTGCTTCGAAGTCTTGGTAGAGCGTAGGCATCCACCCGCATTAGTAGAATCCTGTACTCTGCGCTGATGCTTCCAGGCGGTGGGGCGCCAAAGATGCGTCGAATATCCTCTATCGACCGTGCACGCGCCGTTAAACCAGCTAAAAGCAAAAGCATTGGTCAGCTCCTCCGGCTTAATTAAAGATAAAGAACATCGATGGGCGCCCACATCGGCATACCTTCCTCCGGTCAACTAGCAAGGGCGTCAACGATAGACGTAATTCCTACCTTGAAATTTGCCGACAACAACGTTGTTGCGCTTCAATATCACCAAAGCTGATCGAGTATCGCTAAATTCCGGTCTCGACGCCGCACAACCAACTACCGGCTGAATCGAGAACTCGGTATGCCACTAGAAGAGCTTTCCCGTAAGGGCCGTTGTCGGGGTGTCGCCGTCGGCGAGATGTTCCCCGAAGACCAGGTCGTAAGCAGGGCGGTCTCAAGTCGAAGTGCAACAACTGGTCTAATGTTTAGATGACGTTGCGAGATCCGCTGCTTTTAGTGTCGCGGCAAATACCTCGAAGGGTGAATGAAACGCATGCGTAGCACGAGGGCGGTTGTTCAAGCTGTCTGCAATGACGTCGAGGTCGGCCTGACTATGGACGGAAAGGTCGGTGCCTTTGGGCAAGTACTCGCGCAACAGGCCGTTGGTATTTTCACAAGTTCCTCGCTGCCACGGGCTGTGTGGATCGCAAAAATAGACATTCACGCCTGTTTGAGCGGCAAGTTCTTGATGCCGTGAGAGTTCACGCCCCTGGTCGTAAGTGAAGCTGTGACGCAAGTGCTCGGGGATCGAGTTGAGCTTGGCGGAGAAGCCAGCCAGTGCAGATTCGGCTGTGGCATCGTCCATCTTAGCCAGCAGCACTAGACGGCTGGTTCTCTCCACCAACACGCCCACTGAAGAGCGATTGCCTTCGCCTTTAATGAAGTCGCCCTCCCAGTGCCCGGGCATCACGCGATCCTCTATTTCAGGTGGGCGCACGTGAATGCTGACCATATTTGGAATTTGCCAGCGGCGATCACTACCCCGTGTCCGCGACATACGGGCGCGATGAGCACGACGCAAACAAGCAATGAGTTGACGCCGTAGTTCGCCGCCTGGGTGGGCGTAGATAGTGGTGTAAATCGTTTCGTGCGAGACCTGCAAAGTCGGATCGTTTGGGAACATACGCTTGAGGACTCCAGAGATTTGCTGAGGCGACCAACGCCACTCCAGCAGCGTGAGGACGACCCTCCAGCAAGCGCTGTGAGGCCCGAGTTTGGGCGCGACCGCACTGTTGGATCGTCGGGCCGAACTGAGTGCGTGCGCCGCTGCTGGGACATAACCAAGCACAGAACTATTGCGCCTGAGTTCGCGGCTAAGGGTAGAGGCCGAGCGCCCGAGTATTCGGGCCATGGCCCGAATACTAGAACCCCGTTGACGTAGGCTCGCAATCTCCAAACGTTCCTCAGCTTGCAACTGCTCGTACTGATTTGCTTTATGCATTACAACACCTTATACGCTTTGGTGTTGCGCTT